>JBPPNA010000154.1:0-2851 GCA_051306355.1 Acidimicrobiales bacterium | reverse complement strand
GTGTGCGCGGCCACGGCGCGCGCCAGCGTCGTCTTGCCCGTCCCGGGCGGCCCCCACAGCAGCGCCGAGGAGAGCCGATCGGTCTCGACCAGCGTGCGCAACGGTTTGCCCGGACCGAGGAGGTGCTCCTGACCGACGATGTCGTCGAGGGACCGGGGTCGGAGCCTCGCGGCCAGGGGTTGGCGTGATTCGAGCCGGGCGCCCTTTGCGGCGGCGAAGAGGTCGTCGCTCATGGGACGAGCGCTGGTCCGTCGGGCTGGTGCTGCTCGGGGATCCACGTGGCGAGGAAGGTGTCGGCCAGGACGGTGGCGTGCTCGATCGGATCCATCCGCGCCGTGCGGGCGGACTCGACCCGCTCACCGATGAGCCGATCGACGCGGTCGAGGACCTCGTGCGGAGGGAGGCCTCCCGGCGCCTGGTAGGCGAGGACGGCACCGGCGTTGCACACGAAGTCCGGGAGGGCGACGACCCCATTGGCTCGCAGGATCTCGAGCCCGGCGACCGTGTACGGCACGTTGGCGGCGGGGCTGATGACCGTGGCCTGCACCTCGGCAGCCGCCGCGGCGTCGTAGATCCCCGTTCGGGCGCCGGGAACCAGCACGTCGACGGCCAACCGATGGAGCTCGACCGGTCGGTGGACGTCGAAGCCCAGTTGGTTCACGAAGGCGTCGCCGTGCTCGGCCCGGGCCTCGAAGAGGGCATCGACGTCGAGCCCGGCGCCATCTGCGACGGCACCGTCGGCGGTGGATACGGCCACGACGAGACCACCCCGGCGGACGACGTCACGGGCCACGCCGCCGCCGGCGGCGCCGAAGCCTTCGATGGCCACCGTGCGACCCTCCAGGCCCCCGAGCCAGGCAGCGGCCGCGGCGGTGACCCCACGGCCGGTGACCAGCTCCTCGAACGCCACCCCACCGACAGCAGAGTCGATCACCCGCATCGGCCGGGGGCCCGGCGGCAACAGCGGTTCGAAGTCAGCGGTCGTCGTTCCCAGGTCGGCGCCGGTCAGGAAGCGGCGCTCCGCCACCATCGGCTGGATCTCTTCGCAGTATCGGGCCATGGTCTCGCCGTGGGTGTCGAGCAGGCGAGGGCGGATCCCGGCCTTGGCGCCACCGAGACGCTGCTCGAAGACGGCGAATTTGTAGGTCATTGCCCGGGCGAGGAGCGACACCTCCTCGACGCTGACATCGTCGGCGACCCGGGTTCCTCCGGCGGCGGTGCCGACCACGTCGGGGTCGATGTCGAACACGATCTCGCCGTCGACCGAGGTGAGGTGGTGGACGAACACGGCTCGACCCTACGCAATCGCCTGCGGACGGCCTCACCCAATGGTCGCCGGAGTGCGGGACAGCGTGGTGGACTGTCGCAGAGATGGAAGACCGTCCCGGCAACGACCGCCTCGACCCGTCGACGGCCAACGAGATCATCCGTCGCGCGGCCGAACTGGACGCCGACCGGCCCGGCTCAGGGATCCACGAGCCTCCGGGATTCGACCGCCGTGCGCTCGAGGCCGCAGCCGACGAGGTGGGCATCTCGCCCGCTGCCGTCCGGCGGGCCATGGCTGAGCACGACGCAGGCGCCCTGGCCCGGCGAGAAGACCGCAACGTGCTCGGTCCGGCCCGCACCCAGGCGGTCAGTGTCATCGGCCTGCCGGCGCAGACCGCCCGCGCCCACGTCGATCGCTGGCTCAAGGGCCAGTTGCTGGAGATCCACGCTCGGCGAGACGGGGAGGTCGAGTGGCGCCGACGGGGCGACCTCGCAGCCAAGCTCCGCCGGCGGGTCGACCCCACCAAACGCATCCGTCTCGGCGATGTCGATGCCGTGATCGTCTCCGTCGTCGGCGAGGGACAGGAACGGTCCATCGTCCGCATCTGCGCCGACCTCACCCACACGCGCCGCGGGCTCCTCACCGGCGTGGTGGCGCTGCCGTCGGCCGCCGGCCCGGTCCTGGGCGGCGCAGCGGCCCTCATCCTCACCGAGCCGCTCTTCTTCCTGGGTGGCATCCCGGCCGGCCTGGCCCTGGGGAGCGCAGGGCTCTACGCCGGTCGGCGCTCACTCGCCACCGAGCGCGCCGAGGCGGCCCGGGTCATCGACCTCTTCCTCGAGGAGCTCGGTCGGACCCGCTAGTAGGGATTACGGGCACATGAGGCAATCGCGCCGGTGGACGGCCCATGAGGGCCGGGCCATCGGGTGTCGCGGCGTCACTGCACCACGACGGTGCCCTGCATCCAGGGATGTGGGGTGCAGAAGTACGGGAACTCGCCCGCCTCGTCGAACGTGTATGAGAAACTCTCGCCGGGCTGGATCTCTTCGGAGCCGAACGTCCCGTCCGGGCTCCCCTGGTTGTTCTCCACGGTCCCCGAGGTCACGGTGTGGAACACGGTGTCCTCGTTGGTCCAGGTGACTGTGGTGCCGACCGGGATCGTGACCTCCAGCGGGTCGTAGGCGTTGTCCGCGTTGCTGGGATCGAACGCCCCCTCCGGGATCGTGACCTCGTCGGTGGACACCGCTTCGCCTTCTTCGGCGTCGCCCGTTTCCTCGTCGGAGTCGGGAGTATCCGCTTCCTCGGCTGCATCTGCACCGGGGTCGCCGGCGCCGCTCTCCGACGCTTCGCGCTCGGCGAAGATCTCCGGGTTCTCGTCACCTTCGATCACGACCTGGCCGATGGCGCCCTTGTAGAAGGTACGGACGAGGGCGTGGTCGACGAGGATCACCGTGCTGGGCACGTAGCCAACCATCTCGGTCACGGTGCCACCTCCCGCGACGACCAGGGTCGACTGCGAACCCCGGATCGGGTCGTTCGCGTCGTGCGTGGCCGCCTCCGGGTACACGACATCCCACTGGGATCCGA
>JBPPNA010000202.1:0-7169 GCA_051306355.1 Acidimicrobiales bacterium | reverse complement strand
ACAGGCGTGCTGCGCGATCTGGCCGGGGCTGAACCGCTCGTGGTCAACCTGTTCGCGTCGTGGTGCCCGCCCTGCATCGCCGAGATGCCCGATTTCGAGGCCGTCTCCGCCGCGCTTGGCGACGAGGTCCGGTTCTTCGGTCTCGCCGTGACCGATCGACCGGAGGACGCCAGCCGCATCGTGGAGGAGACGGGGGTCACCTACGACTGGTCGCGCGACATCCAGGGCGACATCGCAGCAGGGTTCGGGGTCACGACCATGCCGTCCACCATCTTCATCACCAAGGACGGCGAGGTGGCCCACATCCAGTCGGGAGCCCTCGACCAGGATCGACTCCGCGCCCTCATCGACGAGCACCTGGGAGTCCCGGCGTGATCGATGCCCCCCTGGCGCTGGCGTTCGCGTCCGGGATGGTCGCAGCGGTCAACCCGTGCGGCTTTGCCATGCTCCCGGCCTACGTCACCTTCTTCCTCGGCCATGAGGGCGACCGGGTGCCGACCCGCGGCGAGTCCGTCGCCCGCGCCATCCCGGTCGCGCTCGCCGTGTCGCTCGGCTTCGTCGTCGTCTTCGGTGTGGTGGGCATCGTGCTGCGGCCGATCAGCTCCACCATCCAGGAGTACGCCCCGTGGGCCACGATCGTCATCGGCATCGGGCTGGCCATCCTGGGCGTGGCGATGGTCGCCGGCAAGGAGCTGAAGGTCCGGGTGCCGGTGCTCGACCGGGGCGGGCGCTCCGGGGGGCTCGGGTCGATGTTCCTCTACGGCGTCTCCTACGCCATCGCCTCGCTCACCTGCACCATCGGCATCTTCATCGCCAACATCGTCAACGCCTTCTCGAGGACCGACTTCGTCTCCGGGGTCTCGGTCCTGGTGGTCTACGCCGCCGGGATGGGCCTGGTGATCACGGCACTGACCGTGGCCATCGCGCTGGCTCGCGACTCGGCGGTCCGCGTCCTGCGGTCGGGCATGCAGTACGCCAACCGGGTGGCCGGCGGGCTCATGGTCCTCATGGGGGCTTACGTTGCCTGGTACGGGGTCTTCTCGCTCCGTGTCCGCAACGACCCCACCACCGCCGGCGGTCCCGTCGACCGGGTCGAGGACTGGTCGACACGGGCCACCGAGTTCGTCGACCGGCTGGGGGCCACCACGCTCGGCCTCTACCTGCTCGGCATCACGGTGATGATGGTGTGCATCAGCGTGCTGGTGGCGTCGGTTCGCCGGGACACACCCTGACTCCGCTCCCGCTCCCGCTCACCGAGCTGCTCGCCCGGCCCGGGGTGGTCGAAGAGGTCACGCTCGGCTCACGGCTCGGGATCATGGCCTTCCACGGCGGCAACCTCGAGGTCGGGACCGACCGCATCGCCGATGCCGTGGCGGCGCGCGTCGACGTCTCCTCCTACGTGGTGCGCCAGCCCGACGACCTGCGCTGGCACATCCCCTCGCGCCACTTCCGACCGGAGGCCTCCGAGCGCTTGGCCCGGTTCCTGCATCACGTCGACGAGGTGGTCACCATCCACGGCTACGGCCGACAGTCGATGTTCACCACCCTCCTGCTCGGTGGCCGGAACCGACCGCTGGCCCGGCACCTCGGCCACCACCTGCGCCGCACGCTCCCGGGCTACGAGGTCATCGACGAGCTGGACGACATCCCACGCCCCTTGCGGGGCGTGCACGACGACAACCCGGTGAACCACCCGGCCCGCTGTGGAGTGCAGATCGAGCTGCCCCCTCGGGTCCGCGGCAACGGACCGTTCTGGCACGGATGGGACGGCTCGTGGCCCGCACCCCACACCGAGGACCTCATCGACGGTCTCGTGGCGGGCTTGACGTCGTGGCCCGAGAGCTGACCGGCGGGCGACGACCGGTCACACCCCCTCACGATCTGGCAGGCGCTGCGGAACATCGCGACGCGGCGCGCGACTACGGCGCCAACCGCTCGATCACCCAGCGCTCGTCCTGGAGGCGGTACCGCACGCGATCGTGCAGCCGGTCGGCCCGGCCCTGCCAGAACTCCCAGGTCTCGGGCGTGACCCGATAGCCGCCCCAGTGCGGGGGACGGGGCACCTCCCCGTCCTCGAAGCGTCGCTCGGTCTCTGCGACGAGCGCGTCGAGGGTGGCGCGATCGGGTACCACGGCGGACTGCGCCGACGCCCAGGCGCCGATCTGGGAGTACCGGGGACGGGACCCGAAGTACGCGTCGGACTCCACCTCGCTCACCCGGTTCACCGGTCCCGTGACCCGGACCTGGCGGTGGACGGTCAACCACACGAAGAGGAGCTCGGCACGCGGATTGGACTCGAGGTCGCGGCCCTTGGCCGACTCGTAGTTGGTGTAGAAGACGGGTCCCCGATCATCGAGGCCCCGGAGCAGGACCGTGCGAGCCGACGGCTCTCCGCCCTGGTCAGCCGTGGCCACGATCATCGCGTTGGGCTGGTCGAGGTGGTCGGCGACGTCGTCGAACCATGACTCGAACTGGCGGACGGGGTCAGGATCGGCATCAGCCACATCGAAGCCGTCGGCCTCGTACTGGACGCGCCGGCGGGACAGTTCCTCACGGTCCACGAACCGTTTCTACTGCAGCCGGAACACCGGACGGGACGGGACGCCACGTGCCGGCCTGAACGAATGGGGCGTTCCGGGCAGAAGGGCACCCGTGACGGTTCTATGACGATCTGCGCCAGGTTAGGGACGACCCCATGAACGTTGCCGCCCAGATGCTCGAAGCACGGTCCGACTCCCGGGGGGTGGACCACGCGGCGTTATCCATCGCCATCGACGGCCTCCACGACGCGGTCACGGCGGCCGTCGCCTGCGGCGATGCCTGCCTCTCGGAGTCGGACATCGACATGCACCGCGAGTGCATCCAGGCCTGCGCCGACACGGCTGACGCGGCCGGCGCAACCGCCCGGATCCTGAGCCGTAGCGGCCCCACCGTCGAAGGCTCGCGCGCCATTGTGGACGCCACCGCCAAGATCCTCTCGGAGACGTCCGCCGTGTGCGCCGAACACGGCGTCGACGACAAGCACGCCCGCATCTGTGCCGACACCCTGTCCCGCGCAGCACAGGCCTTGGCCGGCCTCCAGACGGCCATCGCTGCGGCAACCTCGGATTCGTAGGCTGCCCGTACCTACGGATCCTGCGTCCCCGCCACCCCCTGGGTCGGCGGGGGCGCGAACCCTTCCTCCATCACCTCACGATCGGCGGGAATCGCCCCCGAGGGCGGGATGATCGCGGATGGCCCACAGGGCATCCGGGTTGGCCAGCGCCTCGGTGTTGCGCACGTCCCGCCCGTTCACGACGTCCGACACCGCCAGCTCCACCAGCTTCCCGGACCGGGTCCGCGGCAACTCGACCACCTCGATGATCTCCCGAGGCACGTGGCGAGGTGAGCATCCGACCCGTACGGCGGCGGCGATCTCGGCGCGAAGGTCGTCGTCGAGCTGACGTCCCTCGTCCATGACCACGAGCAGGACGATGCGCACGTCGCCGTCCACCTGCTGGCCGAACACCAACGACTCGGCCACCCCGTCGAGGCGTTCCACCACGCGATAGATCTCTGCGGTCCCGATGCGTACACCACCGGGGTTCAGCGTGGTGTCGCTCCGGCCATGGATCACGATGCCGCCGTGCTCGGTCCACGAGGCGAAGTCGCCGTGATGCCAGACGTCGTGGCCTCCCGATCGGCCGGTCTCCGCGAAGCGCTCGTAGTACGCGGCGCGGTACCGGGCATCGTCCGGATCGTCCCAGAACCCGAGGGGTTGACTCGGGAACGCTGCCGTGCACACCAGCTCACCTCGCGCAGCGGTGCCCACCGGTTCGCCATCGGTCGACCACACGTCGACGGCCATTCCCAGACCGGGTCGCTGGATCTCGCCTGCGTACACCGAGCTGGTGGGGTCGCCGAGCACGAAGCAGCCGCAGAGATCGGTTCCGCCGCTGATCGATGCCAGGTGGACGTCGTGCTTCACCGCGTCGTACACCCACTCGAATCGTTCCGGACTGAGGGGGGACCCGGTGCTGGCGATGGTGCGCAAGGACGTGAGGTCGTGGTGGTCGCCGGGGCGATGGCCGGCGTGCGCCAGTGCATCGAGGTACTTCGCTCCCACGCCGAGGACGTCGACCGCGTGACGATCGACCAGTTCCCACACCCGTCCGGGCCCCGGGTGCATGACGTTGCCATCGACCGCGACGATCGTGACGCCGGACGCAAGGGCCGACACCAGCCAGTTCCACATCATCCACCCACAGGTCGTGACGTAGAGGAGGGTGTCGCCGGCGGAGAGGTCCGAGTGGAGCTGGTGCTCCTTCACGTGGGTCAGCAGGACGCGTCCGGTGCCGTGCACGATGCACTTCGGTTTGCCCGTGGTCCCGCTCGAATAGAGCACGTACCAGGGATGGTGGAAGCTGCGCCGGGTGAGCGGTGCCGGCGTCCCGCGATGCGGCTCCAGGAAGGCATCCCAATCATCGCCGACCACCACCGTGCGGCGCAGCGTGGGGAGACCGGCCTCGATCTCGGCCCGCACGGCGCCACGCTCGTGGTGGGTGCCGCCGTAGTCGTAGCCGTCCACGGCGAAGAGCATGACGGGTTCGATCTGACCGAAGCGGTCGAGCACGCCCGCGGTCCCGAAGTCCGGACTGGTGGACGAGAACACGGCGCCGATGGCGACTGCGCCGAGCATGGCCACGACGGCCTCGATGCCGTTGGGGAGCCAGACCGCTACCCGGTCGCCCTCACCGACCCCGGCCTCGGTCAGTGCGGCGGCCATCGCTCCGACCTCCACGGCGAGCTCGTCCCAGCTGATGGTGCGGGTGCCCTGCTCATCGGTCGCGACCACTGCAGGTCCCGCACCGGTGTACCGCAGCACATTCTCCGCGATGCTCAGTGACGCGTCCGGGAAGAAGCGGGTCTCGCGCATCGTCGGCCCGACCTCGACCACCCGGTCGCCGGCGGAGCCGACGATCCCGCACCGGTCCCAGACCATCGACCAGAACCTGACAGGCTGCTCCACCGACAGGCGGTGCAGGGTCTCGTAGTCGTCGAGCCCCATGTCATCGAGCAGCGCACGCAGGTTCGTGCCGGCCACGCGCTCAGGCGACGGGGTCCACAGAGGCGCCATGGCCGGGATCGTAGGCCGCGCCTAGCGCGGCGTGATGTGGGTCGCTCCGCCCATCCGGGCCTGGAGGGCCTCGGGGACGGCGACCGTGCCGTCGGGCTGGCGATGGGTCTCGAGCAGTGCTGCGACCGTGCGGGGCCAGCCCATGGCCGAGCCGTTCACCGTGTGGCACACGTGCGTGCCCTTCTCGCCCGTCCGCTTGTAGCGGACGTTGGCCCGACGGGCCTGGTAGTCAGCGAACCAGGAGACGGACGAGACCTCGAGCCATTCACCCACACCCGGCGCGTAGGCCTCGATATCCCACGTGCGGGCCGCCGACCCACCGAGTTCGCCGGCGCAGAGGTCGAGGATCCGGTACGTGAGGCCGAGGTCCTGGAGGATGGCCTCACTGCGAGCGAGGATCTCCTCCTGGAGGGCGATGGCCTGCTCCTCGCCATCGGCGTATCCCATGAGCTCGACCTTGTCGAACTCGTGGCTGCGCAGGAGGCCACGGGTGTCGCGACCCGCCGCCCCGGCCTCGCGACGGAAGCACGACGTGTACGCAGTGAAGCGCATCGGGAGATCGGCGTGATCGAGGATCTCGCCGGCGGCCATCGACGTCAGCGGTACCTCGGCGGTGGGGATCGTCCAGAGGTCGTCCCGCTCGACGTGGTACGCCTCCTCCTCGAACTTGGGCAGGTGGCCGGTGCCGATCATGGTCTCCGTCTTCACCAGCGTCGGGGGCCGGATCTCCTCCCATCCGGTGCCGTCGGGCCCTTCGGCGTTGGCGTCGAGGCTGTGTCCGATCATGGCTCGCAGCAACCGAGCACCCCATCCGCGGTACATCGTGAACATCGAGCCGCTGATCTTGACGGCGCGCTCGTTGTCGAGGATCCCGAGCTCGACGCCGATGTCCCAGTGCGGCACGCGCTGGTGCTCGGCGAAGGAGTCGGGCCCAGGGCCGTGGGTGCGCAGGACCACGTTGTCGACCTCGCCGGCTCCATCGGGCGCCTCGGGGCTGGGGAGGTTCGGGATGCGCAGCAACAGGTCGCGCAGTTGCGATGCGGCCGCCTCCGCCTCCGCGGCAAGCGTCGTCTCACGCTCCCCCAGCTCCTTCGACTCCGTCCTGAGGGCCTCGGCCTCTGCCCCCCTGCCCTCCCGCAACAGGCCCCCGATCTCCTTCGAGGTGACGTTGACGCGGGCCCGCACGTCGTCGCGCTCGGCACCGATGGCCCGCTCACGCTCGTCGAGCCCGATCACGTCGTCGAGGAGCGAGAGATCGGCGCCCCGACGTGCGAGACCGGCCCGCACACGGTCGGAGTCGGCCCGGATCAGGCGGATGTCGAGCACGCCTCGACGGTAGTGGAGCCCACCGGCAGGGACGGGATGCGATTGCAGAAACCGGGTTGCAGGGACCGCCCGATTGGTCCACTGTGGGTGGTGCAGTGACCGATGACACGCGATCCGCTCCCAGAGGTGCAATGACCCGATCGGGTCATGTGCTGGGGTCTTGTGGCCGTGGACAACGCTCGCTGCACCACGTACTTTCACCTTCCCGGCGCCGACGTCCGGCGCCTCGAACGACGAGGAGTTCCATGTCCAACCGTCATCGTTCGTCCAAGCAGGCTGCCCCCGGGGCCACGCACCTGACCCCGAACAAGGAACAGCGACGCGCCGAGAACCGCAAGGCTCGGCACCGCACCCATGAGCTCCTCGCCCATGCCGACATGGAGGCAGGTGAAGAGATCGTGACGCCCCGGCCCCACCACACGGGGATCGACGTCAAGCCCGACGAGGAAGCCGAGACCAAGCCCAAGGTGGCCCGCGAGTACCGCCACTGGAAGCAGAAGTTCTGGAAGCGGCGCAGCAACCAGCGCGCCGAACGAGCCGCCATGACGCGCCAGGAGCCCCCCCTGCCCGAGGTGGGCTGAGCAGGTCTGGACGGCGAACCGAGGACCGGACCCGGGCGGGTCCGGTCCCGGGGCCCATCAGTTGACGTTGCGGTCGCGTCCCTCCCAGAACGGTGCCCGCAGATCCTTCTTGAGCATCTTCCCGGTCGGGTTGCGGGGAATCTCCG
>JBPPNA010000140.1:0-2846 GCA_051306355.1 Acidimicrobiales bacterium | reverse complement strand
CCGATCGCGACCACGAAGAGCCCTGCGCCGAAGCCGACGACGTCCGGTGCGGCGGCCACGATGACGCAGCCGAGCGCGCTGATGGTGAGGCCGTCGAGCATCCCGCGTCGGCGTCCCACCCGGTCGAGCCGACGGCCCACGAACGGTGCGACGAGACCCGCCACCTCCCCACAGGCGACGCCGACGCCGACGGCAGCGATGCTGGCGTCGAGTCCGTCAGCGATGACCGGCAGGAAGGGATAGGCGAAGCGCAGGGACACGGTGCCGGCGAGACGCAGGAGGAACAACCGCGCGAACGCGACCCGGAACGAGGGCATCCGGGCGACGCTACGACGCGCAGGCCGCTCTCCAGGCTTCGAACCGAAACCGGATCGCAACACGGGATCCGGTCTGCGCCATGGTCAGCCGGGTACGGGCCCCACCATGCAGATCATGCGACCCACGGAGACCGACACCGTCATGGACCTGACCGACCCGCTCGACGCGGAGACCACCTACGCCGTCGTCGAGACCGACGAGCACGAGCGGATCGTGCTCCAGGGCATGAGCCAGGCCGAGGTCGACGCCAAGCTCGAGGACTTCCTCACCTGGGCGTCCTGATCACCGTCAGGTGAGATCGGCGAACCGCTCCACCTGCCGGTTCTCGCCCGCGACCAGCAGGAGTGCATCCCCGTCGATCACGGTGTCGGGGGTGGCATAGGTGAACGGCTGGCCCGACGGTTTGATGCACACGACCGTGACGCCATGGCGCTGGCGGATGCCCGACTCGCCCAGCGTGAGACCGACCAGCTCCGCAGGCGCAGTCGTCTCGACCAGCGCGAAGCCCTCGTCGAGCTCGATGTAATCCATCATCCTCCCCGTGACGAGGTGTGCCACCCGTTGCCCCATGTCGTGCTCGGGGAACACGACGCGGTGGGCGCCGACCCGCTCGAGGATTCTGCCGTGCGGCTCCGTGATCGCCTTGGCCCATATGAGCGGGATCTCCAGGTCGACCAGGGCGGCCGTGGTCAGGATGCTGGCCTCGATGTCGTTGCCGATGCCCACCACGGCGACGCCGAAGTCCCGCGCCCCGAGTTGGGTGAGGGCGCGGATGCTCGTGGCGTCGGCCTGGGCCGTGTGGGTGAGCAGGTCGCTCATGTCCTGGACGATGTCGGCGTCCGTGTCGATGCCGAGGACCTCGTGGCCCAGCTCGACCAGCGTCTCGGCGAGCGCGCTGCCGAACCGGCCCAGGCCCACCACCAGGATCTCGGTGTCGGCGGGAGGCTTGCTGCCTCGACCGGTGCGGCGGAACGGTGATGTGTCTCTACCCAATGATCGGCCTCTCTTCGGGAAGGTGGTACAGGCGCTGCCGCTGGCGCAGGACCAGCGCTGCGAACAGCGTGATGGGTCCCACCCGGCCGATGAACATCAGCGCGATGAGGGTGAGCTGGCCCGTGCCGGGCAGCTGTGCGGTGATCCCCGTGGAGAGGCCCACCGTGCCGAAGGCAGAGAACGCCTCGAACAACGACCGGCCCAAGCGCACGTCGGACACCGAGACCAGCACGAGTGTCCCGACGACCGCGGCTCCGAGGCCCAGGAGCGCGACCGACAGCGCCTGGCGCTGGACGTGGCTCGGTGTGGTCCGACCGAACAGGACGACCTCAGGGTCGCCCCGCGTCTCGGACCAGATCACGAAGGCCAGGAGGGCGAAGGTGGTGACCTTGATCCCACCGGCGGTGGACGCGCTCCCCCCGCCGATGAACATCAGCACGCTCGTCGCGAGGAGTGACGCCTCGTTCAAGGCGCCGGTGTCGATGCTGTTGAAGCCGGCGGTTCGCGGCATGACGGCCTGGAAGAACGAGGCCATCGCACTGTCGGCGGTACCGAGCGGGCCGAGCGTGCCCGGGTTCGTCCACTCGAAGGCGATCATCGCCGCAGTTCCCGCCACGAGCAGCAGAGCGGTGGTCGAGAGGGTGAGCTTGGTGTGGAGCGACCAGCGCTTCGGCCGGCGGAGGTTGCGCTTCAGCTCCACCAGCACCGGGAAGCCGATCCCGCCCAGGATCACGGCAGCCGCGATGGTCAGCGAGAACCACCAGTCGGTGACGAAGCCGAGGAGGTTGTCGGAGTAGAGGGCGAAGCCCGCGTTGTTGAAGGCCGACACCGCATGGAAGACGCCGAGGTAGACGGCCTCGCCGAAGGGTTCGTCGTAGGAGGTCCACAGGCGCAGGGCGAGGATGGTGGCGGTCACGGCCTCGAAGAAGAACGAGAACGCCGCCACCCGCACCACCACGCCGCGCACGTCGCCGAGGTCGAGGGCGCCGGTCTCGGCCTGGGCGGTCATCCGCTGGCGGAGCCCGATGCGCCGGGACAGGAGCAGACCGACGAGTGAGCCCACGGTCATGAGCCCGAAGCCGCCGAGCTGGATCAGCACCATGATCACGCCTTCGCCCAGGTTGGACCAGTACGTGGGCGTGTCGACCACGATCAGCCCGGTCACGCACACCGCCGACGTCGCGGTGAAGAACGCCGTCATGAACGGCGCGCTCCCTGAGCCGGTGCTGGCCACGGGCGACATCAACAAGACGGTGCCCGCAAGGACCGCGACAGCGAAGCCGACGACCACGTACTGCGCGGGGTGGCGGGGCCGCCTGGTACCAGGGTTCATGTTGGAGGCGGCGGCGGGAATCGAACCCGCGTACAGGGATTTGCAGTCCCTTGCCTAAGCCACTCGGCCACGCTGCCAGGGGTGGCGAACCCTAGCGGAACCCCTCGGACGGCCCGCATCCTCCGGAGGCCGGTCGGGGTGTCGGTCGGGCCCCGGATAGCGTCCCTCGAATGGCCCGCCCGCCGGCTCCTCCGGGGCCGCC
>JBPPNA010000130.1:0-2196 GCA_051306355.1 Acidimicrobiales bacterium | reverse complement strand
CCGGTGAACGCACCCGACTCCTCGTGGTGGCAGTGCTGGGCGCCGACCACGAGCGGGATGCGGTCGGCGTCGATCACGGTCTGGACCGAGCGCAGGTCGGTGAAGGGCGGGTGGACGGTCACGTCGACAGCGTCGACGTCCTCCTCGGTGATGACGTACCCCAACTTCTGGACCAGCTGGATGGCCTCGAAGTGGTTGTTGTGCATCTTCCAGTTGCCGCTGATGATCGGCTTCCTGCTCATTGCGTCTCCCCCCTGAGGGCGGCCAGGCCCGGCAGGTCGCCCTGCTCGAGCAGTTCCAGCGACGCGCCGCCGCCGGTCGAGATGTGGTCGATGTCGCGGGCCAGGCCGAGTTGCGCGACGGCGGCCGCGCTGTCGCCACCGCCCACGACGGTGAACGCGTTGGCCTCGGCCACCGCCTGGGCCACGGTGCGGGTGCCAGCGGCGAAACGGGGGTCCTCGAACACGCCCATGGGCCCGTTCCAGAACACGGTGCGGGCCTCGGCGATGAGGTCACCGAACGCGGCTGCGGTGCCGGGGCCGATGTCGAGGCCCTTCCATCCGTTCGGGATGGTGGTGTGGAGCTGGCGCACCTCTCCCCCGGCGTCGGGATCGCCGATGACCCCGTCGGGACCGAGAGCGGTGACGTCGGACGGCAGATGGATGCGGTCGCCGTCGCTGGCGAGGAGCTTCCCGCAGGTCTCGACCATGTCCTCCTCGAACAGCGAGTCGCCGATGGGATGGCCCTGGGCGGCGAGGAAGGTGAAGCACATGCCGCCGCCGATGATGATGCCGTCGACGGTGGGCAGCAGGGCCTCGATGACGCCGAGCTTGTCGGACACCTTGGCGCCGCCGAGGATGGCGATGAACGGCTTGCGGGCGCCCTCGCGCATGCCGCCGAGGATCTCGACCTCCTTGGCCAGGAGCCGTCCTGCCGCCGATGGCAGGAACTGGGGGGGACCGACGATCGAGGCGTGCGCCCGGTGCGAGGCGCCGAAGGCATCGTTCACGTAGGCGTCCTGGCCCTCGATGAGCCTCTGGACGAAGGCGGGGTCGTTGCCGGTCTCGCCCGGGTCGAAGCGCAGGTTCTCGAGCAGGGCCACGCCGGGGGCGACCTCGGCCAGCTTCTCCCGGACCGGGTCCATGGAGAACTCGGGGTCGGGCGCACCCTTGGGACGACCGAGGTGACTGCACGCCGTGACGGTGGCGCCCTGGTCCTGGAGCCAAGCGATGGTGGGCCGCGCGGCCTGGATGCGCAGGTCGTCGATGATCTCCTTCGACCCGTCCTGCCGGGCGCGCAGCGGGACGTTGAAGTCGGCGCGCAGCAGCACCCGCTTCCCGTCGAGCGGGAGCAGGCTCTCCAGTTCGGGAACTTCTTTCATCCGCAGGTGATGGCGACGAGATCCACGAGGCGGTTGGAGTAGCCCCACTCGTTGTCGTACCAGCCGCTGATCTTGGCCAGGGTGCCGTTGGCCATGGTGAGGCCGGAGTCGAAGGTGCACGACGCCGGCGAGCCGACGATGTCGCTGCTCACCAGGGGGGCCTCGCTGTAGTCGAGGACCTTGGACAGACGGCCCTCGGTGGCGGCTGCCTCGAACGCCTCGTTGATGGCGTCGGCGGTGGCCTCGGTCTTCAACATGGCGGTGAAGTCGGTGATCGATCCGGTGGGCACGGGCACCCGGAGGGCGGTGCCGTCGAGGCGGCCGTCCATCGACTGCATGACGAGGCTGGTGGCCCGGGCGGCGCCGGTGGAGGTGGGGATGATGTTGATGGCCGCGGCACGGGCCCGGCGCAGGTCGCTGTGCGGTCCGTCGACCAGCGACTGGTCGCCGGTGTAGGCGTGGATGGTGGTCATGAAGCCCTTCTCGACACCGAAGGCGTCGTCGAGGACCTTGACCATGGGCACGAAGCAGTTGGTGGTGCACGAGGCGTTGGAGACGACCTTGTCGGTGGACTCGTCGAAGGTGTCCTCGTTCACGCCGATGACGAACGTCTTGTCGGCACCGCTGGCCGGCGCCGACACGATGACGAGCGGTGCGCCGCCGTCGAGGTGGGCTGAGGCCTTGTCCTTGGAGTTGAAGATGCCGGTGGACTCGATGACCACGTCGACGCCGAGGTCGTCCCAGGGCAGGTCGGCCGGGTTGCGCTCGGCCAGGACCTTGAGGGTGTCGTCGCCGATCTTGATGCCGCCATCGGT
>JBPPNA010000123.1:0-4577 GCA_051306355.1 Acidimicrobiales bacterium | reverse complement strand
GAGGGCATGCGTGGACTAGAACCGGGGGCGTGAGCGACACGATCGCCGCCGCTGAGCACGAGTCGCGCGACCCTGCGTCCGTCGCGTTCTCCGGGCCCACCCCACTCGCCGTCGGCGTCGTCGTGTGGCTGGCGTCGGAGCTGATGTTCTTCGCCGGCCTGTTCGCCGGATGGTTCTCGCTGCGGAGCGCCAACGACATCTGGCCACCCGACGATGTCGAACTGGCCCTGGGCCGCACGGCTGCCGCCACGGTGGTGCTCGGCGTGTCCAGCATCACCATGCACCTCGCCGTCGGCGCAGCCGAGCACGCCGACCGTCGCCGCACGATCCGCTGGCTGGCGGTCACGGCCGTCCTGGGCGCCCTGTTCCTGGCCAACCTGGTGCTCGAGTACGCCGAGCTCGAGTTCGGAATGGGCACCCACGCCTACGGCTCGATCTTCTACCTGATGACCGGCTTCCACGGCCTCCACCTGCTGGGCGGCATCCTGTTCATGGGTGGGGTGGCCGCCACCATCGCTGGACCCACGTCCCGGGCACCGGTCGGGCCCACGGTGGAGGTGTGCGCCTACTACTGGCACTTCGTCGACGTCGTGTGGGTCGCCATGTTCGCCACCATCTACCTGCTCGGCTGATGCGACTCCGACCGGTCCCGCTCGTCCTCGCCATCACCTGCTTCGCGCTCGCCTCGGTGGGCACCCGCTCCGCCGCGGCCGCCGACGACGATTCCGACTCGCTTCTCGTCGAGGGTGCAGCGCTGTACCTGACGGGATGCTCCAGCTGTCATGGTGTCGACGGGGAGGGGGTGCGCATCGCCGAAGTCTCCGACGGCATCCGGGCCGAGGTGATCGACTCCGGCGACGGTTCCGGTCAACTGCGCGGCCCGTCCCTGCGCAATGCCGGCGGCGCCAGCGCCTACTACTACCTGGCCACCGGGCGGATGCCGCTCGCCAACAGCGGCGACCAACCGGTGCGCAAGCCGCCCGCCTACTCGCCCGAGGAGATCGACGCGCTGGTGGCCTACGTCGACGCCCTGGGGGATGGCCCCGACCTCCCCGACGTCTCGATCGAGGACGCCGACGTGGCCGACGGCGGCGTGGTCTACCGGGCCAACTGCCAGGCCTGTCACTCGGCGTTCGGCAGCGGCGGCGCTCTCAGCTACGGGCGCTCCGCCCCGAACCTGCATTCGTCCGATCCCACCGAGGTGGGCGCCGCCGTGCGCGCCGGGCCCGGCCAGATGCCGGTGTTCGGGCCGGAGGCCATCTCCGACGACAGCCTGGACGACGTCGCCGCCTACGTCGAACTGCTTCGCTCCCCGCCGAACGAGGGCGGGCTGCAGATCGGTCGCAACGGCCCGGTGCCCGAGGGTTTCGTGGTCTGGCTCTTCGGGATCGGTGGGTTGCTGCTGGTCACGACCTGGATCGGCGGTCGGTCGCCCATCCGCACGGCACGGCCCGACGACACCGAACCCGCTGTCCCTCCGGAGGCACCATGAGCGGGCAGGGCCCGAGCCGCGGTGCGACCGGGGCCAACGAAGGGGTCGATGCCGACCGGGCGGAACGCCACATCGCGCTCGCCTTCGCCATCGCCGCGCTCGCGGCAGTCGGGCTCGGGGTCACGTACTGGCGGGGCGGGCAGGCCCAGCTGGAGGGTCTGCTGCTGGCGGTGACGCTCGGAGGCATCGGCGTGGGCATCGTGATCTGGGCCAAGGCCTTCATGCCCGACGACGAGGTGACCGAGGAGCGCCATCCGATCGGCTCCGAGGAGGAGGACGTGGCTGCGTTCACCACCGACTTCGAGGCCGGCACCACCGGGCTGCGCCGCCGGGGACTCCTCACCGGCCTGGCGGGAACGGCGTTCGCCGCGCTCGCTGGCGCGCTCCTCTTCCCGATCCGGTCCCTCGGCCCTCGGCCGGGCCGCGACCTCAAGATGACTCCCTACGCAGGGAGCGTGAAGCGGGTGGTCACCGAGGACGGCAACCCGATCCGGCCGGAGGACCTGCCCGTGGACGGGGTCCTGACCGTGTGGCCCGAGGGGCACACCCACGCCGCCGATGCGCCGACCCTGCTGATCCACACCCGGCCCGGCCAGGAGCTGCGCCTCCAGGGCGAGAAGGTCGGTTGGGTCGTCGGGGGCATCGTCGCCTACTCGAAGCTGTGCACCCACACCGGGTGCCCGGTCGGGCTCTACCAGGCCGACGAGGCGCTGCTGCTGTGCCCCTGCCACCAGTCCACCTTCGACGTCCTCGACGGAGCCGAGCCGATCTTCGGTCCGGCCGCCCGGCCCCTCCCGCAGCTCCCGCTCGACGTCGACGACGAGGGTTACCTCGTCGCCACCGGCGACTTCGAGGCCCCGGTCGGGCCCGGCTTCTGGGACCGGGGCCGCTGACGTGGCGGGCCCGTCGGCCGGCAGCCGGCCGCACCACCGCTTGCTCACCCATCGGATCGCCCGGTGGGTCGACCAACGTCTCGGCGCGGCCCGGTTCGCCCGCACCGCACTGAACAAGGTCTTCCCCGATCACTGGTCGTTCCTCATCGGTGAGCTGGTCCTCTACAGCTTCGTCGTGCTCCTGCTCACCGGCACCTACCTCACCTTCTTCTTCGACCCCAGCCAGAACGAGGTGATCTACGAGGGCAGCTACGGACCCCTGCGCGGCGTCGAGATGACCGAGGCGTACCGCTCGGCCCTCGAGATCAGCTTCGACGTGCGGGCCGGGCTCGTGATGCGCCAGATCCACCACTGGGCGGCGCTCCTGTTCGTGGCCGCCATGGTCGTGCACATGGCCCGGGTGTTCTTCACGGGTGCGTTCCGCAGGCCGAGGGAGCTCAACTGGATCATCGGGGTCACGATGCTGATCCTCGGGATCTTCAACGGCTTCGCCGGGTACTCGCTGCTCGACGACCAGCTCTCGGGGACGGGCCTGCGGATCGCGTACTCGATCGCGCTCAGCATCCCGCTCGCCGGCACCTGGGTGACGTCGCTGCTGTTCGGCGGCGAGTTCCCCGGCCCCGACATCATCACCCGCCTCTACGTGATCCACATCCTGCTCCTGCCTGCCCTGATCACCGGCCTGCTCGTCGCCCACCTCGGGTTGGTGGCCCGTCACCGGCACACCCACTTCCCCGGGCCGGGCCGTTCGAACCAGAACGTGGTCGGCGAACGGGCCTTTCCCACCTACGCCGCCAAGGCGCTCGGCGTGTTCTTCCTGACCGCGGCCATGCTCGCCTTCCTCGGGGGCGTGGTCGAGATCAACCCCATCTGGATCTACGGGCCGTTCGAGCCGGCCAACGTCAGCTCGGCCAGCCAGCCCGACTGGTACATGGGTTGGCTCGACGGTGCGCTGCGGATCATGCCGGGCTGGGAGACGAGGGCGTTCGGCTTCGAGATCCCCAACCCGTTCTTCCCCGCCGTCCTGCTCGCCGGGGTGACCTTCGGGCTCCTCTACGCCTGGCCGTTCCTGGAGGCGAGGGTCACGCGCGACCGCCGGGAGCACCACCTCGCCGACCGCCCCCGGCAGCGCCCGGTCCGCACCGCGCTCGGCGTCGCTGCGCTGGGCTTCTACGTGGTCATGTTCCTGGGTGGCGCGGCCGACATCATCGCCACCACGTTCGGGCTCTCGGTCAACGCGGTGTTCTGGTCGTTCCGCGTCCTGGCGTTCCTCGTCCCGCCCGTCTTCGGATGGGTCACGTACCGCCTGTGCGTCGAGCTGAGCCGGCGCGACGGACTTCCCACCCGGTCAGGGGTCACCTTCTCGCAGATCTCCGGGCGTCTGCGCCACCCCGACGAGCCGAGCGAGGACGATCCCGCCCGAGAACCGGAGGTCAGGAGCGGGCCCGGGACTGGGCGATGAACCCGGCCAGGGCGGCGATCATCAGCAATCCCCCCGGCACCAGGAACCAGGTGCCGAGGATCAACCCGTTGGTGACCAGGAACGCAGCGGCACCGAGCCAGAACGGCCAGATGCTGGCGTGGGGCAGGTACGGGTCGGTCGAGCCCTCCTTCAGGCCGCCAGCCGGCGCCGCGCTGCGGAGTTGCACGAGGAGGTAGCCGCCGCAGACGAAGGACAACCCGGCTGCGACGACGAGCATCACCGACCCCGCGGCCTCGTACGCGGTGATGAGGTAGATGACGGCCATGGCGGTGACGATGACGCCGATGCCGAGGAAGACGCGCGTCTGCACCAGCACCTCCCGTCGACCCGGCTCGGCGCCGGTGGTGGGCTCCGCGGCCTCCTCCCCGGATCCGATCGCCTCGTGCTTCACGTGACCGACGCTCCGTGTCGCTCGCCACCGTGATCGGGATGGCTGCGGTCCCACACCGGCCGGTTCGAGCGGATGGGCGGGAGCGGTTCCAGGAAGTTGCCCGCCGGCGGTGGCGACGGCGTGGCCCACTCCAGGGTGTGGCCGTCCCACGGGTTGTCTCCGGCGATGTCGCCGTGGCGCCAGGAGTGCCAGGCGTTCCACAGGAAGGGGAGGGTGGAGGCGCCGAGGAGGAACGCGCCGAGCGACGACAGCAGGTTCATCCAGTCGAACCCGTAGGCGTCGAGGTAGTCGGGCACCCGGCGGGGCATGCCCTGGAGG
>JBPPNA010000194.1:0-2096 GCA_051306355.1 Acidimicrobiales bacterium | reverse complement strand
GTGACGGGGCGGAGGGAGCGGCGCGCTCGAGCCGACACCGAACGAGCTCGGGGTGGGCTCGACGTTCACGATGAGGCTGGCCGCCGTGACCTGACGTCGGGGTGGGCCTGCAACCGCGCTCAGCGGAGGTCGGAGAAGAACCCGGTGAGAGCGGCGGCGCAGCGATCGGCGAGCACGCCGGCGGTGACCTCGAACTCATGCGGGAGACGTGGGTCGGCGGCGAGGTTGTAGAGCGATCCGAGGGCGCCCGCCTTGGGATCGGCTGCGCCGAAGACGACGCGGGCAACCCGCGCCGCCACCAGGGCACCGGCACACATCGGGCACGGCTCGAGCGTCACCACCACGGTGGCGCCCGGCAATCGCCACGATCGTGCTGCTGCACAGGCCTGCTGCAGGGCCAGGATCTCGGCGTGGGCCGCAGGATCATCGGTCGCCTGGCGACGGTTGTGGGCCCGGGCGACGACCTCGCCATCGACCAGCACGACCGCCCCGACCGGGACCTCGCCCTCGTCGTCGGCGGCTGCAGCCTCCTCGAGCGCGAGGCCCATCGCCGCGTCGTCGTCCACGCCCGCACGGTAACGCCGGGATCAGCCGGCAGGAGGTGTTACCGGCGGTTTCGAAATGCATGTGTACCGAGCTCGTCGGACGGAGCTGGGGCCGTCCGGCCGCTCGGCGAGTCCGGTCTCGAAGACCGGCCTCACCGAGCGTCCGTGTGGCGGAGGGAGAGGGATTCGAACCCTCGGAGGGTTGCCCCTCACACGCTTTCCAAGCGTGCCGATTCGGCCGCTCTCGCACCCCTCCTCAGGGATCTGAGAGACTATCCTGTGGAAACGCCCGCTCCGAAGGTGGCGGCTGGGTCCTGTGCAATCGCAACCCGTGAACCGAGTCAGGGCCGGAAGGCAGCAGCTCTCAGCGGTGCTCGCGATGTGCCGCAGATCGCCTGGCCGTCACCTTGGGAGCGGGCGGTAGTGTCGGAGCGTCATGGCCTACCAGTCGCTCTACCGCCGCTACCGATCGCAGCGCTTCGACGAGGTCCTGGGCCAGGACCACGTCACCAAGGCCCTGAAGAACTCGGTGCGCGACGGTCGAGTGGCCCAGGGATACCTGTTCTCCGGTCCCCGTGGGACGGGCAAGACCTCCACAGCGCGGATCCTGGCCAAGGTCCTCAACTGCGAGCACCCGGCCGACGGCGAACCGGACACCACCTGTGTGAACTGCAAGGCGGTGGAGGAGGGCCGTCAGGTCGACTGGCTCCAGGAGCTCGACGCAGCATCGAACAACGGCGTCGAGGCGATGCGCGATCTCCTCGGCCGGGTCTCGATGGGCACGAGCGGCAACCGCAAGGTGTACGTGCTCGACGAGGTCCACATGCTCTCGACGGCGGCATCGAACGCCCTGCTCAAGACACTCGAGGAGCCGCCCGATCATGTCGTCTTCGTCCTCGCCACCACCGAGCCGGAGAAGGTGCTCCCCACGATCCGGTCTCGGACCCAGCACTTCGACTTCAAGCTGCTCGGCGCCGACGTCCTGGCCGACCACGTCCGCCACGTCATCACCGACGCCGACCTCGACCTCGGTGAGGACGCCGTGGATCACGTCGTGCGGGTGGGCGGTGGTTCGGCGCGCGACACCCTCTCCGCGCTCGACCAGGTGGCCGCGGCAGGCGGGGTCAGCGACGCCGGCTCTCCGGCCGACGACATCGTCGACGCCCTGGCCGCCCGTGACGCCGGCGCTGCGCTGGTCGCGGTCGACGCGGCCATCCGGTCCGGTCGGGACCCTCGTGTGCTGGCCGACGCCCTCGTCGCATCGCTGCGAGAGGCGTTCCTCGTCGCCATGTCCGCGCCCGCGGGTGGTCTGTCCGACCAGGCTGCGGCCCGAGCCGCAGAGGTGGCAGCGGCGCTCGGTCCCGCGTCGCTGACTCGCGGCCTCGAGGCGGTGGGCACCGCGCTGGTCGACATGCGCCAGGCGCCCGATCCGCGTATTCCCCTCGAGGTGGCGCTGGTGCGCCTCACCCGCCCCGAGATCGCAGACGATCTCACGGCCCTCGTGTCCCGGATCGAGCACATCGAGCGTGCCCTCGCATCCGGTGCCGGGAC
>JBPPNA010000034.1:0-4908 GCA_051306355.1 Acidimicrobiales bacterium | reverse complement strand
AGGTCGAGGGCGGTGACGGTCTTGGCCAGCACCGCCGGGTTGCGGTAGGTGTTGCCGGTGACGAGCGCCGACAGACGGGCGTGCGACGTGTGCTGGGCCAGCGCCGACAGCAGCGTGTAGCACTCGAGCATGTAGTCGTCGGGTTCGCCCAACATGGGCAGTTGATAGAAGTGATCCATCACCATGACGGTGTCGAAGCCGCTGGTGTCGGCCTCCTTCGCCTGCTGCACCACCACGTCGAAGATGCCGTCGGGCCCGACGTCGGGGTAGTTGAAGCTGGGGATCTGGTAGCCGAGGCGGGTCATGCCCCGACGCTAACGGCCGATCGGCTCGATCGTGACGACGGCGTTGTAGTCCGGGACCTGCGAGTGCGGCTCACGGTGCTCGGGCCCGGACGGCAGCAAGACGTTGCCCTCGGGCCAGTGGACCTGCAGGCTCCGGCGGGCGAGGCGGGTGCAGTGCAAGCGCCCTTCGTACGCACCGGTGGGCGACACGAGCCGAACCGGGTCGTCGTGGGAGAGGCCGAGGTCAGAGGCGTCGTCCTCGTCGATGTAGATCGCGTCGCGACGGGCGCCGGTGAGGGGATCAACGTCGGCCTGGACCATCGAGTTGAACTGCTTTCCCCGGCGAGTGCTCACGGTGAACGCGCCCGGCGGGAGCTGCTCGCGCGTCGGATGGAGCACCGTGAACCGACCCTTCCCGGAAGCCGTGGGGAAAGCGCCGTCCGCGCACAGGTGGCGGCCGCCGTACTGCACCTGATCGCCGGTCTGCGCCAGGTCCTGGATGCCGTCGTAGGCCGGGACCACGGCCGCGATCTCGGCTCGCAGATCCTGGTTGGTCGGCCAGGAGAACCGGTGGCGCAGGTCGGGTCGGACGCGGTTGGCGACATCGGCGAAGAGGCGCCACTCGCTGCGGGCCTCTCCCACCCGACGGGGGATCTCGGGGGAGAAGGCGACGCGGCGCTCGGTGGTGGTCGACGTGCCCCCGCCCTCTTGTTCGTACCGGGTGTTGACCGGCAGGAGGATCACGTCGTCGCCCGGTTCGAGCATCTGGGACGACACCACGATGTCGGAGTGGACGCGAAGCGGGATGCGCGCCATGGCAGCGTCGATGCGGGGCGGGTCGGGAAGCACCTCCCGGAAGTTCCCCCCGGATGTCCACAGCACGTCGAGCTCGCCCCGTTCGGCGGCCTCGAGCATCTCGGGCGCCGTCAGGCCAGAGGTGGAGGGGACGTCGAACCCCCACAACCGTGACATCTCGGCGGCGGACTCGGCATCGACGGCGCGACCGCCCGGGAAGCTGGTGGCGTATGCACCCATCTCCGCGCCACCCTGCACCCCCGAGTGGCCCCGAATGGGCATCAGCCCGGCGCCGTCGCGGCCGATGTTCCCCCGAGCCAGGGCGAGGTTGACGATCGACTGCACGCCCTGGACAGCGTCGGTGTGCTGGGTGATGCCCATCGACCAGGTCAGGATGGCCGAGGCAGCGGCGGCGTACTCGCGCGCGAAGGACTCGACGACCTCGACCGTGACGCCGGCCGCGGCACACAGCTCGTCGTGGCGATGGTCGTCGAGCGACGACACGAGATCGTCGAACCCCTCGGTGTGGGCGTCGACGAAGGCCTGGTCGATCGCTCCCCACGCCACGAGCTTCTGGAGCACGGCGGTGGCCAGCGCGACATCGCCACCAGGTCGTACCGGGACGTGGAGATCGCACATCTGGGTGCCGAAGAGGAACGACTCGACGGTGGAGGGCACCCAGTACCGGTCGAGGCCGGGCTCGAGGTAGGGATTGACGACGACCACGCGCAGGCCGTTCTTGCGAGCGAGGTACAGGTGCTTCATGAACACCGGCTGGTTGTTGGCCGGGTTGGTGCCCCACAGCACGAGGAGATCGGATTCGAGGACGTCGGTGAGCGAGCAGGTCGAAGCTGCCACGCCGATCGTCTCCTTGAGCCCGGTGGTCGACGGGGCGTGACAGACGCGTGCTGCCGAGTCGATGTTGTTGATGCCCAGAGCCCGCAGCGCCTTGCCCGCGGCGTAGTAGGTCTCATTCGTCAGGCCCCGACTGGTGAGGTAGACGGCGCTGCGCTCCGGCGGTGCGGTACGGAGCCCGTCGGCGAGGGCACCGAGGGCCTCCTCCCATCCGATGCGGCGGAAGCCCGGTTCACCGGCCCGCCGACGCATCGGGACGCCGAGGCGGCCCATCGAACGCAGCTCCTCACCCGAGCGGCGGCGGAGCGGTTCGACGTCGGAGAGGAGCATCGGGTCGAGCGGGTCGGCGGTGTTCAGCTCGAGCAGGCGCAGCCTGGTCGTACACAGGTGGATGCCGTCCATGGTCCAGTCGTGGAGACCGGCCACGCCGAGGGCGCAGCCATCGCACACGCCCTTGGTGAGCACGTCCCAGGCGTACCGGGGGTGCCTGCTGTTGGCCACGACCGTGCGCAGCATCTCCATCTCGTGACGGGGCTTTTGCAGTCCGATGCCGTTGATGCGGGTGGTGGAGACCCACCGGTCCCGGTTCCAACCCCGCAACTGCTCGTCGAGGCTCAACGATCGGCTCCGACGCCATGGGTACTCGTGTAGAGGCGGGCCCGCTCGCCGCCGGCCCAGCCGATGAGCGTGATGCGAGCGATGCGAGCGGCCTCGACGGCGAGGGAGGTGGGGGCACCCTTGGCCACCACGGCGGTGATACCGCCGGCCCAGGCCTTCTGGACGATCTCGAACCCGACGCGGCCGCTCACGGCGAGCCCGTGACCGGAGGCAGGCAGGGCCCCGGCGAGGAGCCGCTCCCCCACCACCTTGTCGACGGCATTGTGGCGACCCACGTCCTCGCGCACCGTCACCAGGTGACCGGAACCGTCGAAGAGTGCGGCGGCGTGGACTGCGCCGGTGGCGGCGAACACGGGCGTCGCACCCAACAACTCGCCTGGGGCGTCGAGCAGGATCGGGAGCGGTATCGGGACGCTGGCGGACAGCGGGTGCAACCGGGACCGGAGCTCGTCGACCGCCGTGGTCCCGCACACGCCGCATGCGCTGGTGGTGACGCCCAGCCGTGGCACGGGAACCGGAGCACGTCCGCCGGTGCTGACGGTGACCACATTGAACTCGGACTCGACGACGGAACCCGGGCCCCCGTCGCGGCAGTACTTCACCGAGCGCACGGGCGCGCCGCCGAGCAGGCCCTCGCTGTGACAGAACCCGACCGCCAGCTCGAAGTCGTGTCCCGGCGTCCGCATGGTGGTGCCCACGAGGTGCCCGTCGAGACGGATCTCGAGCGGTTCCTCGACCGCGATCTCGTCGGGTGCCTGCGTCCGGCTCACCGCGTCGACGGCGACATCGAGTTGCGTGGTGAGGATCCGGTTGGTCACGCCTCGGGGCACGGCGTCCACCCTACGAGCCCCCGACGATGTGCGATCGGCAGAGGCGGCGATCGGCAGAGGCGGCGATCGTTTCCCGCTCGCCGCGGCCACGGTTGCGTTCGTCCTGCTCGTCAGTGCCTGGACCGCACGCACACGGCAGACGATGTCGGTTCCGTCCGGACGGGGCATCAGAATGTCCCGGTGGATGAGCCGCTCCCGTTGACCCCCAGCCGCCTCGTGTGGCGTGGGCTGCGGCGCCGGTGCCCGATGTGCGGTCGACGCGGGATCTTCGAGGGTTGGTTCGCCCAGCGGGACCGCTGCCCCGCATGCAACTTCCCCACTGCTCGCGTCGCCGACCAGTGGCTCGGCGCGTACGGGATGAACGTGCTCGTCAGCTTCAGCCTCCTGGCGGTCTCGATCGGCGTGGGGTTCGCCGTGACGTATCCGGACCCACCCGTCGCCGTGCTCTTGGTGGTGCTGCTCACGACCGCGGCCGTGTTCCCCGTCGTCTTCTATCCCGTGGCCAAGTCGCTGTGGGCTGCCATCGACCTCGCCATGCGTCCGCCCGAGCCGTCCGACGACATCGATCCTCGATTCCTCCCTCCGCGACGGCGCTGACCGGCCTCGACCGACCGGGCGCCGGACGAACAGGATGAGGCGACAGCACCTGAGACGCGGAGCGGGCGCCCCATGGGGGCGCCCGCTCGCTACCTCGTCCTCGTCGCCAGGAGGCGTCGGATCAGAAGTCGTCCATGCCGCCCATGCCGTGGTCGTCGCCGCCGCCCTCAGGCTTGTCGGCGATCACGGCCTCGGTGGTGAGGAACAGCGCCGCGATCGACGCTGCGTTCTGCAGGGCCGACCGGGTCACCTTGGCCGCATCGATGATGCCGGCCTTGGTGAGATCCTCGTAGTTGCCGGTTGCAGCGTTGAGGCCCTCGTGACCCGACATGGCGAGCACGCGGTCGACCACGACGCCACCCTCCATGCCTGCGTTGCGGGCGATCTGCTTCATCGGCTCGGCCAGCGCGTGGGACACGATGCGGGCACCGGTGGCCTCGTCGGCGTCGGTGAGGCGGGAGACGAGCTCGTCGACCTTGACCCGGGAGCGCAGCAGCGTGGTGCCGCCGCCGGCGACGACACCTTCCTCGATGGCCGCCTTCGTGGTGCTGACGGCGTCCTCGATGCGGTGCTTCTTCTCCTTGAGCTCGACCTCGGTGGCCGCGCCGACCTTGAGGACGGCCACGCCGCCGGACAGCTTCGCCAACCGTTCCTGGAGCTTCTCCCGGTCGTAGTCCGAGTCGGTGTTCTCGATCTCGCCCTTGATCTGGGCGATCCGACCCTGGAGGTCGTCGTCGGTGCCGCCACCGTCGACGATGGTGGTCTCGTCCTTGGTGATGACCACCTTGGTGGCGGTGCCGAGCAGGTCGAGGGTGGTGTTCTCGAGCTTGAGGCCGATCTCCTCGGAGATGACCTGCCCACCGGTGAGGATGGCCATGTCCTGCAGCATCGCCTTGCGACGCTCGCCGAAGCCGGGGGCCTTGACGGCG
>JBPPNA010000007.1:0-24466 GCA_051306355.1 Acidimicrobiales bacterium | reverse complement strand
GACGTCGTCGAGGGCCTCGACGTGCTCCAGACCATCATCGGGCTCCACGAGGACGATCCGTCCAGCCAACTCGGCGGCGGCCCGAGCCGCGACGTCACCATCGAGTCGGTCGAGATCCAGGAGGCCTAGGTCGTCCTGTCCGGGGTCCGGCAGATGGGTGTGATCCGGGGTGGGCCGGATCGATGGCCTCGATGTCGAACTGGACGTGCCCGGCCCGTGGTCCACCACACGGCCCGATCGGGTCATTCCTCGTGGTGGCCGCCGGGTCGCAGCGCAGGATGGGCAATCCCCTCGAGGACGCTCCGCAGCCACCACTGCACAGTGTTGGTGCGATGTCGCTCGAGGTCGGTGACCGACAGTCCCGCGGCGCGCAGGGCGGCGGGGATGTCGCGGTCGATGCGCCAACCCGTCGCCATCGTGATGCCCGGGGTGACCAGGCGCTGGGCGCGACCGGCGGGTCCGGTCCGCCGGGCCGGTTCGAGGAAGAGCAGGTGACCCCCCGGGTGCAGGAGCGACCGGAGCCGGTCCAGGGTGGCGTCCAGATCGGTGGTCGCGACGAGACGGAAGGCAGAGAAGACGGTGTCGAACTGCGTCCCGGACTCGGCCAAGGAGTCCAACTCGCGCTCGAACGTGGCGCCGAGCCGAACCAGACCAGGAGGGTCGGACCACAGCGAAGCGTGGGAGCCGGCCCCTCCGAGGTCGAGGATGCGCCCCCTGGCCCGGCCGGCCAGGATGCGACGCCGGCTGCGTACGGTGAGCTGCACGCTCGGCGGGAGCATGCGCTCGTAACCGGTGGGGATCAGGAACGAGTCGGCGATCGGCCCAGTCTCCCAGAGTCGCGGGTCCCCCCAGAGTTCCGCCCCGTCCCGAGTCCGGCCGCCCAGCCTTTCGAGTCAGGAGTTACCGCTGGGTACGGTGTCGGCCCATGACGATCAAGACTGTGGGAATCATCGGTTCGGGGATCATGGGATCCGGCATCGCGCAGGTGGCGGCGACCTCGGGGTTCTCCGTGGTCCTGCGCTCCCGCAAGCAGGAGACGGCAGACGCCACCGTGGCTGCCATGCAGAAGTCGCTCGAGAAGCTCGTGTCCAAAGGGCGGATGGAGGAGGCGGATGCGACGGCCGCCGTCGAGCGGGTCACCGCGACGTCGAACCTGTCGGACCTCGCCGATTGCGACCTGATCATCGAGTCCGTGGTCGAGGATCTCACCACCAAGCTCGATCTGTTCGACGAGCTCGACCGGGTCTGCAAGGACGGCGCCATCCTCGCCACGAACACCTCCACGCTCCCGGTGACCGAGATGGCGGTCAAGACCAGCAAGCCGGAGCGGGTGTGCGGCGTACACTTCTTCAACCCGGCGCCGATGATGAGCCTGGTCGAGATCGTCGAGACCCTGCTCACCTCCGAGGAGACGGTGGCCGCAGTGCAGGAGTTCGCTGAGGCGTGCGGCAAGGGCCCGGTGCTGGTGAAGGACCGGGCCGGGTTCATCGTCAATGCCCTGCTCTTCCCGTACCTGAACAACGCCGTACGGATGTTCGAGAACGGCACGGCGTCCCGTGAGGACATCGATTCGGCCATGAAGGGCGGGTGCAACTTCCCGATGGGCCCCCTGGCGCTGCTCGACCTCGTCGGCCTCGACACCTCGCTGTCGATTCTCGACGCGCTGTACGAGGAGTTCCGTGATCCCAACTACGCCGCTGTCCCGCTCCTGCGCCGGATGGTCACGGCGGGCCGCCTGGGCAGGAAGTCCGGGAACGGCTTCTACGAGTACTGATACCGGCATGACGTCGGGCCGCTGACCGGAATGACGATCCCTCCGCCGCCCAGCGCCTGGACGTTTCCCGACCCGGCCGACGCCGACGACTCCGAGGTCGTCGCCATCGGTGGCGATCTGGAGCCCGGCACCGTGCTGCAGGCATACCGAACCGGGCTGTTCCCGATGCACATCGACCGCGGGCGGACGCTGGCGTGGTGGTCACCCGACCCGCGGGGCGTGCTCCCTCTCGACGGCTTCCGGGTGAGTCGCTCGCTACGGACCGCGCGCCGGCACTTCGAGATCCGGGTGGACACGGCGTTCGACCAGGTGGTCGAAGCCTGCGCCGACCCCGGGCGCCCGCACGGTTGGATCACGCGGGAGATCCGAGCGGCCTACGGCCGCCTCCACGAGATGGGATGGGCCCACAGCGTGGAGGCGTGGTCCCTCGACGATGGCGCCCTCGCCGGCGGGCTCTACGGGGTGGCGGCGGGCGGGCTCTTCGCTGGGGAGTCGATGTTCCACCGGCGGCGGGACGCGTCCAAGGTCGCCTTGCTGGGCCTGGTCGAGATCCTGACCGAGGACGGCGCCGCCCGGGTCCTCGACGTGCAGTGGGCCACGGACCACCTGCGCTCGCTGGGTGCGGTCGAACTCCCACGGGCCGAGTACCTCGTTCAGCTCGCCGCCGTGGTGAACGAGGAGCTGCCGCCGGCGTTCCGGTGAACGCCGGCGGCGGCCCGCTCCACTTCTCGGGCGCCTACTTCTTGGGGCCCTTGCCCTTGTCGGCGCTGGCTCCGCGGTTGCCGTTGCCGTTGCCGTTGGCCTCGGGTACCGGGTCTGCCGCCTGGGTCTCGGCCGGGACCGGCTCCTCAGCCGTCGCCGGAGCGGGCTCGGCGACCTCGGTCTCCTCCACAGTCTCGGGTGCGGGTGCCTTGCCGGCGTTGCTCCTGGCGACCTCGGACACGCAGGCGCCGTGGCCGGGACCCTTCGGGCACGTGTTCCGGGCAGCCTCGCTCACCGCGTCACCGTGGTTGCGTACCTCGCCCTCGATCGGCGCGTCGACCTCCTCGAGATCCTCACCCTCGGACTCGTCGTCCTCTCCCTCGTCGTCCTCACCCTCGGACTCGGCGTCGTCTCCCTCGGACTCGGCGTCGTCTCCCTCGGACTCGCCTTCGGAGGACTCTTCGGGGCAGTCGAGGTCGACCTCGCACTCGACCTCGTCGTCGAGGACTGCCGGATTCGACGGGTCGCCGGTGACGGGTTCGTCCCCATCGCCGGCGGCGGCGAGGGCCAAGCTGGCGGTGGCGACGACGAGTGTGCCGGTGATGACGACGGCGACGGTCTTCTTGGCTGCATAGGTGATGAAGGCTGGTCTCATGCCCGAGCAATCGACCCGGATCCTGGATTACTTGAGAAATCAGCCGATGTGGGGCAAATGCCCGCTTCTGGTTCTCCGACGAGCGCCGCAATGGGGCGCATGCTCCGACCTGACCCCTCTTCTGCTGGGTCAGACTGCACGCCATGCATGCCGTCGTCTGTCATGAGCTCGGTCCACCCTCGAACCTGGTGATGGAGGAGCAGCCCGATCCGGTGGCTGGCCCCGGCCAGGTCGTCCTGACGGTGGCGGCGGCGGGCGTGAACTTCGTTGACGGCCTCTTCGTGGCCGGCCGCTATCAGATCAAGCCGCCCCTCCCGTTCACGCCAGGGAACGAGGTGGCCGGCACCGTGAACTCGCTCGGCGAAGGGGTCGACGGATGGTCGGTGGGGGACCGGGTGCTGGCCAGCGTCGGGCTCGGCGGGTTCGCCGATGCGGTCGTGGCCGAGGCCCGATCGCTCTCGCCGATCCCCGACGAACTGACCGACGGTGCGGCTGCCGCCTTCACCCAGAGCTACTGCACCGCGCTCTTCGCCCTGCGCGACCGGGTACGCCTCGTTGCGGGTGAGACGCTGCTCGTGCTCGGTGCCGCCGGAGGTGTGGGCACCGCTGCCATGCAGGTCGGCAAGGCCCTCGGTGCCCGGGTCGTGGCCGCGGCGTCATCGCCGGAGCGTCTGGCCCGCTGCACGGCGGCCGGGGCCGACGTCACGATCGACTACTCCGTCGAGGACCTCAAGGACGCGGCTCGTGCGGCCAGCGGCGGCGGGGTCGACGTGGTCTTCGACCCCGTGGGTCACGACCTCACCGAGCCGGCTCTGCGGGCCATGCGCGAGCTGGGACGGCTCTGCATCATCGGCTTCGCCCGCGGCGACATCCCCCGCCTGCCGGCGAACCAGGTGCTCCTGCGCAATCGCTCGGTGGTCGGCGTCGACTGGGGTGCGTGGGCCATGCAGCACCCCGCCGAACAGCAGGCGTTGCTCACCGATGCCCTGGCCATGGTCGGCCCCGGTCGACTGCAACCCCCCGAACCCACCAGTTATCGACTCGACCGCGTGGCCGACGCGCTCGACGACCTGCTCGAGCACCGCCTGATCGGCAAGGCGGTGTTGGTGCCGTGATCCGGCCGGGGCAGCTGGTGGCCGCCACGTTCCGTTCCGGCGAGGTGGCGTCCCGATCGGTCGAGGCGGGAGAATGTCGCCCATGACCACGCCCGCAGCCCGGCCCGAGCGCGACCGTCCCTGGCTCATGCGGACCTACTCGGGTCACTCGACCGCGAGGGCATCGAACGAGCTGTACCGGACCAACCTGGCCCGAGGCCAGACCGGCTTGTCCATCGCCTTCGATCTGCCCACCCAGACCGGCTACGACCCCGACCACGTCCTGGCACGGGGTGAGGTCGGCAAGGTCGGCGTCCCGGTCGTCCACCTGGGGCACATGGGCGAGTTGCTCGACGGCATCCCGCAGGGCGAGATGAACACGTCCATGACCATCAACGCGCCGGCAGCATGGATGCTCGGCCTCTACGTTGCCAACGCCGAGAACAACGGCGTGGAGTCGAAACAGCTCCGGGGGACGACGCAGAACGACATCGTCAAGGAGTACCTGTCGCGCGGCACCTTCATCTTCCCGCCGCTGCCGAGCCGCAGGCTCATCGTCGACATGATCGCCTTCTGCGCCGAGTGGATCCCGAAGTGGAACCCGATGAACGTGTGCAGCTACCACCTCCAGGAGGCGGGCGCCACGCCGGTCCAGGAGATCGCATACTCACTGGCCAACGCCATCGGCGTGCTCGACGCGGTGCAGGAGTCCGGCCAGGTCGCCGAGGACAAGTTCCCGCAGGTGTTCGGCTCCATCAGCTTCTTCGTCAACGCAGGCATCCGCTTCGTCGAGGAGACGGCCAAGATGCGGGCGTTCGGCGAGCTGTGGGAGCGCATCGGTCGGGAGCGCTACGGCGTCACCGACGACAAGGCCCTCCGGTTCCGATACGGCGTGCAGGTCAACAGCCTCGGGCTCACCGAACAGCAGGCCGAGAACAACGTGCAGCGCATCGTCCTCGAAGCGCTCGGGGTGACGCTGTCCAAGAAGGCGCGAGCCCGTTCGATCCAGCTGCCGGCGTGGAACGAGGCGCTCGGCCTGCCCCGCCCGTGGGACCAGCAGTGGTCGTTGCGGATCCAGCAGGTGCTCGCCCACGAGACGGATCTGCTCGAGTACGACGACATCTTCGAGGGCTCGCACGTGATGGAGGGTTTGACCGACGAGTTGATCGAGGCGTCGTGGGCCGAGATGACCGACATCGTCGACCGGGGTGGCGCCTTCGAAGCCATCGACGACATGAAGGGCCGGCTGGTTCGCAGCCACGCCGAACGGATCCGGCGCATCGAGTCCGGTGAACAGGTGGTGGTGGGTGTCAACGCGCTGACCGAGACCGCCGAGTCGCCGCTCGGGGGGGAGGACTCGATCCTCAAGGTCGACCCCGCCGTGCAGGAGGAGCTCGTCGCCGACGTGCAGCGCTGGCGTTCCGAGCGGGACTCGGATGCGGTCAAGCGCAGCCTCGACGAGCTGCGCCGGGTGGCCGAGCTGTCCGGAGGTGGGGCGAGCGGCAACATCATGCCGGCCACGATCGACCTGGCCCACGCCGGCGGGACGACGGGCGAATGGTCGGGGCTGCTGCGGGAGGTGTTCGGTGAGTACCGGGCGCCGACCGGTGTGGCAGCTGCGTCGGGCTTCGGTCCCACCAGCGACGGTCTGCGAGGCGTCGCCGAGCGGGTGAAGGCGCGCGCCGGCGGCCCACCCCGTCTGCTGGTCGCCAAGCCGGGCCTCGACGGCCACTCGAACGGTGCCGAGCAGATCGCCGTGGCCGCTCGGGACGCCGGGTTCGAGGTGGTGTACCAGGGCATCCGACTCACACCCCAGCAGATCGCATCTGTCGCCGCAGACGAGGACGTCGACGCCATCGGGCTCTCGATCCTCTCCGGTAGCCACATGCAGCTCATCCCCGACACCGTCGCGCTGCTGCGCGAGCTCGGTGTCGAAGCCCCCGTGGTGGCCGGGGGCATCATCCCCGAGGACGACCGGGAGGCGCTGCTGGCCGGGGGTGTGTCGGCGGTGTACACGCCGAAGGACTTCGATCTCACCAAGATCATGGGCGAGATCCTCGATCTCATCGGCGACTGACGACGTCTGTGGGGGATCGGTTGCCGCTCGTCCTGACCGCCGGGGTCACCGCCGTACTCGGCGTGGTGGCCCTCGTGACGGGTGCGGGTTGGGTGGCATCGTTGGCCGGTCTCGGCGCCATCGCGGTCGGGAGCCTCGCCCTGCGCACAGCACGGGCATCCGACAGCCTCCATCCGGCCGGTCCTGTTCCGGATCCTCCGGTGGATTCGGCGCCTGCTCCACTCGTTGCCGAGGCGCCCATCGTCGCGCCCGCTGGTGGCGTGCTCGACGAGCAGACGTTCGACTCCATGCTCCACAGCCGCATCGCCCTCGCCCGCCGGACGCTGCAGCCGCTGTCGCTTCTCCATCTCGAGGTCTCCGGTGGTGGTCCCTCCGGCCCCACCCGCCTCGCCATCACCCGGGTCCTGGAGGAGACGCTGCGGGAGTCAGATGTGTTCGGCCGGCGCAGCGATGGCGTGTACGTCTTCGTTCTCGCCGACACGGGCGAGGACGGTGCCGTGTGGACCGCCGAGCGCATCCGGCGTCGACTCGACGCCGACTCCGGCGATCGGGTCTTTGCCGCAGGCATCGCCTGCTATCCCGCCCATGGCCTCGACGCGCAGGAGCTGGAGACCAAGGCGGCCGCTGCGCTCGGCGCCGCCCGCGAGTGGAAGCGCGACCGGATCGAGGTGGCCACCGCCGCGCTCTGACCATGGGCGGCCGGGCCGCGGGATCCCGGGCCGGGGCGTCAGGCCGGCGGGTGTGCTGGCGTCCGGTTCCTGGCCGTGATCGTCGACACGATCGTCGCGATGACCAGCCCCACGGCGAGTCCGACGACGGCGGATGCGGCAGTGTTCACGAGCCACTCCAGCACGCCGCTGATCCGCCCCGTGTCGTGGACCGTCGCCTCGAGGTCGTGGACGAACCCGTAGGGAGCGTGCCATCCGAGCTCGTCGGTACCGACGAGGAGGATGTGGCCGCCGACCCAGAGCATCGCTGCGGTGCCGATCCTGGACAGCCACCGGAGCACGATCGGCATGCCGGTCACGAGCCCACGCCCGACGCGCTGCGAATTGGCGGACTCCCGCTGCGCCAGGGAGAGGCCGACGTCATCCATCTTCACGATCGCCGCGACGAGCCCGTATACGGCGACGGTGATGAACAAGGCCACCACGACCAGGATGACGGCCCGGGACACGAAGGGTTCGTCGATGACCTCCTTGAGGGAGATGACCATGATCTCCGCGGAGAGGATGAAGTCCGTGCGGATCGCCCCCGCGATGGTGGTCTTCTCGGCATCCGGCCCCAGTACGACCGCCGGCACGTCGTTGCCGTGGTCGTCGCCATGGAACGCACCGAGGATCTTGTGCGCCCCCTCGTATGCGAGGTAACACCCGCCGACCATGAGGATGATCTCCACCAGGGTCGGTGCGACCTCGGCGAGCAGGATCGCGACCGGCAGGATGAACAGCAGCTTGTTCCGCAGGGATCCGAGGGCGATCTGCTTGATGATCGGGAGTTCGCGTTCTGCGGCGAGACCGTGCACGTAGGCGGGGGTCACCGCCGTGTCGTCCACGACGACCCCGGCTGCCTTCATGCTGGCCCGACCGGCTGCGGCCCCGACATCGTCGATCGACGCTGCGGCCAGCTTCGCCAGCGCCGCGACGTCATCCAACAATCCGACCAGACCGCCAGCCATCACGCATCCTCTTCGTCAGCGACTCGCGGCGAATCTACAGGGGAGCTCGGTCGACACCTCGGTGTCGGCATCCGTGGACGGACTACTCGGTCCTGCCCGACGCCCTTCGTTCGTGGTTGGCCGGGCAGGACCGAGTAGATCAAACGCTGGCGGCCATTTTGGCGAGGATGTGGTCCATCACCGCGCCATGGGCGACCTGCGGGCTGAAGAGGATCACTTCGGCGTCGGTCTCGACCCGGACGCTGTGGCCGGCGGGCCAGTGGAACAGCTCGCCGCCCGAGCACGTCTCGTCGGTGCCGTCGCGGTAGTCGACGACGACTTCACCACTGATCATGTAGCCCCAGTGCGGCGCGTGGCACACGTCGCCCTCGAGCCCGGCGAGCAGCGGTGCGAGGTCGGTACCGGCCCCGAGGCTGAAGTACTCGGCGCCGATCGCGAGGTCGGCGGCCGTACCGAAGTCGGGGAGCTGGCGGGCGACGGCGCCAGGGGCGTCGATCTTGATCGGGATGTCTTCCTTGGGGATGTGCATGACGATTCCTCTTTCTTGGTTCGGAGCGACGGATCGCTCAGGCGGAACGGCCGCTGGTCGCGACGAGACATTCCAGGTGGTTGACATCTGCGCCGGGATCGACGGAACCCGTCGCATCGAGCTCGATCCCGTCGACGACGCGCCAGCGCCGGGCGAAGTCGTCGGCGGCGGCGATCACAGTCGGCGGCACTTCGAAGCGCAGACCGGTGGTCGATGCGATGTCCCAGCCGTGGATCACGCCGTTCAGGGCGACCACGCGACCGAGCGTGGTCGCCGGCATGGGACCGCCCGGGATCGAGAGCATGCGCTCCATGGCGCCCGGAACCTTCACCGCGGCGAGCAGGTCGTCCATCACGGCTCGGTATTCGGCCGCCGGCACTCGGCCGTACACGGGCGGTGCGGGCCGCTCCGGGGCGAGCTCCCCCCGGAACCAATGGGCGCAGGCGTCGCCGACGAGGATCATCTCGTCGAGCACGTCGTGGACGGTCGAGGACGTGTTCGACGTCTTCCGGTACAGCTGTGCGGCGTCGATGCGATCGACCACCGAGCTGAGTGTGGGCAGGATGTAGGCCAGTTGCTCAATCGGTTCCATGTCCTCGCCTCCGCAGGGTCGTGGGCGTCGGATCCGCCAAGACGGCGGGTGACACCACACAGGCGTGACAATCGGTGTGACAATGCGACAATGAGCCCGATGAACGGTCTGGGGACGGCGCTCGACGCCCGAGCCGCCGTCGAGCGGGGCGAGTGGATGGCGGCGCTCGAGCTGCTCGATGACGACACGGTCGACTTCGAGGTGGCCGAACGCCTCGAGCTCCGGGCCCAGGCCGCCTACGGCGCCGGCGAGTTCGAGGCCGCGGTGTCCGCCTGGGAGGACCTCCATGGCCACCACGTCCGCGCCGGCGAGCTTGCCGAGGCCAGCCGGGCGGCGGCGATGGTCTCGATGTACCTGATGATGGACACCGGCCTGATGGCCGCGGTGCGCGGCTGGCTGCGCCGGGCCGAGAACCTGCTGACCGGGCTCGACGAGTGTCCGACCCACGCCGTGATCGAGATGGTTCGGACCTACGAGCGGTTCATGTGCGGCGACATGGAGGCAGCACGCCAGCACTCGGCGGCGGCGATCGAGCTCGGCGAGCGCCTCCGGGTCACCCCGGCCACGATCATCGGCCGCGTCGCCGCGGCCCGGGTGCGCATCTTCGACGGTGACGTGCAGGAGGGCGTCGATCTGCTCGACGAGGTCGCGGTCCTCCTCAGCTCACCGGACGTCGACCCGTTGACCACGGGGATGATGTATTGCGAGCTCATCTGCGCCGCGCAAGGCCTCGCACTCCACGAGCGGGCGGCCGAGTGGACCGAGGTGATGGAACGGTGGCGCCATGGTGCGGCCATCGGTGGCATCAACGGTCGGTGCCGTGTGCACCGCGCCGAGATGCTCCGCTTCACCGGCCCATGTGACGCGGCCGAGGAGGAAGCGCTCGCAGCCTGTGAGGAGCTCCGACCGTGGATGCGAAGGGAGTTCGGATGGCCGCTCGTCGAGCTGGCCACGATCCGACTTCGCAAGGGTGACCTCGACGGAGCAGAGGAGGCGTACCTCGCCGCCCACGAACACGGCTGGTTCCCGCAACCCGGTCTCGCCCTGCTCCGGCTCGAACAAGGCGACACCGCGGCGGCGACTGCCCTCATCGCCGAAGCCATCGCCCACCCTGTGGACATCCCGTCGAAGGAGCGCCCACCGTTCGGTGACCTCCGCCTCGCTCCGCTCCTCGAAGCCCAGGCCGAGATCGCCGCTGCGGCCGGCGATGCCGAGGTGGTTGCGACTGCGGCGCAGCAGCTCCGCGCCATCGCTGACACGTACGCCAGCCGTGGCCTCGACGCCGGCGCCCAGCTCGCCACCGCCCGAGCCGCACTGGTTGCGGGCGATCTCGACGCGGCAGCGGAAGCGAGTGGCATCGCCATCGCGACCTGGGCTGACATCCGTGCGCCCTTCGAGACGGGGACGGCCCGCTTGGTCCTGGGTGAGGTCCACCACCGATCGGGCAACCACGAGAGTGCCCAGATGGAATGGAAGGCCGCGGCCCACACGTTCGAGACCTTCGGGGCCCGGCGCTGGGCCGAGCGGGCCACGGACATGCTCGAGCACGGGACAGCGCCGGCGGTCGCCATCGGTGCCCAGACTGCCATCTTCCGCTGCGAGGGCGACACGCGCACGGTGTGCTTCGGCGATCACACCGCCGTGGTCCGCGATCTCAAGGGCTTTCGACAGGTCGAGCGGCTGCTGGCCGAGCCCGGTCGGGAGTTCCACGTGCTCGACCTGATCGCGGCCGAGAGCGGATCGGCCATACCCGAGCCATTGCTCGACCCGGGCGTCGACTTCGTCACCGACGGAGTCGGTGCTGGCCTCCCCGTGCTCGACGACCAGGCCCGTGGGGCGTACCGCCGGCGTCTCGCCGAGGTCGACGAGGACATCGAGGATGCCCGATGCAACCACGACATCGGCCGGCTCGAGCTGGCCGAACGTGATCGCGAGTACCTTGTCGCCGAGCTGCAGCGAGCCGTCGGCTTGGGCGGCGCCGCACGCACCACCGGCGGCACCGCGGAGCGGGCCCGGACCAGCGTCACGCGGTCGATCCGCTACGCCCTCGGTCGGCTGGCCGAGCATCACCCGGCCCTCGCGGTGCACCTCGAGCAGCGCGTCCACACCGGGACCTACTGCTGCTACGCCGCCGATCCGCTGGTCGAGATCACGTGGGAGATCTGAGATGGCGACCTCAGGCTCCGTCGAGCTCGGCGAGGACCTCGGCGGTGTCGGCGCCGAGGGCGCGGCCGGCCCAACGGATGTGGCCGGGGGTGGCCGACAGGTGCGCCACGAGCCCCTGCATCGGCGTGCCGTCGACGATCGTCACCGTCCCACGGGCCCGGATGTGGGGATCCTCGAGCACCTCGTTCATCGAGTAGACGGGAGCGGCGGCGGCCTGCGCGTCCTCGAACGCAACGAGCACCTCGTCGCGGGTCCGGGCGCCGATCCACTCCGCCATGCGGGCATCGATCAGCGCTCGAGCGTCGACTCGACCCTCGAAGGATTGCAGCGCCTCGTCGTCGCCCAGGCCGATGAGGTCGAGCACTCGGCGCGCCACGGTCTCGGCCGAGGAGGAGATCGCCACCCAGGAGCCGTCGGCGCACTGCCACGTGCCCCGGGGGACCGTGTACGGCACGCCGGAGCCGAGCCGGGGTTGCTCGTATCCCTCCACGGCGGCCGCGGAGACCAGTGGTCCCATGAGCTGCAACAGCGACTCGAGCAAGTTCACGTCCACCACCTGACCCACCCCGGAGTGCAACGCGGCCATGGTGGCGAACGCCGCGGACAGTCCGGTGACCTCGTCGGTGAGGGCGATCGGGGGCAGGAGCGGGGCGCCGTCGGGCTCACCCGACAGCGAGGCGAAGCCCGACATCGCCTCGGCGAGCGTGGCGAAGCCTGCTCGTCCTGCATAGGGGCCGGTCTGGCCGAAGCCGGTGATGCGGGTGATCACCAGATCCGGGTTGCGCTCGTGCAGCACGTCCGGGCCGAGGCCGAGACGCTCCAACGTTCCAGGGCGGAAGTTCTCGACCAGCACGTCAGCCGAGGCACACAGAGCGAGCATGTGATCCCGGCCCTCTTCGGACTTCAGGTCGAGGACGATCGACCGCTTGCCACGGCCGAGCAACTTCCAGAAGTAGGTGACCCCGTCGTCGGGGTGGCGCCGGAACATGGCCCGGGTGCCGTCGCCGGTGCCAGGCCGCTCGACCTTGATGACGTCGGCACCGAAGTCGGCCAGGTACCGGGCGCATGCCGGACCGGCCAGGACGGTGGAGGCGTCGATGACGCGCAGCCCATCGAGCGCTGGCCGCTGCGACGTGGTCACGTTTCCGTCGGGATGGTGAAGCATCGGTCGGCCAGCTTGCCGAACGCGTAGTCGGCGTACAGGCCGAAGAACATCGCCCGGGTGCGCTCACTCCAATCCAGGGCCTCGGCCGATGAGATGCGGTGGTGCAGCTGCACGATCCCACCCTCGTACACCTCGTACTCGGCCCACGCACCCGGGTAGTCCTTGACGCACGCCACCTCCACGAACGGGACGTCGCCCGTGGCGCCGAAGCGTCGGACGCGGTTGCGATGGGTGTGGCCGGCGAAGTAGCCGCGCAACGACCGGTGGCGGGCGACCACCTCGACGAAGGCCTCGGAGTCGTCGGGGTTGATCCCGAAGTACCCCGTGGGCCGCTCGTGCGAGGCCGGGTCCCAGGGATGGTGGTGACCGAAGACGAGCACGGGGCGGTCGGCGTCGGCACCGAGGTCGTCGAGCCACTCGAGCTGGTCGGCGGTGAGCTGGCCGTTCGGCTGCCCCGGAATCGAGGTGTCGAGGATGGCGAGCGTGACGCCGGGGAGATCGACCCGTTGCGTGGGATCGTCGGCGAACGCCACGTCCTTCGCGTCGTGGTTCCCCCGCACGTGCCACAGCCGGTGCGAGAAGGCGGTCTCGTAGCAGTCGAGGAACGCCTGGTATTCCTCCAGCGTGCCGACGGTGGTGAGGTCGCCCTTGGCCACGACGGCGGCCGGGTCGATGGCCGCGATCTCGGCCACTGCGGACTCGTTCATCATGCGTGGGTACGGGGGTTCACCCGGCTCCGCAGAGAGGACCGGGCCGACGTCGGTGCCCTCGACGAGGCCGCATTCGGTCTCGCCGAAGTGGACGTCGTTCACCGTGGCGAACCGGCACAGCAGCTCGCCTCCCGGGTGCGGGAGCGTGCGGATCGTGCGACCGTCGACGTCGTGTTCGGAACCGGGGCGCAGGTCGTCGAGCCGGCGCACCGTCGACCCTTCGTGGAACACGGCGCGATCGATGCCGACGGTGGTGACCTCGATGGTCATCGTGCGGTGGTGCTCACCACGGACGGTTGCGGCGCAGTGGGATGGGCTGGCTCCACCAGCGTCCCGAGAACCGCCAGCGCGGCGTTTCCGTCGGCGGCGCCGACTCGCCCTGCGGCCATGCGACCTGCACCGCGGCCACGATGGCGGCAGCCTCTTCCGGCGTGGGGTCGGGCGTGATCTTCACCGTCTCGAACCTACTTCGGGCCGGTCGCCGAGCTAGAGCGGCACGTTGCCGTGCTTGCGGGCGGGGAGTTCCTCGCGCTTCGACGCCAACATGTCGAGGGCGGCGTTCACCTTTCGGCGAGTGTCGGCGGGATCGATCACATCGTCGACGTAGCCTCGGTCGGCGGCGGCGTACGGGTTGAGGAACTTGTCGGAGTACTCGTCCACCAGTTCGGCCTTGCGGGCATCTGGGTCGTCGGCGTCGAGGATCTCCCGGCGGTTCACGATCTCGACCGCGCCCGCTGCCCCCATGACCGCGAGCTCGGCCGAGGGCCAGGCGAAGGCGATGTCGGCACCGATGGACTTCGAGTTCATGACCACGTACGCACCCCCGTAGGCCTTCCGGGTGATGATCTGGATCCGTGGGACGGTCGACTCGCAGTAGGCGTAGAGGAGCTTCGCGCCGTGGCGGATGATGCCGTTGTGCTCCTGGTCGACACCGGGCATGAAGCCCGGCACGTCGACGAAGGTGAGCAAGGGGATGTTGAACGAGTCGCAGGTGCGGACGAATCGGGCCGCCTTCTCCGAGGACTCGATGTCGAGCACGCCGGCGAGGGCAATCGGCTGGTTGCCCACGATGCCCACCGGTCGACCGGCCATGCGGGCGAAGCCGCACGTGATCTGCGGCGCCCACTTCGGCGCGTATTCGAAGTAGTCGCCGTCGTCGACCACGTCGGCGATGACGGCCTTCATGTCGTACGGCTGGTTGGGGTTGGTGGGCACCAGGTCGTGCAACGTGTCGCACGACCGCTCGGGATCGTCACCGGTGTCGAGCACCGGGGGTTCCTCGAGGTTGTTCGACGGCAGGAACCCGAGCAGGTACTTGACGTCGTCGAGGACCGCCTTGTCGTCCGCTGCGGTGAACTGCGCCACGCCAGACCTGGCCGAGTGGGCGTCGGCTCCGCCCAGCTGCTGCTGGGTGACGTCCTCGCCCGTGACCGTCTTGACGACGTCGGGTCCCGTGATGAACATGTAGCTGGTGTTCTCGACCATGAAGACGAAGTCGGTCATCGCGGGGGAGTAGACGGCGCCGCCGGCGCACGGGCCCATGATCACCGAGATCTGCGGCGTGACACCCGACGCCTTGACGTTGCGGTAGAAGATCCCGCCGTAGGAGTCGAGGCTGACCACGCCCTCCTGGATGCGGGCCCCGGCGCCGTCGTTGAGACCGATCAGCGGCGCCCCGACCTTGAGCGCCATGTCCATGAGCTTGTGGATCTTGTTGGCGAACACTTCGCCGAGCGCGCCGCCGTAGACCGTGAAGTCCTGGCTGAACACGAAGACCTTCTTGCCGTCGACGGTGCCCCACCCGGTGATCACGCCGTCGGAGTAGGGACGGTCGTCGAAGGCGGACTCCATCGGCCGGCGGGCGAGCAGGTCGATCTCGTGGAAGCTGCCCTCGTCGAGCAGGTATTCGACCCGCTCACGGGCCAGCATCTTGCCGCGCTCGTGCTGGCGGGCGATCGATCGCTCGGAGCCAGGCTGGCGGGCCTCGGCCTTCTTCTCCTCGAGGTCGGCGATCCGCTCGGACATGGAGTGCTGGGCCATGACGCCGGAGGTTACCGACGCGCTCGATGGTGCTCACAGTCCGCGCGAGGCTGCCCCGGTGATCGACGCGGTGCCATCCCTCTTCGTCTACGGCACCCTGCAGCACCCGCCCGTCCTGCGGCGGTTGCTGGGGCGGGTGCCTTCGATGGTCGACGCCACGCTCGGCGGCCACCGGGCCGCGCCCCTCGCCGGGCGGGTCTACCCGGGTCTCGTCGTCGACCCCACCAGCCGGGCGCCCGGGAGGGTTCTGGCGGACGTACACGACGACGAAGTGGCCACACTGGACGTCTTCGAGGGTCCCGAGTACGAGCGGGTCGACGTCGTGGTCGACGTCGCCGGGCGCCCGGTGCCGTGTCAGGCGTGGTTGCTGTCGGGGCCGTCGGCCCGCCTCGTCGAACCGGGGCACTGGTCGCTCGCGGGGTTCCTCCTCGGAGGCGCCGACTCGTTCGTCGGCGGTGCGGAACCCGGCGGCATCCACCCAGGGGCCGGGCCCTAACCTCGCTCCATGGACCTGCCCGTGCCGTTTCCCCTGAAACCGATGCTGGCCAAGGCCAACGACGGCATTCCCGAGGGAGACTGGCTCTTCGAGCCGAAGTGGGACGGCTTCCGCTGCCTCGTCTTCCGTGACGGCGACGAGATCGAGCTGGGGAGCCGGAACGAGCGTCCACTCACCCGCTACTTCCCGGAGATGCTCGAGCCCCTGCGTGACGCGCTGCCCGAGCGGTGCGTGGTCGACGGCGAGATCGTGGTTGCGGTGGACGATCGGCTCGACTTCGACGCCCTCGGTCAGCGCATCCACCCCGCCGAGTCCCGCGTCCAGATGCTCTCGGAGCAGACGCCGGCCGACTTCGTGGCGTTCGATCTCGTCGCCCTCGATGACCGGTCGCTCCTCGACGAGTCCTTCGCCGAGCGGCGCCGGCTCCTCGAAGGCGCGATCGTCACCGGCCCGCGGGTACATCTCACGCCCATCACCGCGGATCACGGCGTCGCCGAGGGGTGGTTCCGCAGCGTCGAGGGTGCCGGCCTCGACGGTCTCATCGCCAAAGACCCCGCCGGGACCTATCAGCCCGACAAGCGAACGATGCGCAAGGTGAAGCACAAGCGCACGGCCGACTGCGTGGCCGCAGGTTTCCGGTGGCACAAGGACGGCAACGGTGTGGGATCGATCATCCTGGGCATCCACGGTCCGGACGACGACCTGCGCCACGTGGGCGTCGCCGCCAGCTTCACGGCGAAGTTCCGGGCCGAGCTCGCGCAGGAACTCGAGCCGCTCGTGGAGGACGACTTCGCCCGCCACCCCTGGAGCCACTGGATGAGCGCCGTTGCCCACGAGAGCGGCCAGATGCCGGGCGCGCCCAGCCGATGGAACAACCAGCGGGACCAGTCGTGGATCCCGTTGCGGATCGAGCGGGTGGTCGAGGTGGGCTACACGATCATGACCAACGGCCGGTTCCGGGGCACGACCCGCTTCGTCCGGTGGCGTCCCGACAAGGCTCCGGTGGAGTGCACCTACGACCAACTCGACGTGGTGGCACCGATGGGCTTCAGCGCCGTCCTCGAATGACCGGTTCGCCTGGTTCGTGCGCCCGGAATGAGGCGGATGACCCATGGAGCCGTTGCCGGTTGCGTTGAACAATCAGTCCCTGGCGGGAACCTGCCGACCGGGAGTCTCCCGGGTCGTCAGTCGGTCCGGATCGGCGGATCGGACCGGGTCGTGGGCCTGTCGGACGCTCGGGCGGGGCGTCCGAGGCTCTCGACCGAGCGGTCGCCATCGATCGGACGATCGTCAGCGCGACGCGAGCCGGTCGGCGCGCACCGCGAGATCGGCGGCGTCGATGGACTCGGCGAAGGCGGCGAAGTCGTCGGTGGGTCCGGTCCAGGCCATCTCGTCGACCGAGGCGCTGACCGGCGCATCGGGTTGCAGGGTCGCCAGCGTGCGGAACAGCAACGCGTCATCCATGTGGTCCTGGAGCGTCACGGCCAGCTTGGCCCCGCTCCGAACCGTGAGGTCCCACTGGCCGGCGGCCGGCGGGATCGACTCGATGTGGAGGTAGCGGGCCAGCACCGCCGCAGTCGACTTCGCCCCCCACCCGGGGAGGCCCGGGAAGCCGTCGGCCGAGTCACCGACCAGGGCGAGGTAGTCGGGGATCGACTCGGGCAGGACACCGAACTTCTCCTGGACGCCGGCGGTGTCGAACCACTTGTCCTGGCGGCGGTCGTACTGCCAGACCTTGCCCCCCACGAGCTGGGCCATGTCCTTGTCCGGGGTGCAGATCACCACCCGCTCCACCCGGTCGTCCGCCGAGCCGAGCACAGCACCGGCGGCGAGGCCGTCGTCGGCCTCGAACGTGGTCTGGGGCCACACCGAGAAACCGGCGGCGGCGAGTGCCTCCTCCACGAGGGGGAACTGCGCCTTCAGCTGCGGGTCGATTCCGGAACCGTCCTTGTAGGTCTCCCACAGGTCGTTGCGGAAGCTCTCGATCACGTGGTCGGTGGCCACGCCGATGTGGGTGGCCCCGTCCTGAACGAGCTGCAGCATCGAGTTGACGACGCCGCGAGTTGCCCCGAGATCAGTGTCCTGGTTGTTGGGGGCATAGTGGTAGCGGAACAGCTCGTAGGTCCCGTCGACGAGGTGCACCTGCATGCCGCCAGACCATACGGGACCGAAATCCCGTCGTCGCCGTGTCGCGCATCCGCCCCGGAGGGCATTACGCTCCCCGGTCGAAGGGGAGTATCCCCGGCACTCGTGCCTTCAGCTGCATCGTCATCACGGCTTCGGCCCGGGCAGCGGTCCACATCGTGGATGGGAGAGACCTTCGGGACCACGACCGATCGTCGACTTCCGAGGTGCACCAGTGAGCAGCCCGAGCCGGACCAGCGCCGGAGCGACCGCCCCCGGCGGGACCTTCCACGACATGGCGGTCCCCGACGTCCTCCAGACGTTCAGCGCCGACCAGGAGCGCGGTCTCAGCACCGCCGAGGTGCAGGAGCGCCGGCAGGAGCACGGCCCGAACGAGCTCGCCGAAGCCGAGCGAGACCCGGCGTGGAAGCGCTTCGTCCGCCAGTTCAAGGACCTGCTGATCCTGATCCTCGTCGTGGCCGCGGCGGTCAGCTTCGTCGTCTCGGGCGAGCTGAAGACACCGATCGTCGTGCTCGTCGTCGTCGTGTTCAACGCCGTCCTCGGCTTCGTGCAGGAGAACCGGGCCGAGGCCTCCCTCGATGCGCTGCGCAAGATGCTCGTGGTCGAGGTGCGGGTCCGCCGCAACGGCGAGCTGCAGACCGTGCCGGCGGGAGAGCTGGTGCCGGGCGACATCGTGGCGGTCGAGGCCGGCGACCGCATCCCCGCCGACGGTCGGCTGATCGAGGAGGTGCAGCTCGAGGTCGAGGAATCGGCCCTCACCGGCGAGAGCATGCCGGCGGCCAAGTCGGTCGCGGCCGTGCCTGGTGACGACGTCTCGGTCGGCGATCGGACGTCGATGGTCCACATGCAGACCACGGTCACCCGAGGGCGCGCCGAGCTGGTGGTCACCGCCACCGGCATGGACACCGAGATCGGTCGCATCGCCGGGTTGTTGTCGACCACGACCAGCGAGAAGACGCCCTTGCAACGTCAACTCGACCAGCTGGCCCACAGCCTGGCGAAGCTCGCCGGCGTGATCGTCCTGCTCGTCTTCATCATCGGCCTGATCCGGGGCCAGGACGTGTCCGAGCTGCTGCTCACCGCGGTGGCCCTCGCCGTGGCATCGATCCCCGAGGGGCTCCCAGCCGTCACAGCGGTGACGCTGGCCATCGGTGTGTCGAAGATGGCCCGAAAGAACGCCATCGTCAAACGACTGGCCAGCGTGGAGACCCTCGGGTGCACCACCGTCATCTGCAGCGACAAGACCGGCACGCTGACGCTGAACCAGATGACCGCCACGGACCTCATCGTCTGGGGGCGGCGCCTGTCGGTCACCGGTGACGGCTACGAGCCCGTCGGCTCGATCGAGGGTCTCGACGACCCGCCCCGGGACCTGCGAGAGATCCTCGATCCGATGGTGCTGAGCAACGACGCCAGTGTCCGCCGCGACGAGGACGACGACGGCAGATGGTTGCTGGTGGGCGATCCCACCGAGGGCGCCCTCGTCGTCCTGGCCGCCAAGGGGGGCGTCGACGCCACGCAGCGGCGCGGGGAGTGCCCTCGCCGGGGCGAGGTCCCGTTCGACTCGGCGCACAAGCTCATGGCCACGGTCCACGAGCTCGACGACGAGGAGCGCCACTTCCGGATGTACGTGAAGGGGGCGCCCGATGCGCTGCTCGACCGGTCCTCCCACGTGGCCGGCGAAGGTGGCGCCCCGGTCCCGGTCGACGAACTGCGCGAGGAGATCGAAGATCACAACGCCCGGCTCGCCGGCGAGGGCAAGCGGGTGCTCGCCGTGGCGTACCGCGACGTCGAGCGGACCGAGTGGGAGTCCGAGGACGGGTTGGACACGGTGCGCGACCTGACGCTCCTCGCCCTGATCGGCATCGTCGATCCACCGCGGGCAGAGGCCAGGGTGGCCATCGACGACGCTCACAGCGCGGGCATCGACGTGAAGATGATCACCGGTGACCATGCCGCCACCGCAGCGGCCATCGGCCGAGAGCTCGGTCTGGTCCCAGAGGGGGAGCGGGTCGTCGCCGTCACGGGTCGGGAGCTCGACGCCATGAGCGAGGACGAGCTCGACGAGCGCATCGACGAGATCTCCGTCTTCGCCCGGGTCTCGCCTGAGCACAAGATGCGCCTGGTCGCAGCTCTGCAGCGCCGCCACGAGGTCGTGGCCATGACCGGCGACGGCGTCAACGATGCGCCGGCGCTCAAGCAGGCCGACATGGGCATCGCCATGGGAATCGCCGGCACGGAGGTGACCAAGGAGGCGGCCACCATGGTGTTGGCCGACGACAACTTCGCCACCATCGTCGAAGCCGTCCGCCGGGGCAGGACGATCTACGACAACATCGTCAAGTTCGTCCGCTTCCAGCTCAGCACGACCCTGGGCTTCGCCTCCATCTTCCTGGTGGCCTCGATCTTCGGGATCGCCAGCGGGCAGCCGTTCACGGCCATCGCAATCCTCTGGGTGAACATCATCATGGACGGTCCCCCCGCCATGGCCCTCGGACTGGATCCGGTCGACGAGACCGTGATGGAGCGCCGTCCCCGCCCGCGTGACGAACCGATCCTCACCCGCACCCGCTGGATCGCCATCGGCTTCGCCGCAGCGGTCATGGCCGTCGGCACGCTTGCAGTGCTGGCGCTCGCTCCCGGGGCCGAGCCGAAGGCCGGTGTGGCCACGGTGGCGGGGACCATGGCGTTCAACACCTTCGTGGCCTTCCAGTTCTTCAACATCCTGAACGTTCGCAGCGACGTGCACACCGTGTTCCGCAAGGCCACGTTCTCGAACCGGCGGTTGTGGCTGTCGCTGGTCGTGGTGCTCGCCCTGCAGGTGGCCGTGACCTACGTGGGACCGATGCAGCGCCTGTTCGACACCACATCGATCTCCGCAGTGCAATGGCTGATCTGCCTCGCCGTGGCGTCGACGGTGCTGGTTGCCGAGGAGCTGCGCAAGGCGTTGAAGCGCCGCTGAGACGCAGCGCGACACGGCCGTGGAGTGCTTCGAGCGAGCGAGTTGATCGACCTGACGCGACGTCAGGAATCGAAGCGGTCGACTAGAACGGAGGACATGATCACGCAGGACACCCTCTTCATCGGCGGCGAGTTCGTGACTCCGACCGGCACGGATCGTATCGACGTCGTCAACCCGGCCACCGAGGAGATCCTCGGATCGTGTCCCGAGGCCACGACGGCAGACGTCGACCGTGCCGTCGCCGCGGCGCGCGAGGCCTTCGACCATGGCCCCTGGCCGCACGTGAGTCCGAGCGAGCGGGCCGACGCCATCGCCCGTCTCTCGTCCGCGCTCCAGGCCCGGGGAGCCGACATCGCCGACCTGATCACCAAGGAGAACGGGTCGCCGTCGTCGTGGTCGATCATGGGACAGGTGTTCTCGGCGACGATGGTGCTCGACTCCTACGTCGACATCGCCAAGAACCACGACTGGGTCACCGAGCGCCAGGGCGCGCTGAGCCCGGTCACCGTCCGCAAGGCGCCGGTCGGCGTGTGCGCCGGGATCATCCCGTGGAACGCACCGCTGTTCATCAGCGTGCTCAAGCTCGGCCCCGCACTGGCTGCGGGCTGCACCATGGTGCTCAAGCCCGCGCCGGACACGCCGCTCGACGCCTACCTTCTGGCCGACGCCCTCGTCGAGGCCGAGATCCCGCCGGGCGTGGTGAACATCGTGGCCGCCCACCGCGAGGTCTCCGAGCACCTCGTGCGCCACCCCGACATCGACAAGGTCAGCTTCACCGGGTCGGTGGCTGCGGGCCGCAAGATCGGCGCCATCTGCGGCGAACAGCTGAAGCGCATGACGCTCGAGCTCGGCGGGAAGTCCGCCGCCATCATCCTCGACGACGTCGACCTCGACGCCGTGATGGGCGACCTCCTCAACTCCGGGTTGATGAACAACGGCCAGGTCTGTGGCGCACAGACCCGGCTGCTCATCAGCCGGAATCGCTACGACGACGTGGTGGACGCCATCGGCCAGGCCATGTCGGAGATGTCCGTCGGCGATCCCCTCGACCCCTCCATCGCCATCGGCCCCCTCGTCAACGCCAGCCAGCGCGACCGCGTGGCCGGCTATCAGAAGCTCGGCGTCGAGGAGGGTGCCACCGTCGTCACTGGCGGCGGCCAACCCGATGGTCCCGGTTACTACATCGAGCCGACGCTGTTCGCCAACGCCGACAACGACATGCGAATCGCTCGCGAGGAGATCTTCGGGCCGGTGCTGACCGCCATCCCCTACGACGACGAGGCCGATGCGCTGCGCATCGCCAACGACTCCGACATGGGTCTGTGCGGGTCCGTCTGGTCAGCCGACCTCGACCACGCCGCCGACCTCGCGACCCAGGTGCGCACCGGCGTCGTCACCATCAACAGCTCGATGATCCTCGACATGAAGGCGCCCTTCGGCGGCTTCAAGTCATCGGGCATCGGACGGGAGCTCGGCCCCGAGGGCATCGCCCCCTACACCGAGCTCCAAACAGTGATTCGCCCGGGCTGACAATCCCCTGAAATGGCGGCGGCGTCGGGAGCGCGCCGGCAAGCCCAAGGCGAGCAGCCGGCACGCAGCGCTGCGAAGCAGACCGCCATGTCACGGTTCCTGGACGAGCTCGATCAGGGTGCCGAAGGAGCCCTTGGGGTGCACGAAGGCCACCGTCGTGCCGCGTGAGCCGGGACGCGGCGCCTTGTCGATCGGCGTGGCGCCGGCGTCGATCATCGACTGGAGGGCCTCGGCGCAGTCGTCGACCCGGTAGCCGATGTGGTGCAGCCCCTCGCCCCGCTTCTCGAGGTACTTGCCGATGGGGGAGTCTTCGCGGGTGGCGGTCGTGAGCTGGATGTAGGAGTCGGCCACCTTGACGAGAGCTTCCTCCACGCCGTCGGATTCGACGACCTCGCGGTGGTGGACCTCGGCCCCGAATGCCTCGCGGTAGTAGGCGATGGCGGCCTCGAGGTCCTTGACGGCGATGGCGACGTGATCGATCTCGGTCAGCAACATGGACCCGAATCTAGGGCCCGATGAGCGCGCATTCCCCTCCGACGCCCGTGATCGGACATGATTCTGCCCGCACCCCGCCCGCTCCCCCGCCGGAGGACGAAGACATGACGACCATGACCCGTGCCTATGCGATCACCGCCGAGGCCGTGGCTGCCGAGACGGAAGCCACCGGTGGCGACGTGTCCAAGATCGACGTCTCCAAGGTCGTCCAGCTCGATGACCTCGAGCTGCGCGACGTCGGCCCGAAGGACGTGCGGATGAAGATCCTGGCCGCGTCCGCCGAGCACAACATCGACCACGCCGCCACCGCCGACACGATCAACATCGCCGAGGCTCGTGGGGGCAAGATCTACCCCGGGAACTCCGCCCTCGGTGAGGTCGTCGAGGTGGGCCGTGATGTCAGCCGCTTCACCGCCGGCGACATCGTGGTCACCCATTGCAACGGCGAGCCCGACGAGCACGGATTCCCCAAGCGCATCTGGGCCTACGACATGCCGGAGTCGATCGGCTGGTACTCCGAGGAGGCGGTCGTCGAGGAGTGGCAGATCATCAAGGCCCCGCTGGACTGCGGATTGAGCCTGTGGGAGATGGCCGCCCTGCCGCTGCGCGCCCCCACCGCCTACCACCTGTGGCGGCGGGCTCTCGGCATCTACCGGGTCAAGGTGCCGTACGAGCGCCAGGCCCAGCTCAACGTCCTCAGCTTCGGCGGCGGCGTGGGCGAGCTGTTCCTCATGCTGGCCAAGGCCGAGGGGCACAACGCCTACTTCTGCGCCGGGAGCAAGGAGCGTCGCGACTCGCTGGAGAAGCTCGGGATCGTGGGCATCGACCAGAAGGCGTTCAACCGCTTCGCCAGCCGCGATGACGTGAAGGCGTTCAACAAGGAGACGAAGCGGCTCACCGACGGCGAGAACATGCACATCGTGTGCGACATGCTGCGGGGACCGGTCTTCGACGCCGGCTTGGCGGTGGCCGCCCGCTGCGGCGTGAACGTCAGCGCCGGCTGGCAGCTCTCGCAGGAGGTGACGTACAACTCGACCGTGCAGTCGGTGAAGCAGGTCACCATCGACCACACCCACTACGAGACGCCCGTCGGCTGCGAATCGGCGACGGAGCTCTACGGCTCGGTGTTCAAGCCCACGATCCACGACGAGGTCTACGCCTTCGCGGACGTGCCCCGGTGCTTCCAGGAGATGCACGAGAACACCCAGACCGGCATCCCGATCATCCGGGTCGCCGACGACCTCCCGGATTCCGTCGCCGACCTCGTCTGAGCAGGGCGGTCCCCCTGACCGGGAGACGCTCGGCCCGTCAACGTGGTCTGGCGGGCCACTACCGTGGGGTCGGTGGCGGAAGACCCGATCGCCGGAAGATCCGGCCCCAGACCCGACGTCGTCGTCGCAGAGGCGAACCGCGTCGCGGCCGAGACCCGTCGACGGGCCGAGCGCGACGCCCAGGTCATCCGCAGCGACGCCGCCGAATGGGCCGCCACCACCCGGCGCGAGGCCGAGGAGTACCGCGACCGCGTGATGGCCGACGCCGACGCCCAGGCACGTCGCGCGTTCGCCCCCTCCGAGGCCGCCGCCGCCCCTGTCGTTCCGGCAGTCGAACCAGAGCATCGGCCCGAACCCGAGCCGGTGCCTGTCTCTTATACACATC
>JBPPNA010000313.1:0-6349 GCA_051306355.1 Acidimicrobiales bacterium | reverse complement strand
CTCGATCGGGCCAACCGTCGCCTCTCGGGACAGGAGTCGTACACCGTCGCCCCGTCCCGATACCTGGGTCACTACGTCGCGGGCAACCTGGCCACCCGCTTCGGGATCAGCGTGCGGCTCCAGGACAGCCCCGCCGGCGGCGTGACCGCCACCGTGGCCGTCCCGGCGTCCTTGCTCGCCTCCGCCGCCGACCAGCCGCCAGAGGTCGAGCCGCCAGAGGTCGAGCCGCCAGACCACACCGCTGACGACATGGCTGCGGCACCCGAGGCCGGGTTGGCGACGTCCGGCACCCGGGCGCCGGAATCGGTCGTCGAGGCTGACGTCATCGATGCTCCGAGGTCCCTCGCAGAGGCACTCGGCACGTCGGAGCTCGCTTCGATCGGTTCGGTTCAGGACCTCACCAGTGCCATCGACGGCGGTCCGTCGGCAGAGGTCCACGACGAGCCCGACCCACCAGCCCCGCCGGGCGCCCTACCCCGGCGGGTTCCGGGTGCCCAGCGGCCCGACCTGCAACCGACCATCGCCCGACGTGTGCAGGACGCCGTCCCGGCACCCGAGACCCCAGGAACCCCGGCCACGGACGAGGGCAGCGCAACCGCTCCTGTCGCCGGGGCCTTCGGCTTCTTCGCCGGCTACTCGGCGGCTGCCAACGGCTCCACCGATGACGGCTCCACCGACGACGGGCCCTCCGACGACGGGCTCGCCGACGACGAGCTCGTCGACGACAGTGCGATCGTCTCGGAGCCCGGCGCCCATCTCGACCACAGCTCGTCCGACGACCTCGGCGACGAGCGCGACGCATCCATCCAGGAGGACCGATGACCACGACCACCACCACCCACGACTTCTCGTGGATGCTCAACAGCTTCGTCGACCAGACGGCGGGGGTCACCGACGCGATCGCCGTGTCGAGCGACGGTCTGCTGATGGCGATGTCGCACTCGCTCGACCGTGACGGAGCCGAGCAGCTCGCTGCCATCGTCTCCGGACTGGTGAGTTTGGGCCATGGTGCGTCCACGTGCTTCGGCTTCGGCGGCCTCCAGCAGGTGATCATCGCCATGAACGGTGGGTACGCCTTCGTGTCCGCCATCTCCGACGGGAGCTGCCTCGGCGTCGTCGCCACCAGCAACTGCGACATCGGCCAGATCGGCTACCAGTGCGGCCTGCTCGTCGAGCGGGCGGGAGCGGTCCTCACGCCGGAGCTGGTCGAGGCCTTGCAACAGGAGCTGCTGACGTCATGAGCGAGAACACGACTGGCTCCACGGCCAGCAACCAGGTGGTCCGACCATTCGTGATGACCGGCGGGCGGACGCGTGCCGAGCGTCGCGACCTGCGGTTGGAGACCATGCTGTCCGCGGTTCCCGGCAGCTCGGCCGAGGGACTCACGCCGGAGCAGCGCCGCTTGCTGGGGGCATGCCGACATCCGATCTCGGTGGCCGAGGCATCCGCCGAGCTCGGTCTGGTGATCGGCGTGACCGTCATCCTGGCCGCAGACCTGGTGGTCAGCGGCCTGCTCGACGTCCATCAGACCGATCCCGTGGAGATCGAGCTCGATGTCCTGTCCCGGATGATCGAACGGGTGCGTGCCCTGTGAGGCGCCGAATTGAGGAGAACGCAGTACGGGAGAAGCGGTGGGTCACATCGGTCAAGTTCGTGGTCTCCGGTGGCTTCGGCGCCGGCAAGACGACCTTCGTGAGCGCCATCTCCGAGGTACCGCCCCTGCGGACAGAGGCCGCCATGACATCGGTCGGCGCCGACGTCGACCGTCGCAAGGGGAGCGAGGCCAAGACGACCACCACGGTGGCCATGGACTTCGGACGGCTGACCGTCGATGAGTCGTTGGTGATGTACCTGTTCGGCACCCCCGGCCAGGAGCGGTTCGGCTTCATGTGGGACAACATCACTGCCGGTGCGCTCGGCGCCGTGATCCTCGTGGACACCAGCCGACTCGACCAGAGCTTCCCTGCAGTCGACCACTTCGAGGCCAAGGGCATCCCGTTCGTCGTGGCGGTCAACCGGTTCGAGGACCGACCCGCCCATCATCTCGAGGACGTTCGGACCGCGCTCGGGATCGGCTCCGAGGTGCAGATGACCGAGTGCGATGCCCGACACACCGAGTCGGCGCGCGACGTCCTCCTCGTCCTGTTGGAGACCCTGGCCCGCAGAGCTCGCGGACAGGTCGTCGCCTCCACGGCCTGACCCCCACCAGCCCCCCGTCATGGGGTGAGTGGGACCAGGGTGGCGTAGCCGCCGGCGTGGGCTTCGACGTCGTCGGTCGGTCCCATCGGGCCGGCGCCCCCACAGTCGACGGTGGTGGGCGCGGACGCCAGCGCGGAGGCTTCGATCTCGACGGGTCCGCGCATCGTTCCGCCGTTGCAGCTGGGGACGGTGAGCAGGCGAGCGCCGGGTGCGACGAGTGACTCCAACTCGAGGTCGAGCAGGGAACGCAGGATCATGGTGGCGGCGGCGTGGTCCGCGCCGTGCTCCGTCCCCGCCGTGATCGCCAGTGCCGGGATCCCGTGCGTCGCCGCTGCCCGTGCCACGACGACGGACGCCGATCCGTCGATGCCAGAGCCGAGCACCGCCCCCTCGACGATGCCCACCAAGACGAGATCGGGTTCGATCCCGAGCCGCTCCACGGCGACGGCGACGACCTCGCCAGCCGGCGCGGCGACGACGTGCGCAGGGAAGCCGCTCATCGTCTCCCCGCCACCGTCGGCGGCGCCCGGGGTGACGACGACCACGTCGAGGTCCGGCCGTTCGAGCAGCGCCGCGACGACGGCGTCGAGACCCGGTGACGACGCGCCGTCCGGGCTCGTCACCAGCACGGTCGAGGACGTCTCGGGGCTGCGAGCGGTGGCCAGCGCCCGGGTCGTGACCGCGAGGGTGGGGGTACGGATCTCGATCGCATCCGGAACGGCGGTCGCGTCATCGGCTCGCTGTCCGGACCCGCACCCTGCAGCGAGCAGGAGTGCCGTGGCCAGCAACTCCCCATGGAGCCGACGCATCGGTCTCCAGTGTGGCCATCCCGCCGATGGATACGGTGGATGGTCGTGGACATCGCCGCCTTCCAGGACACCATCGCCGCCACCTACGGCGAGCGCGATGCCGAACGGGGTACAGCTCCCGCCGTCGCCTGGCTCTGCGAGGAGGTGGGCGAGCTCGCCCAGGCCACTCGCAAGGGCACGCCCGAGCAGCAGCTCCACGAGCTCGGCGATGTCATCGCATGGGTGGCATCACTGGCCCATCAACTCGGACTCAGCCTCGACGAAGCCGCCCAGCGCTACGCCGACGGCTGCCCCGGCTGCAACTCCTTGCCCTGCGCCTGCTGAGCGCACGGCCGTAGCCGGACCCGTGAGTTCCGAGGCCCGGCCGAGGAACTCGGTCAGCGAGCGGAGCGAGCGGAGAGTGCCTCGGCGATCTGGATGGTGTTGAGGGCAGCTCCCTTGCGCAGGTTGTCGCCGGCGAGGAACAGGGCCAGGCCGTGCTCGACGGTGGGGTCGACGCGGATCCGGCCCACCAGGGTGTCGTCGATGCCGGCGGCGTCGAGTGGGGTGGGGACATCGACGACCTGCACGCCGGCCGCCTCGGCGAGCAACTCGCGTGCCCGGTCCGGGGAGATGGGGCGGGCGAAGCGGGCGTTGATCGACAGGGAGTGCCCGGTGAAGACGGGGACCCGGACGCAGGTGCCGGAGACGGCCAGATCGGGCAGGCCCAGGATCTTGCGCGACTCGTTGCGCAGCTTCTGCTCCTCGTTCGTCTCCTCCAGACCGTCGTCGACGAGCGCACCCGCGAAGGGGAGCACGTTGTAGGCGATGGGCTTCACGAAGTTGTCGGGCTCGCCGAACTCGGCCGCCCGGCCGTCGTGGGTCAGCGCCGGGGCGTCGTCGCCCACCTTGCGGATCTGGGCGTCGAGCTCCTCCACGCCAGAGAGGCCGGAACCGGAGACGGCCTGGTACGTGGAGACGACGATGGCCTCGAGGCCGGCCTCCCGGGCCAGGGGCTGGAGCACCGGCATGGCCACCATGGTGGTGCAGTTGGGGTTGGCCACGATCCCGATCGGGATGTCGTCGAGGTCGTGCGGGTTGACCTCGGGTACGACGAGCGGGACGCGGTCGTCCATGCGGAAGGCGGACGAGTTGTCGATGACCACGGGACCGGACGCCGCAATCTGCTCGGCCAGCGCCCGGGACGCCGTGGCCCCTGCTGACGCCAGCACGACGTCGAGGTCGGAGTAGTCCGCCTCCGACGAGTCCTCGACGGTGATCTCGATGGCGCTCGCGCCCTCACCCCATGGCAGCACTCGTCCCGCGGAACGGGCTGATGCGAAGAAGCGTAGCTCGTCGATCGGGAAGTCTCGTTCTGCGAGCAGGCGCCGCATGACGCCGCCCACCTGGCCGGTTGCTCCGAGGATTCCTACGCGCATGCCGACCAGGTTAGGAGTTCACACGTCCAATCCGAAGGCCGTATGGAGGAGGATGACGGCTCGCTCGACATCGGCCTGCTGGATGACGCACGAGATCCGGATGGCGGAGGTGGAGATCATCTCGATGTTGATGGCTTCGTCCGCCAGGATCTGGAACATCTTGGCTGCGACCCCGGGGTTCGACTTCATCCCTGCGCCGACCACCGAGACCCGGCCGATGTCGTGGTCGAAGCCGCATCCGGCCGCGCCCACCTCACCCTGCAGGCTGTTGATGAGCTCGGTGGCCTGCTCGGCCTCGGGATGGGGAACCGTGAACGAGATGTCGGTGCGGCCGTGTTCGGAGGTGTTCTGCACGATCATGTCGACGTTGATGCCGGCATCGGCCAGGACGGTGAACATGCGGGCGGCGATGCCGGGCTGGTCGGGCACGCCGGAGACGGTGACCTTGGCCTCCGAGATGTCGTGCGTGACGGCGTTGACGACGGCCTGTTCCATCTCGGTCTCCGTGCTTTCGGGTGTGAGGGTGACGATGGTGCCCGGTTCCCAGGTGAAGGCAGACCGGACGTGCAGCTTGACCCCGTGGCGGCGGGCGAACTCGACCGACCGCATGGCGGGCTTCGGGCACCCGGTGGCGGTCATCTCGAGCAGCTCGTCGAAGCTGATCTCGGGCATGCGTCCAGCGCGGTCGACGATCCGGGGATCGGCGGAGTAGACGCCCGCCACATCCGTGTAGAGCTCGCACACGTCGGCGCCGAGGGCATGGGCGATGGCCACGGCCGTGGTGTCCGAGCCGCCCCGGCCGAGGAAGGTGACGTTGTGCTCGGTGGACACGCCCTGGCTGCCACCGATCACGGGCACGACTCCCGCCTCGAGTGCCCGCACGATGCGGTCCGGGCGCAACTCGACGATCTTGGCGTCCTTGTGGGTGGTGTCGGTGATGAACCCGGCTTGTGAGCCCGTGAACGACTGGGCGGCCATGCCGAGATCGGTGATCGCCATGGCCACCAGCGCCATCGCCTTGCGCTCACCCGCGGTGATCAGCATGTCCATCTCACGGTCGGGCTGGGTGGTGGAGACGTCGCCGGCCAGGCGCAGGAGCTGGTCGGTCTCCGTGCCCATCGCCGAGACGACGACGACGACGTCGGAGCCCCGACGGTGCGTGCGGAACGCGTGGGCCGCGACCTCACGGATCCGGTCGGGGTCCGCCACCGAGGTCCCGCCGAACTTCTGGACGGTGATCACGGTCGAAGAACCTACGGTGGCTAGTTGAGTTCGACCAATGCGTCCCAGTCGCGCAGTTGTTGCAGGGTCTGGGTCTCGGTGGCGTGGAGTAGCGAGCAGATCGCCCGGAGGTCGTCGCGACGGATCGACAGGACGCGACCGTTGAAGTCGCCGCGCTCGAGGATGATCGATCGGGCGTACCGGTGTACGGCCTCGGCGTCCGGGATACCGGACAGCGCGACCAGGTCGAGGATGACCTTCGAGGGATGGTCGTCGTCGTCGTCGCCGTCCGACTCGCCCAGCAGCACCGACATCGGCACGTCGTAGAACTCGGCCAGCTCGCGCAACCGGGGCAGGCTCAGGTTGCGGAACCCGCGCTCGTAGGCGCCGATCGCCGAGGCACTCCACTGTCCGCCGCTCTCCCGTTCGACGTCGTCCAACGAGAGCTTGCGCAGGCGTCGCACGCCTCGCAACCGCTGGCCGACCTCGACCGAGAACGACGACAGACCGTCTTCGCCTTCCTTCGCCATGTGCGAATGCTCCCTCTCCGCACGGCATGCCGTGCCCAACGTCGCCGTGATGCACGTCAAGCGCTCACTGAGCTACGTAGCGTAGCGACACGGGTCGAAGTCGTCCATGCCCGCCCGAACTGCGCCGCGTCGCCGACTCCGTCGGTCGGGGGGTCACCGAGTACGGTCCGCT
>JBPPNA010000297.1:0-5097 GCA_051306355.1 Acidimicrobiales bacterium | reverse complement strand
CCAGCACAATCTGGAGACGGTCGCCCGTCTCCAGCGGGCCGTCCGCCCGTCGGCCGGCTACGCCCGGTCCTTGTCGGTGCTGGCTCGGGCCAAGGCCGCGGGGCTCGTCACCAAGTCATCGCTCATCGCCGGGCTCGGCGAGACGGTGGCGGAGATGGAGGGGGCGCTGACCGACCTGGCGGCCGTCGGCGTCGACATCGTCACCATCGGCCAGTACCTGCGCCCCACCACCAACCACCTCCCCGTGGCCCGTTGGGTCGATCCGCCGGTGTTTTCCGAGTGGAAGCGCATCGGCGAGGGGCTGGGCATCGGCCATGTGGAGGCGTCGCCCCTCACGCGCTCGAGCTACCACGCCCGTCAGGCGGCCGGCGCAGCCACCGCCTCGGGAGAAGTTCCCGTGAAGATCGCGCGCTGATACCCGAAAGAAATCGACCCGGCTCCACATCGGCCACCGAGCCTCTGTACGGTCGGCGCCGATGCAGCGCATGTTCGACGGCTACGCCACGGAGGGCTTCTTCGACGAGGCCTACGCGGTCGACGGACGGGCGCGCCCCCACTACGACGGACTCATCAACCAGCTCGACGCCTTCCCGCCCGGTGAGCTCAACCGGCGCGAGCGGATCCGCGACGAGGCCTTCCGGACCGCCGGCATCACGTTCACGGTCTACGGTGAGAGCGAGGGCGTGGAGCGGACCTTCCCCATGGATCTGCTCCCCCGGCTGATCCCGGCGGACGAGTGGGCCTCGGTCGAGGCCGGCCTCATCCAACGGGTCACCGTGCTCAACCGGTTCCTCGACGATCTCTACACCGGCGAGCGGGCCGCCATCCGCGACGGCATCGTGCCGTGGTGGCTGGTGTCGTCGTCGGATGGCTTCCGTCGTGAAGCCGCCGGCATCACCGTCCCCCATGCCGCCCGCTGCCTGGTGGCCGGCGTCGACATCGTCCGCGACGGCAACGGCGACTACTGCGTGCTCGAGGACAACCTCCGCAACCCGTCGGGCATCTCGTATGTGCTCGAGAACCGCCAGGCCATGACCCGGGTCCTGCCCAAGGTGTTCGCCAACCACCGCGTCCGCCCCGTGGACCACTACGGGCTCTCGCTGCTCCACGCCCTGCAGTCGGTGGCGCCCCCGTCGTCGGGCGACGACCCCACCGTGGTCGTACTCACCCCAGGGGTCTACAACTCCGCCTACTTCGAGCATGCCTTCCTGGCCCGACAGATGGGGGTCGAGCTGGTGGAGGGCCGCGATCTCGTGGTCGACGACCACGTGGTCGCCATGCGCACCACCCAGGGCATGCAGCGGGTCGATGTGATCTACCGCCGCATCGACGACGACTTCCTCGACCCGGTCCCGTTCCGCTCCGACTCCTCCCTCGGCGTGCCCGGGCTCATGGCCGCGGCCCGGGCCCAGACCGTGACCATCGCCAACTCGGTGGGCAACGGCGTGGCCGACGACAAGGCGGTGTACGCCTACGTGCCCGAACTGATCCGGTACTACACCGGCGAGGAGCCGATCCTTCCCAACATCCGCACCTACCTGCTGTGGGACGAGGGCCAGCGTGCGGCGGTCCTCGACCGTCTCGATCAGCTCGTGATCAAGCCGGTGGCCGAGGCCGGCGGGTACGGCGTGGTCATCGGACCCAAGGCCACTGACGCCGAGCTCGAGACCTGTCGGGCCCAGATCGAGGCCGATCCCCGCAACTACATCGCCCAGGAGCTGGTCCAACTGTCCCGCCACCCGACGCTGGTGGACGACCACATGGAGGGCCGCCACATCGATCTGCGTCCGTTCGTGCTGTGCGGCGAGGAGATCGAGGTCATCCCGGGCGGGCTGACCCGCGTCGCGCTCCGTAAGGGGTCGCTCGTGGTGAACTCGAGCCAGGGCGGCGGGTCCAAGGACACCTGGGTCCTGGCGCCGGAGGAGGACTGACCATGCTCGCCCGCCACGCCGAATCGCTGTTCTGGGCCGGTCGCTACATCGAACGGGCCGAGTCCACGGCCCGGATGCTCGACGTGACGTACCACACGCACCTCGAGGCGATGACCACCATCGACACGTCGTCCTGGTACGACCTGCTCAAGATCCTCAACGTCGACCTCGTCTTCTCCGAGACCGACCGGCCACTCACCGCCGAGGCCGTGAGCGAGTTCCTCGTGTTCGACCCCACCAACACGAGCACGATCCGGTCGAACGTGGTCAAGGCCCGGGAGAACCTGCGGGCCGTGCGCGAGTTGATCAGCACCGAGCTCTGGGAGGCCATCAACGCCTTCCACCTGCGGGTGTCGGCCCGGAACCTGCGCGACGACATCAGCGGTGAGCCGCACGAGCTCTACGCCATGGTGCGCACCCGGTGCCAGGCCATCGCCGGCGTGGCCAACGAGACCATGTCGCGCGATGAGGGCTGGAACTTCCTCTCACTCGGTTGGATGCTCGAGCGCTCGATCATGACGCTGCGCCTCCTGCTGGTCCGGTACAGCCAGCTCGTCGCCGCCGGGGCATCGGGTGGTTTCCACCACTGGGTGGCCACCCTCAAGTCGGCATCGGGCTCCGAAGCCTTCCGCCGCCGCTACCGGGCGTCGATGGACCCCGCCGACGTGGTGGCCTTCCTCCTCATGTCGCCGCACTTCCCCCGATCGGTCCTCTTCGGCCTGCAGACGGCAGACAAGTCGCTGGGGTGGATCGAGGGGTCCGCCACGCCCCGGAGCCGCCCGCAGCGCCTCCTGGGCCGTCTCCGGGCCGACGTGGAGTACCTCGACGTGACCGAGCTGCTGGCCGGCGACCTGAGCCTCTACCTGAACATGATCGAACGAGACGTGCGGAAGGTTGCCGAAGCGGTGGAGATCGCCTACTTCCGCAGCACCGACGAACTCGCCGTCCACGTCCTCGATCCCACCATGGTCCGGGGCTGACATGCGCTTCGAGATCCGGTACCGGCTGGCCTTCGAGTACGAGAACGTCGTCCGTCACTCCCAGAACGAGCTCCGGGCCTGCCCGCTGACCGACGAGAACCAGATCCTGCTGTCGTACCGGGTGGGTGCCAGCCCCTCGACGCGCCCGCACGGCTTCATCGACTACTGGGGAACGCGGGTCGACGCCTACGGGATCCGGGAGCCGCACGTCGCCGTGGAGATCGTGGCCGAGTCGACCGTCGAGACACGACCCCGCCCGATGATGGTGGCCTCGCCGGACTTCGGTGCCCTGACCGACCCGGCGTTCCTCGACGAGCACGCCGAGTACCTGGCGTCGACGCGCCACACCGAGCCCGGTCCCCGGACCGAGACCCTGGTGCGCGAGATCCGCGAGCGCGGGGACAGCGACGTGGTCAGCGTGGCGCTCGACGTGCACCGGCGCGTGCACCGGTCGATCCGCTACGAGTCGGGCGTGACCGCCATCGGCGTCTGTCCCGACGACGTGCTCGAGGGTGGGGCCGGCGTCTGCCAGGACTACGCCCACGTCGCCGTGTCGATGTGCCGGCGCCTCGGCATCCCGGCCCGGTACGTCTCGGGCTACTTCTTCACCTCCAACGACGCCTCGGGCGCGATGGTGACCGGCGACGCGGCCGACGTGCAGACCCACGCCTGGTTCGAAGCCGCCATCCCCGGCGCCGGGTGGATGGCCCTCGACCCCACCAACGCGGTGAACGTGGGGGAGCGCCATGTGGTGATCGGCCGGGGCCGCGACTACGACGACGTGCCGCCGATCCGGGGCGTGTACTCGGGCAGCTCGAACGCCACGCTCGACTCAGGGGTCGAGATGCGTCGCATGCCCGACCAGCAGCTCCAGCAGCAGCAGCAACAGGTCCAGCAGCAGTAGCGGGACACGCAGTCCCGGTCGCCAGTCGGTGCCCGGTCGCCAGTCGGTGCCCGGTCGTCAGTCGGTGAACGTGACCCCGGCGAGGACGCGGTTGACGACGTCGATGCGCGACGCCCGGGACGCATGGCTGCCCAGCACCACGTAGAGCACGAAGGCGCGGTCGTCGACGTGGAAGAAGACCTGCGTGCCGGACTGGCCCTTGAGCGGGCGCTGCATGGCGTTGGGCGAGAAGTCGTCGGCCAGGATCCGGGGGATGCCCGTGTGGCCGTGGAGCTGTGAGTCCACTGCGCCGGCCGACTCCTCGAGCAGGCAGACGAGGACGTCGCCGTCGATCATCTGCTCGACAGCACCGCTGCCGAAGTCGCCGCGCACGGGAGGAAGGGGGAAGTTGGCGATGTGGACCCGTGGTGTCCGAACGGTCTCCGCCTCGACCTCGCCTGCGGGGTCGCCGGCGCCGTCGTCGATCTCGGCCTCCCAACCGAGCGGGAGGTCGAGTCGGATCCCGGGGGCGGTGATGGTCATTGCAGCTCCTGGACGAGGACGGTGGCGGCGAACATCGCGGTCATGGCGAGGACCGACGTCGACGCGAGGCGGACGGTGGCCGCCGACCGGTCGAGCCGGCGATGGAAGGAGACCAGGGCCTGGGGGCTCTGGATGGTGTGGGCCGGCAGCAGCGAGAGGCCCCGGGTGAGGCCGAAGGCGATGCCGATGGCCACCGCACCGGCGGGGTGACCCACGAGGAGGGCTGCGCCGATGGCGACGTAGACGGCCGCGGAGGTGATGTAGGTGAGCACGCCGGCCCCCAGTTGGAAGCCGAAGCCAACGCCGTAGACCCACCCGCGGTAGTGGTTGAGCCAGTCCTCGTCGACCTGTCTGGGCACCGACGGGAGGGACCGGCCGGTGTACTCGAAGACGGGCGCCGCGCCGGCCACGACGCCGACGATGCCCAGCGCCGCCGTTTCGCCCAGGACCAGCGTCGGGACCAGGCCGACGACGCCCAGGACGGCGCCGAGCGCGGCGCCGCCGGCGACGGCGCCCACCACGAACGCGGTGGCGGTGACGGCGAATCGGTTTCCCTTTCCCCGCTCACCGAGCGGGTGGATGCTCGAGAGCATCGACTCACCTCACGGGGACCAGGTGGAGCGGACCGCGCCGACGACGGACGCGACCACCCCGATGACCAGGACGGGGACGATCATCGTTCGACGTGGTCCCCGGCCTCGCCGTCATCGGGGGTCTGGGCGGGCGGGTGGTGCAGCCGTTCGTCGCCCGGGCTGTCTCT
>JBPPNA010000295.1:0-4646 GCA_051306355.1 Acidimicrobiales bacterium | reverse complement strand
GCGCAGCCCAGATCGGCAGCCACGGCGGCACAGGTGCGCTGGGCGTCCGCCTTCCCGGGGGCGCCGGTGGCGGCGTTGGCGTTGCCGCTGTTGAGGACCACCGCCGCAGCCCGCCCGCTGGTCGCCGCCAGGTGGGCTTGGGAGACGAGGACCGGCGCCGCCGTCATCAGGTTGGCCGTGAACACACCGGCGGCGGGCACGGCCCGCCCCGACGCAGTGGCGACCAGGGCCAGGTCCGGCTCCCCCGAGTCCTTGATGCCCGACGCCACGCCCGAGGCCACGAACCCCTTGGGTGCGGTGATGCTCATCGCACGGCGCCCCATCCGTTCGGAATGCTGAGCGCGCCGTTCTCGGCGCGCCTGGCGCTCAGAACGGTTCGACCGCCCCACTGATGCCGTTCTGATCGCTGAGCGCGCTGCTTCCGGCGCGTCTGACGATCAGAACCGCAGGGCGCGGTCACGGGTAGGTGCCGATGGTGGTGAGCCCGGTGCCCTCGGGCAGGCCGAGGGCGAGGTTGGCGCACTGGACGGCGGCACCGGACGCGCCCTTGCCCAGGTTGTCGAGGGCGCAGAACGAGAGCACCCACCCGGTGCGCTCGTCGACGACGGCCGAGACGTGGGCTGCGTTGGAGCCCTGGGTGGCCTTGGTCGACGGGGAGCCGGCCACCACCGCGACGAACGGCTCCTCGGCATAGGACGTCGCCATGGCCTCGGCCACGTCCGCGGCGGTCGCGCCCGCGACCGGCCGGGAGTAGCAGGTGGCCAGCATCCCCCGGCTCATCGGCACCAGGTGGGGGGTGAAGACGACCTGGGCCGCGGTGCCTGCGACCCGCGTGAGGGTCTGCTCGATCTCCGGCGTGTGGCGGTGGCGCAGCAGGCCGTAGGCGGTCACGTCGCCGTCGGCCGCGCAGAACGTGGTGTTCGGCTTGGGGGGACGCCCCGCGCCGGACAGACCGCTGACCGCGTCGACCACGATCCCGGTGGGGTCGACGAGGCCGGCCCGCAGCAACGGGGCCAGGGCCAGGGCGGCGGCGGTCGGGTAGCAGCCGGGGCCCGCGATCAGCGTCGCCCCTGCCAGGTCGGAGCGGAACAGCTCGGGCAGCCCGTAGACCGCCTCGCCCAGCAGCTCGTGGACGGTGTGGTCCTCGCCGTACCACTCGGGGTAGAGGGCGGCGTCGGCCAGCCGGAAGTCGGCGGCCAGGTCGACGATGGCCCCCACCCGGTCTTGCAGCTGGGGCACCACGGCCTGGCTGGCGCCGTGGGGCAGGGCGCAGAACACCAGGTCGAGGCCGTCGACGCGGGCTGGGTCCCAGGCGTCGAAGGTGCGGTCGCCGTAGGCGCCGGTCAGGTTGGGGTAGAGCCCGGCCAGGGGCTGGCCGGCCTGGGAGTCTCCGGTGGCCACCGCCACCTCGAGGTCCGGGTGCCCGGCCAGGAGCCGCAGCAGCTCGGCCCCGGTGTACCCGGACGCCCCGACGATGCCGACCTTGGCCATGCCCCACTCTATGCGACATCACGCATCAGTATGCAAGCGGGACCGGGGTCAGGCCACGGGGACCCACACCAGGGTCAGCTCGGTCACCTTGACGTCGCTGCGCTCGAGGGGGACCTCGAGGGTCTCGACGGCGTCGGCCCTGGCGTCCCACTCCTCGGCCAGCGTGGCCAGCTCGTCGGCCACCTCGGTCTCCAGGTCGGCCACCGCCTCGCCCTTGGCCTCGACCCGGTTGCGCGCCGTCTCCACCCGGTTGCCGGCCTCGCTGGTGCGGCCCCGGCGGGAGGCCGCGGACCCGGCCGCCCGGGCGATGGAGCGGGCCTTGCGCTTGCCGCCCAGCAGCGACCCGAGGATGTCGCTGGCGCCCCGGACCAGCTCGTCGGACCGCCGGGAGGACTGGGCGGACTCGGCCTGGCGGACCCGGTCCTCGGCCGTGGCCACCGCGGCCTGGGCCCGCTTGATCCTGGCCTCGTAGCGCTTGGCCACCTTGGCCGCCTCCTTGTCCGCCCCGTCATCGGCCGCGGCCTCGCACCGGGCCCGGAAGTCGGCCTCGGGCTCACCGGGGCGGCTGGACAGCTTGAGCTCCCGGTTGGTGAGCAGCTCCACCGTCCGGGTGCTGTAGAGGTGGTCCCGGAGGCCCTTGGTCACCGAGGCGAACAGCGCCTTGGTCGAGATCCGGGCCTCGGGGAGCAGGTAGGTCGCGCCGGCCGGGGCCTCGGTCCGGAGGTCGCGGGGGTCGTGGTCGACGGCCACCAGCGCGGTGGGGTCCGGTGGGTCGGTCAGGTCGGGGATCACGCACTCGAAGTGCTCGGTGTGGCGGAGGTCAGCCTTGGTCTCGTCGAAGAGGAGGTCGGCCGACGCGACCAGGATGGCGGTGAACCGGGTCCCGCCCGGCACTGCGCCCACCTCCGAGGCCCAGGCCGCGGCCGGGTCGAGCCACCGCACGGGGGTGCCGTCGGCCACGGTGGGCATCACCGGGGTGGCGTCGTCGTCCCCCGGGTCAGGCGGCGCCGGGGCGGCGGCGGCGTTGGCGGTGGGGGGCGCGCCGGCATCGCTCGGCGATGCGGCCACCGGCGCCGGCGGCGCCTCGGTCGGCCCTTCCGGCTCAGCCGGGCGGCGATCGGCCAGGAGGATGGCGATCTGGTCGCGGGTCAGCGGGCCTCGCAGGTAGGACATGGCCCACCGGCTGGTGAGCATGCGGGGCGCCTCCTTGCCGGCCTGGCGCAGCACGAACTCCCGCTGGTCGAGCGAGGCGATGGCATCCCCGATCGCCTTGGTGTCCACGCCGCCGTCAGCCGACGACAGGCCGTCCAGGAGGCGGGCCTTGTCCTGCTCGGTCTGGAGGCGGCCGATCAGCCAGGTCCCGGCGTTGGAGAGGGCCTCGTAGTCCACGTCCACCGGGTTCTGGGTGGCCAGCACCACACCGACCCCGAAGGCCCGGGCCTGCTTGAGCAGGGTGAGGATCGGCGCCTTGGCCGGCGGGGCCGCGCTGGGGGGCACGTACCCCACCACCTCGTCGAAGTAGACCATGGCCCGGAGCTGGTCGGTCCCCGGCTGGCGGCGCATCCACGTCACCAGCTTGCCCAGCACCAGGGTCACGACCATCTGGCGCTCGTCGTCGGAGAGGTGGGCCAGGCTGACGATGGCGCAGCCCGGTCGGCCGCCGGGCCGGAGCATGGCCTCGATGTCGATGGGCTCCCCCTCGCCCCACGCCGCGAAGGCAGGGGACGCCAACAGGCCGTTGAGGGTCAGGGCCAGCTCGGCGCGGTCGTCCCGGGGGAAGAACTCGTCGAGGTCGAACACCCCCAGCTTTCGGATCGGGGGGTCCTGGACCTGGGCCACCAGGCCGGGCAGGTCGAGGTCGCGCTGGGCGGCCCACGAGGCGTGCACCAGGTTGGCCAGCAGGATGTGCTCGCGGCCCGAGAGCGGGTCGGAGTCCACCCCCACCAGGTGGAGGAGCCCAGCGGCGACGCCCTCGACCTCGTCGGCCACGGCCTCCGGGTCGGCATCACCGGCTGGCCGGGCCAGGCTGCCCACCAGGTCGAGCCCCACCCCGCTGGTCGAGCCGGGCGTGTAGATCGTGACCTCCGCCGCGTCGCGCAGGGCCTGGATGCGGGTGCCGTCGATGCCCCAGCCGGCCAGGCCCTCCTTCCAGCGGGTGGCCACCTCGCCGGGATCCTCGTCCTCGACCCAAGGAGCGAAGGAGGCCGCGTCGAGGTCCGGGAAGGTGAGCAGGAGGTTGCCCAGGTCGCCCTTGGGATCCAGCACCAGGACGGGGATGCCGTCGAGGAGGGCCTCCTCGACCAGGCCCACGCCCAGCCCGGTCTTGCCCGAGCCGGTCATGCCCACCACCAGCCCGTGGGTGGTGAGCGAGGCGCTGTCGAGGCGGACCTCGTCGCCCGTCCGCTGGTGGTCGGCGTCGACCACCCCTCCGATGAACAGCTCGCCGTCCGGTGCCTCGGTCATGGCCGCCGACAGTAGGTCAGCCTCGGAGGACGGCGGCGTGGGCCCCGACGACGGCGTCGATCAGGGCCTGACGGGCCTCGCCCACCTGGGCGTCGGTGAGGGTGCGCGCAGGAGAGTCGAACCGGACCCGGTAGGCCAGCGACCGCCGCCCCTCCCCCACCCCAGGCCCGCGATAGGTGTCGAACAGGTCGACCGACCAGACCAGCGGGCTGGCCCCGACGAGGGTGCGCTCCACGTCGACGGCCGAGGTGGCCTCGGGCACCTCGAAGGCCAGGTCCACGTCGCTGGAGGGGAACCGGGACACGGGCCGGTAGGCCACGTCCCCGACGGCTCGCGCCAGCAGGTCGCCCAGGTCCACCTCGAGCCAGGCCAGCCGCTCGCTGATGCCGTGGGTGGCCAGCACGTCGGGATCGATCTCGCCGACGGTGCCCACCGGGTGGCCGGCGACGCGGGCCACGGCACTGCGGGTGGGGTGGAGGCCGGGGCGAGGCTCGTTGGCCACGTCGACGTCCTCGAGGCCCAGGCGAGCGGCCAGGGCCAGCCAGGCCCGGACGGCCTCCGGAGCCTCGGCGCCGGCCAGGGCCAGGCCCCGGTGCTCGCGCTCGTCGGGCAGCAGGTCGGGTCGGCCGGGACCCTCGGGGGTCGCGTCGCCGGTGGCGGGCAGGAACACGTGGCCCACCTCGAAGAGACGC
>JBPPNA010000181.1:0-3164 GCA_051306355.1 Acidimicrobiales bacterium | reverse complement strand
CCCCGGCCACAGGCCACTCGCCGTCGCCGAACCGACGGCCGGAACCCCACCCGGAAGGCACCCATGTCCCCCTCCGACCACTTCGACCCCGTCGCGGCCGATGCATCCATCCACCTCGTGGCCGACGAGCTCGTGGCGGGACTGCGGACCGGGCTCGAGCCCGCGCTCGTCCACGTCGCCGTCGACGGCCCGCATGCCCAGATCGGCCTGAAGCCCCTCGACGGACACCACCCCAGCGACCTCCTCGTCGGGTTCACCGCCCCGTCGTCGTGGCACGCGCTCGGCATCGCCACCCATGGCCACGCGTACCCCATCGCAGATCGGGGTGCTCCCTCCTCGGCCGTGCCTCGGCGCCGGGCACGCGTCGAGGTCGTGGCCCTGCTCTCCCGATCCGGCGAGCTGGCCCATCGGGTGCACGTCCAGGACGACGACGACCTGGCCACCGCACTCGGGTCCACGCCGGATGGCGCCACCGGTGAGCAGATCGATCTCCTCCGACTGGCGCTCGGTCTGGCGACCGACCCGCCGCCATGCGGGAGTGACGTCTTCTGGACCATCGAGTGGCTCTCCGCCCTGCTCGGAGACCGGTCACGAGACATCACGGAGTGGGAAGACGTCACCGCCCGCCACCCCGCCGTCACCCTGCTCATGCGTGCCGACGATGTGGAACGACGAGGTGCCGACTTCGTCGACGTGGTGACCGCCTTCCACGGCGTCTGCACCTGGCCCCGGCTGCGGTCGTTGGTGCGCGACGGCCGCTTCACCGCACCGGAGCTGATCCCCTCCGATGCGGACTGGTTCGACGACGGCGGCTTCGCCCGGTTCCTCCTCAGCCGATGCCCACCCCTGTCGATGCTGCGGTCACAGGTGGACGACCAGCTCCCCAGCCCGCTCGCCGACCGTCTGACCCGCACCCTCGACGAGCTCGGCGTCCCGAGAGCACCCTGGCCCGACACCAGCGATGGCGAGGCGGCATGACAGCACGGCGCACACCATCACTCCGGTGGCCGACGACCGGGCAGCCGGGAGGGGAAGGGCTCGAGCTCCTCGTCGCCGGGATAGCCGTAGACGGCATCGTTGTCGATGAGGACGCGCTCCAGCCGGAACGCCCCGTCGGTCCCTTCGAAGGCCACGCGGTCGATGGCCACGAGGCGGTCGTCGATGAACTGCAGCAGCTGCATCTCATACGGCAGGTCGTCCGCGGTCATGAGCGCCTCGACCCCCGTGGCACCGGCACTGCCCGTCGCCACGATGACGCTGCCGTCCTCGTAGTCGACGCCGGGCCGGTGCCGGTGGCCGACCAGACCGACGTCGAAGAGGCCCACGGCCGCCCCGAGCTGTGCCGGGTTGTGCACGGCCACCAGATCGGGGCGGTGCTGGAGCACCAATCGGCGAGTCTCGGCCGATGCCGCCTCCAGGTTGCTCGCCAGGACATCGGCGGAGCGGCGGTTGTCAGCCGTGAAGTTCGGATCGCCGACGCCGAGGACGCGCATGCCACCGAGCTCGATGACGCCGGGATCGAGCACCTGTACGCCGGCCGACACGAGGGCACGGCGGATCGACGGCGAGTCGTGGTTCCCCGGGATCACGTAGTACGGGGTGTCGATGCGACTGACCCGATCCACCACCGCCTCCTCGACATCGGCACCGAAGCTGGTGAGGTCCCCGGTGTCGATGATCGCGTCGGCGTCGAACCGGATTGCCGCCTCCTCCACCAGCTGGATGCCCACCGGGTTCGAGTGCAGGTCCGACACGTGCAGGATCACGAGGTCGGACGGGAGCGAGCCCGCGCTGCCGTCCACCGAGCGGTACAGGCCGACCACCCGGTCCGACAGCGCCTCCAGGCGACTCTCGACCACCGCGACGTCGTCGACGTGACGTTGCACGGTGTTCAAGATGTCAGGCGCAGCGGACAGTGCTCCTTCGAACTCCGGCTGATCGAAGGAGCTCGGGTCGAAGGTCATCGCGGTGACCACTCCGGAGACGGCGAGGAAGCCGAGGGATCCGGCGAGGGTGCCGGCCGCGTAGCGCAGACGGCGTCGGGGCAGGACCAGCGCCACCGCGTTCCCGGCGATCACCGCGACGAGCAGGGTCTGGCGCCCCAGCGTCATCAACAGCGGGCGCAGATCCGACTCGACCTGGTCACGGAGAACGCCGGCCGGATCCCGGTCGCGAGCCACGAGGCCGGCGCGATCGAGGTCGATGCGGGTCAGGCGGGCGGCGAAGCCGAGCGGGCCCCGGTGGGTGTCGGCGCGGATCTGGCCCAGCGGTGGGAGGTCGACCACCGTGTCGCCGGGACGCAATGACGGATCGATCACCACCGTGCCGGGTCCCACCGATCCCGAGACCGCCGGTTGGAGGACGAAGCCGGCGGCGCCGGCGAGCCCACCCAGGACCACGAGTGCGACGGCGAACAACACCGGACCAGCGTGCCGGTCGAGGAGCTCACGGAACCGGGTCACGGGCCACTCTCTACCTCACGCCGTGGGCGGTGGCGATGCCACCCCCATCACCGGCCCATCGGCCTGCGTGACCTGACGCCGGTCGACACGGGCTGGACCCGTTCCGCCAGCTGAACGGTCGCCTGACCCCCGCCCGGGTCAGGCCTCTTCCTGCTCCGGCTCGGTCGTGGTGGTGGTGGAGGTCGATGACGGAGATGTCGTCGCGGTAGTGGACGAGGCCAGCAGCTCCAGGGCCTCGGTCACGAGGGCCTGGGCCTCGTCGTTCTTGGTCTGGTATTCGCCCAGGTCGCCCTCGTCGAGCGCCGTCGCAGCCTCCTGGAAGAGTCCTTCGGCGTCCTCGAGCAGCTGGGCGATCTGGTCGTTGACCGTGCCGGGAGCATCCGCCGGATCGTCATCCCCCGGTGCGCCCGATCCCGGGCCCTCGGTGTCGACCGAGGGCGACTCGGGGTCCTCGATGACCTCCTCGATCGACGGGATGCGATCGTCGAACAGCTGGCTCAGCGAGTCCTCGAGCGTGTCGCCCACGGCGACGTTGCCCTCGAAGAACGCGATCACGAGCTTGAGCTCGGGGATCTGGACGCCCTCGGACTCGACGTAGAACGGGCGGACGTACACCAACGAATTGTCGACCGGTACGAGGATCAGGTTCCCGAAGCGCACGGTGGACCCGGATTGGCCGAGCAGGGTCTGCTGCTCGGACAC
>JBPPNA010000172.1:0-16649 GCA_051306355.1 Acidimicrobiales bacterium | reverse complement strand
TGCGAGGCCTTCGCAGTGGAGTTCGTCGGGGCCACCGTGGTCGTCGGCTGACCGGCCCGCCCGGCTGACCGGCCCGCCCGCTCGACCGCGGCTCCTACGGGTTGGCCTGGATGAAGTGGTCGATGCCGGCGGCGAGCACGTCGGGGGCGTCCTCCTGGCAGAAGTGGCCCACGCCGGGCAGCTCGACCACGGGCGATCCCGGCCACAGCGCCTTGAAGTCGGCGATGGCCCGGGCCGGGGGGATCGCCCGGTCCTCCATGCCCTCGTAGAGCACGGCCGGCTTGGCCTGCAGCGCGGGGACGCCGTCGACTCCCGCGAGCACGTAGGAGAAGATTCGTCCGGAGTGGGCATCGATGGGGAACTCGTAGCCGCCGATGGCCGACTCCCACGTCGGGAACGCCGCCGAGTAGGCCCGGATCCAGGTGTCGTCCATGGCCCCGGCGTCGTGCAGGCCGAGGATCTTCATCACCGACAGCACGGTGGATCCGAGGTTGCGCAGCACGGCCTCGGTGCGCCCGGTCTCGAGGCCCTCACCGATCCAGTGGAACCAGGGCGAATCCTTGAGGGCGGGCACGTCGCCGCCCACCTGGCCGTAGCCGGCGAGGGTGTTGGCGAGGAACAGCCGCTTCACCCGGTCGGGGTGCCGGACCGCGTACGCCGTGCCGATCGGTCCGCCCCAGTCCTGGAGCACGAAGGTGATGTCGCGCACGTCGAGGTGGTCGACCAAGGCGACCAGGTTCTCCGTGTGGGTCTGGAGGGTGTACTCCCGGTCCTGCGGTGTGGCCGACTTCCCGAAGCCCATGTGGTCGGGCACGATCACCCGGTACCGGTCCGAGAGTCGGGGGATGATGTTCCGGTACAGGTAGGCCCACGTCGGCTCGCCGTGCAGGCACACCACCACCTCACCGTCCCGTGGGCCCTCGTCGACGTAGTGCTGTACGAAGCCGTGGCCGTCGAAGGTGTGCGGGGCGAAGGGGAACGTGCCGTCGAAGGTCTCGTCGAGCGGGATCATCGCGACGAACCGTAACCCCTGCCCGCCTGCCCTGCTGCGAGCGCAGCCCGGTCAGCTCAGGCGGTCGAGCACGTTGGCGGTGATCTGCTCCACGTTGCGGTCGTGGGCGGCGAGGCCGTGGGCCCAGTCGGTGGATCCCGACGTGACCACCGTGCCGCCCGCCGCCGACGTGTAGGTGCCGAGCACGGCGTGCCCGTGGGCGAGGCGCTCCTCGTGGCCCCGCTCGCCGAACACCCGGGCCGAGATGTACTCGAGCTCCGACGGCACGCCGGGACCGGGGGGCCGGGGAGCGGAGGTGTGGGTGAAGTGGGCGACCGGCGCCGTGCCCAGGATGGTGAAGCTCTCGGGCGTGCCGTCGTCACCGGTGGGGTACGGGAGGCCGTCGCGGTAGGTGAAGTCGCAGCCGTCGCACTCGTATCCGACCACCGTGGCGTCGACCCCGAGGACGTCGCCGTAGCCGATGCCGGTGCCCTCGAACAGCCAGTGGTCGGCCCGATGGATGGTGTAGCCGCCGGCTCCGTTGGTGACCGACCGACCGATCCGGTGGTAACCACCCCGGCTGAAGCTGACGCCGGTCATGTGGTTCTCGGGCCGGTCGAGCAGCTGGTCGCACCACATGGTGGTGACCTCGGCCTGCCGGTCGGTGCCGAACATGGGGTCTTCCTTGAACCGACCCTTGTAGCCCACCATCTTCGTGGCCCGGCCGGCGTCGTCGGGATCCTCCATCCGTACCTGCCACATGGCGGTGTTGCCGGAGAAGAAAGAGACGTTGCCGCCCCGGCTGATGTGGTCCTCGACCGTGTCGCGCATCGGACCGGACCAGTACTCGTCGTGGCCCACCGAGAGGACCAGTCGGTAGCGCCCGACGATCTCGGGGAACTCCTCGAGGTCGGCATTGGTGACGACGTCGATGCCGTAGCCCTGTCGCTCGGCCCACTCGAGGAAGGGCTGTTCCCAGTCGGGCCAGCCGGCCGAGCCGGCATACGGCGCCAGGTGGTTGAGCTGCACGTAGCCGACGTGGGCGGTCATCTGCCGGTCGTCGGCGACGAGGTTGGTGACCCGCCGGCCCGGCCCCGGCGGCTTGTGCAGGAAGCCCGGCGACATCGGCCGTTGCAGCGACACCGTGGTACCGCCGGTGTAGAGGTTGCGGCCGCCGAAGTCGTTGTAGGCGTGCAGGGTGTTGGTGGCCAGCTGCAACAGGATCGTGTTCGTCGACTCCGGCGTCGGCCGCACCACGAAGAAGGCGTGGGTGGTGCGCTTCCTGCCGTCGATGTCGATGGTGAGGACGACCTCGTGGTACCCCGACCGCCAGTCGTCGCCCACGTCGATCGAGACCGCGACCGGCCAGTCGCAGCCGTTGGCGTCGGCGTCCTCTGGCGTGGGGTGGTGGTCGGCGCCCACGGTTTCCGACCAGACCACGTCACGCGTGCCGCCCACGCGGGCGACCTCGACGTCCACCGGACGACCGCCGGCGGAGGAGAGGTGCAACCCGACCGCCTCGCCGGGTGCGACGCTCTGGGGCCAGCAGTACCCGGTGACGGTCTCGAACGGCATGGCCGGAGACGTTACCGACGGTGCGACCCCACAGAACTCATCGGTCGCCACGAGCGCGAACTGAGCCGCCGCCGTACTCTCGTGCCATGTCGATACCCGTGGACCTGGACGCCCTCCGGGAGGAGCTGGCCGCCCACGAGCGACCCGCCTATCTCATCACCGCCGGCGACAGTGGTCCGCCGCACCTGGTGTCGGTGTTCCTCACCTGGGCCGACGGTGGGTTCGAGACCGACTGCGGTGGCAGCACCGCCCGCAACCTGGCCCAGCGCCCCGACGTGAGCGTGGTCGTCCCACCCGACGAGCCCGGCGGCTACTCGCTGATCTTCGACGCCGCCGGCGAGGTCGTCGAGGGTCCGCCGCGCACCGTGCGGCTCACCCCGTCGAAGGCGGTCCTGCACCGGCCGGCCGCCGAACCGACCGGGCCCACCGATGACGGGTCCTGCGGTCACGACTGCGCCCCGATCGGCACCACCCCCTGACGATCTGGCAGGCGCTGCGGAACACGAGCTGCCGGACCCGCCGGCGTCAGAGCCCGTCGGTGAACCGTGCGGGCCGGTCCTCCCGCCGGGCGCGGATGGCCTCCTCGAAGTTCTGGGTGGTCATGCGGACGAAGAGCTGGGCGTGCATCTCCTGGTCCATGTGGGTGCGGAAGCTGCTCGCCTCCAGACCCGCCCACACCATCTGCTTGGTGAGCTCGACCCCGGCCCGGCTCATCCCGATGATGCGTTCGGCGATCTCGTAGCAGTGCGGCAGCAGGTCGTCGGGGGCGGTGACCCCTGAGACGAAGCCGATCTGCTCGGCCTCGACGGCGTCCATGTCGCGACCGGTGAGCATCAGCTCCATGGCCCGGGACGAGCCGATGGCGCGCGGCAAGGTGAAGCTGAGGCCGAGCTCGGCGGCGGTGAGCCCGTTGTTGATGCCGGCGGCGCGGAAGTACGCGGTGTCGGCCGCGACCCGCACGTCGCAGCACGCGGCCAGGCACAGTCCACCACCGATGGCTGCGCCGTTGACGGCGGCGATGACCGGCACCGGGAGATCGTGGATGGCGGTCACCACGTCGTGGAGGAGACGACCGGCCCGCAGGGCGATGCTCGGCAGTCCGAGCCCATCGATGCCAGGGAGCTCACCCGGATCCTCGAGGTCAGCGCCGGAGCAGAAGCCGTGACCGGCGCCGGTGAGGACGACGACGCGCGTGTCGCCGTCGGTGGCGAGCTCGTCGAGGGTCTCCCGCAACGGGATCATGACGTCGAACGCCATGGCGTTCATCCGTTCGGGACGGTTGAGGGTCACGAGGCTGACGTGCGGATGAGGTCTTTCCACCAACACGAACGACACGGGCGGCTCCTGGGACGGCGAGGGGCCCACGGTAGGGCAGCCGGGCCTGGCGGATCTGGCTGGTCAGCGGGGGTCGCGACCGAGGAGGGCGAGGAGCTTCGTGGCGTCGTCGGCGTCATCGTCGACCGGCACGGAATCGCCGAACATGCCGGACGAGCGGATCAGATCGGCCTGCGCTTCCATGGTCGGCAACAGGAACGACGCCGTCTCGGGCTCGAGCTCGGTCGGTTCGCCCAGTCCCTCGGCCAGGTCCCAACCGTGGACCTCGGCATCGGTGAGCATCTGCTCGAGGTAGACGCGGCACGGCACGTCGCCGAACGACAGGTGCACGATGCCGTCGAGGTCGGCGCCGGCGAACGCGGCGATCGATCCCTCCACCGCTCGCCGGAAGGCGGCCTTCGGGTCGTCGCCCAGCACGTCGCCGTCGTAGCGGTCACCGACCTGGTCGAGGGTCTCGCCCGCGACGAGGTGTGGTGCCCACAGCTGCTCGTTGCACACGTGGTTCACCAGCACCCGCACGCCCCATTCGGCGCACGGCGTCTGGTTGCCCCAGTCGTCGTCAGCGATGTCGTCGACCCGGTCGGCGAATCGCCCGATCGACTCGACGAAGAGCTCCACTGCACGGTCGGCCATGGATCCATTCTGCTCCCGTCGCGGGCCGCATGCGTCGCATGTGGACACGGCATCCGTTTCAGAGCGGCTCCAGCTCCCGGGCGGCCTGGACGGCGGCGTGGCGGCCTCCGCGTGCGTGCGGCCCGCATCGCCGCCGGTGACCCCGGTGCCTACGCCATCAGCGCCGTGGTGATCGGCGGGGTCCTGCGCCAGCGCCGGGACGTGAGCTGACCGTGCCGCCCCGGCGGAAGATCCGCGAGCGCCCCTCGGCTCAGCGGGCGTCGAGGACCGAGCGGTAGACGTCGACGTAGCGGTCGACCATCGTCGTACGGCTGAAGCGCCGGTGGGCACGGGCGTGGATCGCCGCCCGGTCCAGACCGTCGACGCTCTCCACCGCGTGGACGGCACCCTCGATGTCGGCCGTGAGGAACCCGTCGGACGCGTGGTCGATGAGCTCGGCCATCGAGCCGCGGTCGTAGGCCACCACGGGGGTTCCGCAGGCCAGCGCCTCGGCCACGCTGAAGCCGAACGGCTCGTCGAAGTCGATCAGGTGCAGCAGGGCGTGGGCGCCGCCGAGGAAGCTCGAACGGTCACCGGCGTCCACCGGCCCCAGGTAGCGGACGTGGTCGTCGTCGAGGTGGGGCTCGACCTCGGCCCGGAAGTAGTCCTCGTCCTGGACGATGCCGGCGATGTCGAGGCGTCGACCGGTGCGCCGGGCCACCTCGATGGCCCGCGCGGTGCCCTTGTCCGGGTGGATCCGACCGAAGAACACGAGGTGGTCGCCAGGGCCGGGGTGGAGGGCGAAGTCGTCGACGTCGATGCCGTGGTGGACGGTGGCGGCGTAGTGGAGGCCGGGATGTCGGTCGGCGTCGCTGATCGCGACGTAGTCGGTGGTGGCGTCGTAGCGCGCGTACACGGGCACGATCGCCGGTGACGAGAAGCCGTGGATGGTGGTCACCACGGGGGTGTCGACCAGGTCGCTGTAGGTGAGGGGCAGGAAGTCGAACCCGTTGTGGATGATGTCGAACTCGCCGGCGCGTTCGAACACCGAGGCGATGTGGAGGCACTCGGCCACCTTGGGATCGATGGCGGCGTCCTCGGACCAACCCGTGGCGACGGTTGCGTGGAGGCCGGCGGTGGTGACGGAGTCGGCGGTGGCGAACAGCGTGACGTCGTGACCGGCGGCCACCAGTCCCTCGGTCAGGAGGGAGGCGAACAGTTCCCACGGGCCGTAGTGGCGGGGCGGGGTCCGCCACGCGATCGGCGCCAGCACGGCGATCCGCAGCGGCGAGCCGGTGGCTGGCGTGGGCGACGTCGTCGCAGAAGTGTCGATGTTCGAGCGTATCCCAGGCCGCTTCGCGAGGAACCCGGCGTAGAGTGGGGTGACCATCCTCCTTGGGAGAGTCGCCCGCTTGGGCCGGACGGCCTTCGGGCTCCGCCTTCCGCAGGCTTGACGCCTCGACCCGAGCCGTTGCCCAGGAGACACCAGTGCCGACCCGCACCCCCATGGAGACGACGATCGCCGTGCCCGAGCGCGCCCCCCGGTCGTTCGGGATCTTGTCCACCTTCCCGCCGACGGAATGCGGGATCGCCACCTTCTCGGCTGCGCTGGCCGCCGGCCTGATCGCCAACGGAGACAGCGTCGACGTCGTGCGCCTGTCGCCCCGAGCCGGCCTCGAGGATCCACTGGTGGTGGGCTCGCTCGGCGACACCGCTGCATCCCGGTCCACTGGGATCGACCTGCTCAACCGCACCGACCTCGCCATCGTCCAGCACGAGTACGGCATCTACGGCGGCCCGGACGGCGAGGACCTGGTGCCGGTCCTGGACGGGATCCACGTGCCCATCGTGGTCGTGGCCCACACCGTCCTGACCGACCCGACGCCGAACCAGCGGGCCGTCCTCATCGACGTGTGTGGCCGGGCCGATGCCGTGGTCGTCATGACCGAGAGTGCTCGTGCGCGCCTGTCGTCGGTCTACCGGATCGACCCCGCCAAGGTTCGGGTCATCGCCCACGGCGCGGCCACCCCGCTGGGCCGTGCCCAGCTCCGCGTGAGCGGGTCGCCCCCCACGCTGTTGACGTGGGGGCTGCTCGGGCCGGGGAAGGGCATCGAGTGGGCCCTCGACGCGATGGCCCTGCTCGCCGACATGGCGCCCCGGCCCCGGTACTTCGTCGCCGGCGCCACCCATCCCAAGGTCCGGGAGTGGTCGGGCGAGGAGTACCGCGACATGCTGATCCAGCGCGCCTGGCGCGTTGGGGTCGCGCCGCAGGTGACCTTCGACGACGCCTATCGGGACCTGCCCTCGCTCACGGCGCTGATCACGGCCGCCGACCTGGTGGTCCTGCCCTACGACTCGGCCGAGCAGGTCACGTCCGGGGTCCTGGTCGACGCTGTCGCCGCCGGTCGGCCGGTGGTGTCCACGGCCTTCCCCCACGCGGTCGAGCTCCTCGCCAGCGGCGCCGGGATCGTGGTTCCCCAGCGCGACCCCGCGGCCCTCGCTGACGCAATCCGCTCGGCCCTCACCGACGCCACGCTGCTGGCCGACATGGCGGCCGAGGCTCGCCGCCTGGCCCCCGACCTGTCCTGGGAGGCGGTGGCCGGCCACTACAGCGACCTCGCCGGCCGGCTCCTCGCCGTGACCCGATGATCGCGGTCACGCGGTGACCACACGCTCGTCGGTCACGGCGCCGCCACCGTCGTTCGAGCACCTGCTCGCGCTCAGCGACGCCATCGGCACCTTCGAACACGCCGACCACACCACGGCCCGACGCGGGCACGGCTACTGCACCGACGACGTGGCCCGTGTCCTCGTCGTGGTGGCTCGCGAGCCGCAGCCGACCCGTGCCGTGCAGGCCCTCGGCCACACCGCCATGCAGTACCTGATGGATGCGAAGGGCGTGGCCGGCCACATCCGCAACCGCCGGAGTGCCGACGGCCGTTGGCATGGACCACGCGGCGTCGAGGACTGCTGGGGTCGCGCCATCTGGGCCTTCGGCACCGCCGCGACCCGATCCACCGATCCCTGGCTGCGCCAGACCGGACAGGCCTCGTTCGACCAGGCGATCGAGCAGCGATCGCCGTGGCGGCGGGCCATGGCGTTCGCCGCCCTCGGTGCCGCCGAGGTCCTCGCAGCCAACCCGCAGCACTACGGCGCACGGGCATTGCTGGTCGACGCCGTCAACGTCATCGAGCGCGTCGATCCGCCGAACGCTGACGACGCGTGGCCGTGGCCCGAGCCGCGACTCGCCTACGCGAACGCGGTCATCCCCGAGGTGCTCCTCGCCGCCGGCCAACTCCTGGCCCGACCCGAACTGGTGACTCGGGGCCGCGACCTCCTCACCTGGTTGCTCGAGCGGGAGACGCTCGACGGCCATCTCTCGCCGACGCCGGTCGGGGGAGCCGGCCCGGGCGACCACGCTCCGGCCTTCGACCAGCAGCCCATCGAGGTCGCGGCGATGGCCGATGCCTGCGCGAGGGCCGCCGACGTCACCGGCGATGGCCGTTGGCAGGGCGGTCTGGACCTGGCCATCGGATGGTTCCTCGGGGACAACGATGCCGCGACGCCCTTGTGGGACCCGATGACCGGCGGTGGCTACGACGGCCTGGAGTCCGACGGCCCGAACCTGAACCAGGGGGCGGAGTCGACCCTCGCGCTCGTCTCGACCCTCCAGCACGCCCGCCTGCGACAGGCCGTGCCGGCATGATCGAGGCCGATGTGGACAGTGATCTGGCAATACGCCAACCGGTCCGGCTCCAACCCGATCCGCGCCGGGTGATCGCCAAGCTGTTCCTGCCCGGGCACCCCGACCCGCGCAGCGGGCGGCAGGCCACCGGGGTGGTCGGCCACGTGCTCGCGCTGAGCGACGACGAGGTCGCGGCCGGCCTCACCGAGCTCATCGAGCGCTTCGGGGACCGACACCGCGATCTCGGCGACACCTTCCGCCGGCACGCCGACCGCATCGTCAACCGGATCCCGGAGGGGACCGAGCTGAGCGACGAGCGCCGGATGCTGCTGGGAGCGACCTTCACCCACGAGTACAGCGTCGAGGCCGCCGCCCTGTGCAACCCGTCGGCCGTGATCGCCCCCGACCAGACCGGCGCCGAGCCGGGATCGGTCGACCTCATCATGAGCGTCCGCGGCATCGGTGAGGGGCACCGGTCGTCCATCGGGTTCCGGACCGTGTCGGTCGACGGCACGGGCACCGTCCGGGTCGATCCACCGGATCGGTTCACGACCCCGGGTCGCATCGGTCCGAGCACGCTCCACGCCGACGCCTTCCGGAGCCTGGCCCGTCGCATGTACGACGACACCGAGGCGACCGACTGGGTGCTCGACCGGTTGGGAGACGAGTTCACCCACGGCGAGCTCGACGCACGGCTGGCCGAGCTCGGCGCCCAGGTGGATACCCGCCCAGCGGTGGCCGCCACCGTGCGCCGCCTCCGGTCCTTCGCAGCGCGCGCCTATCGCGTCGAGTTCCACCCGGTGTCGACGTTGAGCGAGCGGGTGCTCTACCCGGCGACCGCAGCGGAGTCGAACGGCGTCGAGGACGCCCGCTTCGTGCGCTTCGACGACGACGGCGAGACCGTCTACTTCGCCACCTACACGGCGTTCGACGGCGTGAACATCGTCCAGCAACTGCTCGAGACCACCGACTTCGTCTCCTTCGAGAGCTCACCCCTCCAGGGTCCGGCGGCGAGGAACAAGGGTCTGGCGCTCTTCCCCCGACGGATCGACGGCCGCTTCGTCGCCCTGTCGAGACACGACGGCACCAACAACGCACTCGCCACGACCGACGACCTCCGCCACTGGTCGACCTCGTCACCCATCCCGAACACGCCCACCCTGTGGGGGTCGGTGCAGGTCGGCAACTGCGGCCCGCCCATTGAGACCGATGCCGGATGGCTCGTCCTCACCCACGGGGTGGGCCCGATGCGCACGTACTCCATCGGGGCGTCGCTGCTCGACCTCGACGACCCGACGCAGGTCCTGGGCGAGCTCGCCCGACCGCTGCTCACCCCGCAGGCTGACGAGCAGGACGGCTACGTGCCCAACGTCGTCTACTCGTGCGGCGGGGTCGTCCACGACGGCAACCTGGTGCTCCCCTTCGGGATCGGCGACGCGTCGATCGGCTTCGCCACCGTGTCGGTCGACCGGGTGGTCGACGAGATGGTGCCGCCTTCGCCCGGCTGACGGTCGTCACCAGCGCTGGAGCGCCTCGGGTCCGAGCTCGGACAGGTCGGGGTAGCCAGCGAGCGTGAGCGCGAGATCCACCTCGGCGAGCAGGCAGCGCAGCACGTGTTCGACGCCGGCCTGGCCGTCGAGGGCGAGGCCGTAGAGGAACGGCCGACCGAGGAGCACGGAGTCGGCGCCCAGGGCGAGCGCCTTGATGACGTCGGTGCCGGTCCGGATGCCGGAGTCGAACAGGATCGTGGCCTGATCGCCGACTGCCTCGGCCACAGTCGGCAGCGCATCGAGGGCGCCGATCGCACCGTCGACCTGGCGGCCGCCGTGGTTGGACACGACGATGCCCTCGACGCCGGCGTCCACCGCGGCCCGGGCGTCGTCGGGATGCACGATGCCCTTGAGCACGATCGGTCCGTCCCAGTGTTCTCGGAGGAACGGCAGGTCGTCGAGGTTGAGGCCGGGGTTGGGAAACATGCCGGCCCACAGGAAGGTCGCTGCTCCCGGGTCTTCCTCCGGGGACTTCTCGAGCCTCGAGCGGAAGGCGGGATCGGAGAGGTAGTTGGCCACGCCGACGTTGCTGAGGAAGGGGAGGAAGCCACGGTCGAGGTCGGCCGGACGCCAGCCGAGCAGCGTGGTGTCGAGGGTGACGACCAGGGTCTCGTAGCCACCCGCTTTCGCTCGATCGAGGAAGCTGGCGCACACGTCGGGGTCGGTCGGGTAGTACAGCTGGTACCAGCGGGAGCCGTCGCCGCTGGCCCCGGCCACCTGCTCGAAGTCGTGCGACGCCGCGGTGGAGTGGATGTAGGTGAGGCCGAGCTCGGCCGCGGCACGGGCGGTGGCCAGCTCACCGTCGGGGTGGGCGAGGGTCTGCACCCCGACGGGGGCGATCATCACCGGTGCGGTCATCGACGTACCGAGCACGGTGCACGAGTGGTCGCGCTCCACTGCGCCTCGCAGCATGCGGGGGACGATGCGCCAACGGTCGAAGGCCTCTCGGTTGGCTCGCGTGGTGGCTCCGTCGCCGGAGCTGGGGACGATGTAGCCCATCGCCTCCGGCTCCAGCACCTCACGGGCCTGGCCCTCGAGCTGGGCGAGGTTGGTGGTGAGGGCCGGTGTCTGACCGTTCATCATCCCGTCGAGGTAGATGCCGATCTGGAAGTCCCCGAAGTTCGCCATGGTGGGAGCCTGTCATCCGGCGGCACGCTGCGGCACACGTCCGTGGTCGGGGTGGGAGACTGGCTCCTGTGCGACAGCGACTCGCCTTCCTGGCCCGGCTCTGGGACAAGGCACCGGCCCGGTTGCGCCAGGGCATCGTGCTCCTCTTCGGGGGGACGATCATCCTGCTGGGACTCGCCCTCGTGGTCCTGCCGGGACCGTTCACCCTTCCCTTGCTGTTTGTCGGCTTCGCCATCCTCGGCACCGAGTTCGCGTGGGCGGCCCGTGCCCTCGAGCGCACCAAGGCCGGTATGGCAGCCGGCGGCAAGGTCGCCAAGCGGGCTGTGTCGGCTGCAGCCGAGCGGGGCGGTCGCATCTTCCGCCGGCGTTGAGCGGCCGCGGGTGGCGTCGCAGTAGCCCCTCCGGGCACCTCTCGTGTCAGACGACGCGGGAGGTGTCGCGCCCGGCGAAGTCGATGCGGATGCGGGCGTCGACGTCGGACGCGTCGAGGCTTTCTGCCGCCCGCCGGAGCACCGGCTTCATCCGGTCGAGCAGCTGGTCGGGATCGGCATCGCGCTCGACATCGAGGCGCACCCGCATGGCCGGTTCGCGGCCGGTCGACAGGATCCGTACCGACGCCTTCCGGACGCCGTCGACGGTCTCGAGGTCCCCGGCGATGGCCCGGGCCAGGCGCGCCGGTTCGAAGGTGGTGCGTCCCCGGCGGTCGGCGTGGAGGACGACCGTTGACAGGTGCGGGACACCGGGCCGGCTGGCGAACTGGCGGAGCAGCCACACCAGGGCGAGCACGAGCACGAGGCCGCTGACGCCCAGGATGACGGCGTACCAGAGGTCGGGATCGGCGAGCACCTCCGCCCGGGCGTCGTCATAGACGCGGGCGGGGGAGTAGAGGTCGTCGAAGGCACCTTGGTTGGCGGCGAGCCCGAGGCCGCCGGCGGCGGCGAGGATCAGTCCGAGGAGCAGGAGGAGGGCGCGGTTCAGTCCGTCGATCACGTCACAGCACCCGATCGTCGGTCTCGGTGGCCTCGACGCGCACCTTCGGTCGCTTGGCCAGGCGGAGTCGGTCGAGATCCTCGCCGAGCGCCGTGCGCACCGACGACAGGGCCGCGCGGCGGTCGCCGCCGTCGGGGATCCGTGCGGTCACCTTCGCCTTGCGCCGGGCGACCCTGGCCTTGCCGCCGAGCACGCCGTCCTGGTCGACGATGATGTCCCGCCACCGCTCGTTCAGGCCGCCACGGCCGAAGCGGACCCGTCGATCACCGTCGCCGCGAGCGCGGTCGACCGTCGGCTTCCGATGCGGGACGAGCTGGAGGATGACGAGCAGGACGCCCAGGGCGAGGGTGCCGCCCGAGGCGATGGCCCAGGCATCGGCGCGCCATTCGCTCCAGTCGTCGCTCACGAGGCGCTGCTCCCAGTCGTCGATCGGCAGGAGTACGGGGCTCTCACCGACCCGGATGCCCACGGCCTCGACAACGACGAAGACGGCGGTGGCGCCGAGCGCGAGGGCCAGTACGAGGGCGAGGAAACGACGCAGGAGGGTCATGGCGCTTCCGACGGTTCCAACTCGGGTGGCGTGGAGGTCACGATGTCGGCCACGTGCACGTGCACTGCGGCTTCGGCGACCAGGTCGCGCAGCGCCGCGGTGATCCGAGTGTGGACCTCGTCGCCGATCGTGGGCAGCGGGCGCCCGAAGCGGACCACGATGCGGACGCGCGCGTCGACGTGTCCGTCCCGGCCCCGGTCGACCCGGACGCCGGGGACCCGGTCGCCGAGTCCGTAGGTGGCGAACTCGCCGGCCAGTCCGGCGTCGAGGTCGTCGACGTCGTCGTGGGTGCGCGCCGCCTCGGCGACGGCCCGGGCGACGTCCACGGTCGAGGGTGCCGGGGTTCCGGCGTCGTTGCCCATCGGTGACGCGGTCCTACGAGACCCGGCCGGTGTTCTGGTCCTCGTCCCCTCCCGGGAAGGCGAGATCGTTGACGGCGATGTTCACCTCGACGACCTCGAGCCCGGTCATGGATTCGATGCGGTCGATCACGTTCTGGCGGACCGAACCCGTGACGTCCATGATCGAAGCGGGGTAGCGGACGGTCATCGACAGGTCGACGGCCGCCTGAATGGTGCCGACCTCGACACCCACGCCGGCGGTCTTGTGCTCGTCGCCGCGGATGCGGCCGACCACGCTGCTCAGCGCGCCGGAGATGGCGCCGCCGAGGGACTCGACGCCCTCGACCTCACGGGCGGCGATGGCGGCGATCTTGCTCACGACGTCCTCCGAGATGGAGGTGACGCCCTTGTCTGTCTCGAGGCGAGCGAGGTTGCCCGAACTCGATCCGGATTTCGACGGGGAGCGGTCCTGGTTCTTGGTGGTGGTGCTGGTGTCGGACATGGATGTTTCTCCTCTGGCTTGGCGGATGGGGTGGTCTGTGGTGAGACGCAGGTTGGAGATCAGGTGTCTCGGTCCTGTCGGAGGACATCGCGCAGGTCGATGCCCTGTTCGATGACGAGACCGACGAGGAAGCCGACGGCACCGAGGCCGAGCGTCAACAGGGCGCCGTCGATGCCGGTGAAGGCCCAGACGGCACCCACGACGAGGCCGATGATGATCCAGAAGCGGACGTTGTTCATGGGAAAGCCTTTCGGGCTCAGCGGACGCGAGGTGGCGGTCGGTCGGGACGGGGACGGGGGCGAATGCGTTCGAGGATGGCGGCGACGAGGTCCCGCCAGGTGGGAGCGGGCACGACGATCACCCGCGGCGCGTCACGGGCCGCATGGTCCACGTCGTGGCGCAGGCAACGGCGGGCGTCGAGCAACACCTGGGCCCGCACGGGGTCGCCGCCCTGGTCGGGGTGGGCGATGCGGATGGCCCGACGGAACGCGGCCTCGATCTCGTCGGCGCTCGCGTCCGCCGTCACGGCCAGCACGGCACGCGCCCGCTGCGGTGACATCGCAGAAGGGTCCGTCGTCGCTCGCACCCTCGGTCGCTACCCAATGGGCCAGTTGTTATGTGGCGAAGTTCACATTGGTCCGCGCGAAGTGCGCATATCAGGGCGAGTGGTGCAGGGGTTCCACGGCGCGGCGCCGTGGCTGTCGGTGATCTGCTTGTGGCGAGGTCGTCTGTGTGACACTCGGACGGTCAGGCCGGGGGAGGCCCCGACGAGGTCGAGGGGGACACGCAGACATGAGCAACGGCGACGAATCGGTGTCGCAAGCGACGCAGGACACGGACCTCGACGCCGACGTGGTGGTGGTCGGCGCCGGCTTCGCCGGGCTGTACCTGCTGCACCGGTTGCGCAACGCCGGCTTCCGGACGATGGTGGTCGAGGCCGCCGACGGCGTGGGCGGCACCTGGTACTGGAACCGGTACCCGGGGGCCCGGTGCGACATCCAGAGCATCGACTACTCGTACAGCTTCGATCCCGACCTCGACGAGGAGTGGGAGTGGTCCGAGCGCTACGCCACCCAGCCAGAGATCCTCCGCTACGTCGACCACGTGGCCGACAAGCACGACCTCAAGCGCGACATCCGCTTCGAGACCACGGTCGAGTCCGCGACCTGGGACGAAGACGCCGACCGTTGGACCGTCCGTACGCAAGGTCCGGGCGGCGACGACGAGCTCACGTGCCGCCACTACGTCATGGCCACCGGGTGCCTGTCGATGCCCAAGGTCCCCGACGTGCGGGGCGCCGAGCGCTTCGGTGGCGAGGTGTACTCCACCAGCCGCTGGCCCCACGACGGGGTCGATTTCACCGGCAAGCGGGTGGCCGTGATCGGCACCGGTTCGAGCGGCATCCAGTCGATCCCCATCATCGCAGCCCAAGCCGAGCACCTCACCGTCTTCCAGCGCACGCCGAACTACTCCATCCCGGCCAACAACGGTCCCGTGCAGGACGACAAGATGGCCCAGATCCGTGGCCGGCGGGCCGAGTACCGCGAGGAGGCCAGGTGGTCACGGGTCGGCGTGCCGCTCGAGCGGGCCGAGGAGGGCACGTTCCAGATCGACGACGCCCAGCGTCAGACGCGGTTCGAGGAGGCGTACGCCACCGGCGAGCTGTTCCCGATCCTCGGTGCGACCAGCGACCTGCTCGTCGACCCCCGGGCCAACGAGACCGTGGCCGAGTTCCTCCGGGACAAGATCCGCTCCAAGGTCGACGACCCGGCGACGGCCGAGTTGCTCTGCCCCACCGACTACCCGGTGGGCTCCAAGCGGCTCTGCCTCGACAGTGGCTACTACGAGACGTTCAACCTGCCCCACGTCCGCCTCGTCGACCTCCGCGCCACCCCGATCGACACCGTGACCGAGCGCGGCGTCGAGACCAGCGGGGTCGACGGCGAGACGTTCGAGTTCGACGCCATCGTGTACGCCACCGGCTTCGACGCCATGACCGGCGCCATCGTCAACGTCGACATCACGGGTCGCGACGGCGTGCGCCTGGCGGACAAGTGGGCCCAGGGTCCCGAGACCTATCTCGGCCTCACCACCGCCGGCTTCCCCAACCTGTTCATGGTCACCGGCCCGGGCAGTCCGTCGGTGCTCTCGAACATGATGGTGTCGATCGAGCAGCACGTCGACTGGATCACGGACTGCCTGGAACACCTGCGCAGCGGGGGGTTCACGGCCATCGAACCGACCGAGACGGCCGAGGCGGGCTGGGTCCAGCACGTGAACGACTGGGCCAACATCACCCTCTACCCCCACGCCAACTCCTGGTACATGGGTGCCAATGTGCCCGGCAAGCCACGGGTGTTCCTGCCCTACGTCGGTGGCGTGGATCGGTACCGACAGGTGTGCGTCGACGCGGTGGCCAAGGACTGGCTCGGCTTCGAACGGCGCACGGCCGACGGCCGTGCCGTGCGCAACGACGGTGTGATCCGCCGTCTCCAGGCCGACGTCGAGGTGTACCTCGAGACCGTGGCCGAGCTCGAGCTGCCGACGATGGACACCATGTCTGCGGCCGACGCCCGGGCGTTCAACACCGCCATGGGTGCCGAGCGTCCCCCCGGGCCCGACGTGGGCGAGATCGTCGACGGCACCCTGCCCGGCGCTGACGGCGACCTGCGCTACCGCCTGTACCGGCCGACCACCGATGGCCCGCACCCGGTCGTGGCGTACTTCCACGGCGGCGGTTGGGTGCTCGGCAGCCACGACTCCGACGATCCGTTCTGCCGCGACCTCTGCGTCCGATCCGGGGCGATCATCGTGTCCGTCGATTACCGCCACGCCCCCGAGAGCCGGTTCCCGGCTGCGGCCGAGGACGCCTTCGCCGCCGTGCAGTGGCTCGCCGGGCACGCCGCCGAGCTCGACGGGATCCCCGGTCAGCTCGCCGTCGCGGGGTGGAGCGCCGGCGCCAACGTGGCCACGGTGGCGACGCACATGGCCCGGGATGCCGGCGCACCACACCTCAGCGGCCAGGTGCTCGTGTGCCCCGTGACCGACTCGGACCTGACCCGGCAGAGCTACGTGGACAACGGCGAGGACTACATGCTGACCACGGCGCTGATGTCATGGTTCTGGGACCACTACGCCGACCCGGCCGACCGGACCGATCCCCGGGCCGCGCCGCTTCGGGGTGACCTCGCCGGCCTGCCGCCGGCGCTGATCGTGACCTGCGAGTTCGATCCGCTACGTGACGAGGGCGCGGCCTACGCGGGCGCGCTGGACGCCGCCGGTGTCGAGGTCCGCCACATCGACGGCCGGGGTCAGATGCACACCTCGATCCCGTCGGTGGACGTCATCGTGTCGGCCACCGAGCTGCGGGTCGAGATCGCCGCCGAACTG
>JBPPNA010000255.1:0-10383 GCA_051306355.1 Acidimicrobiales bacterium | reverse complement strand
GGTGGGCGTGGCCGGGTCGCCGGGCGGCGTCGTGGGGGGCGGCTCGACCGCGCCCGGCGCCGATGTCTCCACGGGTGGAGGGGCAGTGGACGACGGCGTGAACCACGGAGTGGTGCCGATCCGGGCCGTGGCGGCGGCGAGGTCGATGCGGCCGCTCCCGAACAGGTCGTCTCGCCCGGGGAGGCCGATGTCGGTCGCCGAAGCGAGGAGGGCGTCGACGGCCGCTCGTGGGGAGGCGCCCGTGGACCGCAGCACGGCCAGGGCGCCGGCCACGTGGGGGGCGGCCATCGAGGTGCCCGACAAGCAGGCGTAGGCGGCGTCGTCGCCCTCGGCCCAGTAGGTGGAGAGCACGCCGACAGGGTCGCCGCCGGGTGCGCAGGATTCCGAGGTGTCGCCTGCTTCGCCTCCGGGCGCGGCCACGGCCCACCGGGCGCGACCCACCCCGTTGGAGTAGCTGGGTGCGCCGTCGTCGCGGTCGGTGGCGGACACGACGACCGCGGGCGCATCACCGAAGTCGGCGGTCAGCACGAACTGGTTCCCGGCCGCCACCACGGGGATCGATCCTCGGTCCCACGCATAGCGCACGGCGTCGGCGAAGGCGGGGCCGAACACCGAACTGGTGGTGGATCCGAGCGACAGGTTGATGACGTCGGCGCCGCGGTCGGCCGCCCAACGGATACCAGCTGCGACGTCGCCGGCGTTGCCGGTGGCCTGGCAGGCGGGACAGGCCTTGAACAGCACCTTGATGGGCATGATCTGCGCGTCAGGGGCCACGCCCGCGATGCCCGTGCCGTTGCCGGTCACCGCGGCGGCGATCCCTGCCACGTGGGTCCCGTGGCCGTCGTCATCGGCTGGCTCGCCCGAGCACCGGGATGTTTCGCCGCCGGTCTGGCGACAGGCCACGCCGGCCACGAGGTTGGACGCCAGATCCTCGTGGTCGAGCGACACGCCCGAGTCGATCACGGCGATGGTCGTCCCCTGGCCCGTGGCCCGGTCCCACCCACCGCGGGCGGCGATGCGGTCGAGGGCCCACTGGAGCCCGGAGTCGTAGGCGACATCGCCGGTCTGGGCCGGTCCCGCGTGCGCCGGCCGCACCAGCACGACCGTGCACGCCAGTGCCAACAGCACAGAAGCGGCGCGAGACGACCGGGACACGCATCGCATTGTCGCCCACCCGTGCGGGCGGCGGGGAGCAGCCTGCGCGGGGCAGGACCGGGTCAGAGCTTGCGCAGCACCGTGACGACCACGCCGAAGACCTCGACCTCGTCGGCGGGGAAGTGCATGGGCTCGAGCGCGGGATTGGCGGGGATGAGCACGATCTCACCGGGCGCAGTGTCGAAGTGCTTGACCGTGGCTTCCTCCCCGGGGATGCCGGCCACCACGATGTCGCCCTTGGCTGCCGTGGGCTGGGACCGACACACCACGTAATCGCCGTCGAGGATGCCGGCCTCGATCATCGAATCGCCCCGGACCCGGACCATGAAGAGGTCACCCTCGCCGGTGAGGTCGGACGGCAACGGCATGGTCTCGGTGATGTTCTCGTGGGCCAACACGTCGGTGCCGGCAGCCACGTCCCCCACGAGCGGGACGTGCCGCACGGGCCGGCGCTCGACCGCGGCCCCGGAGTTGGGATCCCACCGGACCTCGATGGCCCGGGGCTTGGTCGGGTCCCGCACGAGGTAGCCGAGCCGCTGGAGGGTGGCCAGGTGGGCGTGGACCGACGACGGTGAGGTGAGACCCACCTGTTCACCGATCTCGCGCACCGACGGGGGGTAGCCGCGGGTGCGCTGGTTCTCCTCGATGACCACGAGGATCTGTTGCTGACGATCGGTGATGTCCTCGGACATGGTGCGCTCCCGGGTGCTGCTGGTGGCGGTGTGGTGGGTCGAACAGGTGTTTGCACCATACGACGCGACACCGGGCTTGGCAAACACCCGTTCGGAGTTGACTCGAACGACCGTTCGTGTCAGGGTACGAACAGTCGTTCGGGAACAGGCGTTCGACCCGCCTCCGAACCAGGCTTCGAACCCCGTCCCCTTCCGTGTCCACGAGCTTGTTCATCCAATACCTGTCAGACCCCCTCTGGAGAATGGTCCCATGGTTGCGATCACCTTCCCGACATCCGCCGCCCCCCGCCCCGCCCCGGCCGTCCAGCCAGCTCGTCGGCCGGGGCGCCTGCACGCCGTCCCTCCGCTGGAACGAGCCGGCGCAGGTGCCGGCCGCCTCCTCGGTGCCCTCGTACTCGTCGCCGTCCTGGTGGCGGCGGTCGGGTACCTGCTGGCGCAGCCCGCCCTCGATCCCACCGGTGCCATCGCCGTCCAGGACCAGGCCCGCGTCGTGACGACGGGGGAGACCATGTGGTCCATCGCCACCGAGGTCGCCCCCGCCGGCGAGGCGGCCACCTACGTCGAGCGCCTGGTGGCGGTCAACGGCTCGGCCACCGTCACTCCAGGTCAGGTGCTCGAACTACCCGTGCCCTGACCGCTGGCCGTACCGTGGAGCGCATGCGCTGTCCCGGTTGTGGTGGTCTGCGAGACAAGGTCGTCGATTCCCGCCAGGCCGACGATGGCGCGTCCATCCGGCGTCGGCGGGAGTGCGAGGTGTGCGGCCAGCGCTACACGACCTTCGAGCGGGTCGAGGAGGTGCCGCTCCAGGTGCGCAAGCGCAGCGGCGAGGTGGAGGCGTTCGACGCGTCGAAGGTCGCCGCCGGGGTGAGTGCGGCGTGCAAGTCCCGGCCCGTGGAACCGGCCCAGATCGCCGTGCTGGTCGGTGAGGTCGAGGATGCACTGCGGGCGTCGGGCCGCGACGTCGACACCGACCAGGTCGGCCTCGAGGTCCTGACGAGGTTGCGGGCGCTCGACGACGTGGCCACCGTCCGGTTCGCCTCGGTGTACAAGAGCTTCGACACCATCGGAGACTTCGAGCGCGAGATCAGCCTCCTGCAGCAGTCCCCGTCAGCGGACTGACGTCGCTCGGACCCACCGGCCCAGCAGCATCGAGTCCTCGACCAGGAGGGAGTCGAGCTCGTACTCGCCGTCAACGAGGTCGGGGATGCCCGACACCATCCGGTTGCTGCTGCCACCCACCACCAGTGGCGAGACGCTGAGACACACCTCGTCGACGACCCCGGCGCGGCACAGGGCGCCGTTGAGCGTGGGGCCGCCCTCGCAGACCACGATCCGGTGGCCATCACCTCCCAACGAGGCCATCGCGGCGACCACGTCGACTCGTCCGGTACCGCAGCGGCGCACCTCGGCATGCTCGGCCACGGCGCGCACCCGCCCCTCGTCGGCGTCGGTGGTGGTGAACACGAGCGGCCGCTCGTCGCCCGACGCGGTGAACAGTGGGGCGGCGAGGTCGAGCTCGAGGCTGGCAGTGACGATGGCCAGCCGGGCCGGCCCTGGACTGCGCCCGGCTTCGAGCCGGGCCGCCTGGGCCTCCTCGGAGATGCGCACCGGTCCGTAGCCCTCGGCGCGGACCGTGCCGGCGCCGACGAGGATCACATCCGCCATGGCCCGCACGGCCCGGAACACGGCCTTGTCGGCCGGTCCACCCAGTGACCCGGAGCGTCCGTCGGCGGCGGTGGCGCCATCGAGGCTGGTGATCATCCCCAGCGCCACCCACGGTCGGCTCGCCGGCGCAGGTCGATGACCTGCCAGGTAGGTGCGGACCGGATCGACATCGGTCACGGTGGGGAAGAGTTGACGCATCGTGTCAACGGTAGTGACCGGTGCCACGATGGAGGTGTCCGCCGCCGGGGCGGACCCACGAGCCCGGGGGCAGCCGATGACGATCACGAGCGAGACAACGGTGCCGGGGGATGCCGGCGACTCACAAACAGGTGCAGGCGACTCGCAGGTGAACGTCGACGGCACGACCACCGTGGCCCGCACCTGTCCGCTGTGCGAGGCTGGTTGTGGTCTGGCCGTGACGGTTCGCGACGGCGCGGTGAGCCGCATCCGGGGCGACATGCTGGATGTGTTCAGCCACGGCTACATCTGCCCCAAGGGCTCCACGCTGAAGCAGCTCCACGACGATCCCGACCGCCTCCGCCAGCCGCTCGTGCGACGCGATGGCCGCTTCGAACCCGTGACCTGGCCCGAGGCGTGGCAGGCGGTGGCCGAGGGGCTCGGCGCGGTGATCGATGGTCACGGCCGCCAGGCGTTGGCCGCCTACGTGGGGAACCCCAACGCCCACAACCTCGGCGCGCTGCTCTACAACAAGGTGTTCCTCAAGGCCCTCGGCAGCCCCAACGTGTTCTCGGCCTCCACGGTCGACCAGCGGCCCAAGGAGATCTCCTCTGGCTTGATCTTCGGCAACCCCCTGACCAACCCCGTCCCGGACCTCGACCGCACTGACCACCTGCTCGTCCTGGGCGCCAACCCGTACGCCTCGAACGGCAGCTTCGCCACCGCTCCCGACTGGCCCGGGCGGCTCGAGGCGCTGGTGGCCAGGGGCGGTCGCCTCGTCGTGGTCGATCCCCGCCGCACCCGCACGGCCGAGGAGGCGAGTGCGCACGTGCCGATCCGGCCCGGCACCGATCCGTACCTGCTGGCGGCCATGCTCCAGGTGCTCTTCGTCGAGGATCTCGTCGACCTCGGCACGGTCGGCGAGTACGTGGCCCGGCTCGACGAGCTCGATGCGGCGGTCGCACCGTTCACGCCGGAACGGGTGGCCACCCGGACCGGCATCCCCGCAGCGACCATCCGGGGCCTGGCGCACGATCTCGCCATGGCGGATTCGGCCGCGGTCTACGCCCGTATCGGAACCACCACCTCGCCGTTCGGCACCGTCACCTCGTGGCTGGTCGACGCCCTCAACATCTGCACCGGCAACCTCGACCGTCCCGGTGGGGCCATGTTCACCACCGCCGCTGCCGGTGCCGCCAACACCCGGGGCGGGCCCCGGTTCGGTCGCGGTATCCGCCTGGGCCGGAGCCACAGCCGCGTCCGGAGCCTGCCGGCGACCTTCGGCGAGCTCCCCGCAGTGTGCATGGCGGAGGAGATCGAGACGCCGGGCGAGGGCCAGATCCGGGCCATGATCACCGTTGCCGGCAACCCGGTGCTGTCCACCCCCGACAGCACGCGCCTCGACGCCGCCCTGGCCGACCTCGACTTCATGGTGGCGGTCGACATCTACCTGAACGAGACCACGCGCCACGCCGACGTGATCCTGCCCGCGCCGTCCGCGCTGGAGAAGAGCCATTACGACGTCGCTCTCCTGCAACTCGCCATCCGCAACGTGGCCAACTACAGCCCACCGGTCCTGCCCCTCGACGATGGCCAACCCGACGAGTGGGAGATCCTCGCCCGCCTCGCCCTGATCCTGCAGGGGGCGGGCGCCGAGGCTGATCCGTCGATCGTCGACGATGCCGCGATCTCCTCGATGGTGGCGTCAGCCGTCGCCGACGAGCACGGCCCGCTGCACGGCCGGGAGGCGGAGGAGATCCTCGACGCGCTGGTGCCGCGGACCGGCCCCGAGCGCATCCTCGACTTCATGCTGCGCACCGGCCCCTACGGCGACGGCTTCGGTCGCGTGCCCGACGGGCTCACGCTCGACGTGCTGGAGGACCATCCGCACGGCATCGATCTCGGCCCGCTCCAGCCCCGCATGCCCGAGGCGTTGCGCACGCCCGACGGCATGATCGACGTGGCCCCCCAGCCCCTCCTCGACGACATGGCCGACCGGCTCCTCCCGGGCCTCGACACCCCCCAGGACGGCCTGTTGCTCATCGGGCGCCGGCACCTGCGGTCGAACAACTCCTGGATGCACAACATCCGGGTGCTGGTGAAGGGCCGGCCGCGCTGCACGCTCCAGATCCATCCCGACGACGCCGCGGCGCGGGGGCTCACCGACGGGGGAACGGCCGAGGTGCGGTCCCGGACCGGCATGGTCACCGCACCGGTCGAGGTCACCGACGTGGTCATGGCCGGCGTGGTCAGCCTGCCCCACGGCTGGGGTCACGACGCCGACGGCGCCCGACTGTCGGTGGCCGTGGAACATGCCGGGGTGAACTCGAACGTGCTGGCCGACACCGAGGCCTTCGACCCGGTGTCGGGCACGGCCATCCTCAACGGCATCCCCGTCGAGGTGAACCCGTCGGCCGCAGGGCGGCCGCAGGTTCATTGACGATGCTCCGCGTCGTCTTCGAACAGCGGCTCGAGGACCGAATCCGGCAGATCTTCTCCCCAGGCTGTGGAGAACCGGCCGATCAATCCACCGTGAATTCACAGGGTTGTTCCCCTTCCGTTCCACAGGCCGACATCTCTACGTTGGTCTCCGTTGCTCGGATACCGCAGCGCGGAACGCGGACGGTGGTTCTCACGTCGTGTCTGTGGTGGGCTGGACGAAACCATGGGGGTGAACGTGATTGTGCACGTCTGCACGAGTGCAAATGATCGCGAACGCCCCCTGACCTGCGGTTTCGCGCTGCGGTTTCCGTTGACATCACGGTAATTACAATGCTGTAATGCCTACCTACATCTTGTGGTGGTCGGGCCCGATCCGGTCACTCGAACACAAGACCTAGTGGCAGCGGTGGTGTCTCATCGCCCAACTGCCACTGTCGGTGGGGGATCTGTGCGGTCGGCGACGGCGGCAGTGACCACGACCGGACCATCCGGACCCGCAACCCGTCGAGTTCGACCGAATCGCACACCTGCAACCTGGAGAGAGACCCCACATGGCCATCGCCCCCGAGCGCACCGGCACCCACGAAGGCACCCACGAGGGCATCGGCATCAATCGCTTCTTCACCCGACCCGGGGCCCACCCCTACGACGACCTGACCTGGGAACGCCGGGACGCCCGGCTCACCAACTACCAGGACGGCTCGGTCGCCTTCGAGCAACTCGGGGTCGAGTTCCCCACGACGTGGTCCCTCAATGCCACCAACATCGTCTCCCAGAAGTACTTCCGGGGGACGCCCGGCTCCCCCGAGCGTGAGGACAGCCTCCGCCAGGTCGTCGACCGGGTGTGCGACACCATCGCTGACTGGGGCATCGACGGTGGCTACTTCGTCGACGACGAGGAGGCCGACGCCTTCCGCAACGAGCTCAAGTTCCTGATGGTCACCCAGCGGGCCGCGTTCAACTCGCCGGTGTGGTTCAACATCGGCGTGCCCGGCGTGCCACAGCAGGCCAGCGCGTGCTTCATCCTCAAGGTCGACGACGAGATGGACTCCATCCTCAACTGGTACGTGGAGGAGGGCACCATCTTCAAGGGCGGCTCCGGCGCCGGCATCAACCTGTCCAAGATCCGCTCGTCCAAGGAGCTGCTCAAGGGTGGCGGCACGGCGTCGGGCCCGGTCAGCTTCATGCGGGGCGCCGACGCCTCGGCCGGCACCATCAAGTCGGGGGGCAAGACCCGCCGGGCGGCCAAGATGGTCATCCTCGACGTGGGCCACCCCGACATCGAGGAGTTCATCTGGGTCAAGGCGCGCGAGGAGCGCAAGATCCGGGTGCTCGAGGCCAACGGGTTCGACATGAGCCTCGACGGCGTCGACATGGCCTCGGTCCAGTACCAGAACGCCAACAACTCCGTCCGGGTCACCGACGAATTCATGCAGGCCGTCGAGAACGACGACGACTGGCACCTGCGGGCCGTCACCACCGGCGAGGTGGTCAAGACCGTCCGGGCCCGCGACCTCATGCGTCAGTTCGCCCAGAGCACCTGGGAGTGCGCCGATCCCGGCATGCAGTACGACACCACCATCAACCGGTGGCACACGTGCTCCAACACCGACCGGATCAACGGCTCCAACCCGTGTTCGGAATACATGCACATCGACAACTCGGCGTGCAATCTGGCATCGATCAACCTCCTGCACTACCTCCCCGAGGCTTCTGCGTCCGACATCGCCGCCGGGAACTTCAGTGACTTCGACGTGGAGGCGTTCAAGCACACCGTCGATGTCGTCTTCACTGCCCAGGAGATCCTCGTCGGCCGGGCCGATTACCCCACCGAGGCCATCGGCGAGAACTCTCGCCGCTTCCGCCAGCTCGGCCTCGGCTACGCCAACCTGGGCGCCCTGCTCATGGCCATGGGCCTGCCCTACGACTCCGACGAGGGCCGCACCATGGCCGCCGCCATCACCTCGCTGATGACCGGCCGGGCCTATGAGACCTCGGCCCGCACCGCGGCCCGTATGGGTCCGTTCTCCGGCTTCGCCGACAATGCCGAGCCCACGATGCGGGTCCTCAACCAGCACCGTGAGGCGGCGGCCCAGATCGACGAGACCCAGGTCCAGGAGTCGCTGCTGTCGGCGGCCCAGGAGGCGTGGGACAACGCCTGTGAGCTGGCCGGCCAGGTCGGGGTGCGCAATTCCCAGGCCTCGGTGCTGGCTCCCACCGGCACCATCGGGCTCATGATGGACTGTGACACCACCGGCATCGAGCCCGACCTCGGGCTGGTCAAGATGAAGAAGCTGGTCGGCGGCGGCACCATGTCCATCGTCAACCAGACGATCCCGCGGGCTTTGCGTCGCCTCGGCTACACCACCCCCCAGATCGACGCCATCGTCGCCTACATCGACGAGAACAAGTCACTGATCGGCTGCCCCGACCTCGACACCGCGCATCTGGCGGTGTTCGCCTGCTCGATGGGCGACAACACCATCCACTACCGGGGCCACGTGAACATGATGGCGGCCGTCCAGCCGTTCATCTCCGGCGCCATCTCCAAGACGGTGAACATGCCCGAGGAGGCCACGGTCTCCGACGTCGAGCAGCTCCACATCGACGCCTGGAAGATGGGCGTGAAGGCCATCGCCATCTACCGCGACAACTGCAAGGTCTCCCAGCCCCTCTCCACCGTCAAGGCCGACAAGCCGGTGGACGTCGTCACCGACCCGACGGCCGCCGCCACCGCTGCGGAGCAGGTCAACAACGTGGTCGACAAGGTCGTGGAGAAGATCGTCAACAAGCCGGCCCGGGTGAAGCTGCCCCGCAATCGCACCAGCCGGACCTTCGAGTTCCGGGTGGCCGACTGCAAGGGCTTCGTCACCGTCGGCGAGTACGACGACGGCCGTCCCGGCGAGATCTGGATGAACGTGTCCAAGCAGGGCTCCACGCTCGCCGGGATCATGGACGCCTTCGCCATCTCGATCAGCTACGGCCTGCAGTACGGGGTACCGCTCCGGGCCTATGTCGAGACGCTCACCAACATGCGCTTCGAGCCCGCCGGCATGACCGACGATCCCGACATCCGGTTCGCCTCGAGCCTGGTCGACTACATCTTCCGCCGCCTGGCGGTCGACTACCTGAGCTACGAGGAGCGCGTCGAGCTCGGGATCCTCACCATCGGCGAGCGCACCCAGCCCACGCTTCCCGGCGTGGCCGAGTCGGTCACCGAGACCGTGCAGGGCCACGACATCACCCCTGACCCGGTGTCGGTCGAGTCGGCCTCCACGTTGCTCGACGACCGCACCGACGCCGAGCCGGCGCCGCGGTCCTCCAGCACCGGCCACGACGTCGATGCGCCCATGTGCATGACGTGCGGCGTCCAGATGATCCGGGCCGGCAGCTGCCACGCCTGCCCGACCTGCGGTTCCACCAGCGGCTGCAGCTGATGTGAAGTGCCACCACGGAATGGCGTTGCTGGAGCAATCTGGCAACCGGGCCTGGGACGATCGTCCTGGGCCCGGCGCCATTCCGGGAGACGAGACGGTGGCGTCCGGATCCCGTGGTCGATCAGCGGCGTGGTTCGCGCACCACGTGCCCGGCAGCAGCGACGCCCAACTGCATGAAGACGCCGTGCCAGTCGATGTATCGGCTGAACCTCGGCTCGTCGCCGCTCCGCAGGTCGGAGAACGTGACCCCGTCGATGAGGACGGTGCCCCGTTCGGCGGCGACGCCCCAGACCGCCGGCAGCGGTTCGGCCTCGTAGCGCCATGCGAGCACATCGATCCGCCCGTTCGAGAGCGAGCCTTCCTCCACCAGGTCCGTGCGGTACCGCCAGGCCCGCATGGGGTCATCGCCCGCAGGACGGAACCACTCGGAGACGCCGTCGACCACGTCGGTCCGGACGGCATCGTGCGGGCCCTCTTCGTCCCTCCAGGCAGCGAACTGTGGTCCGGTCAAGTTCGCCATCGTGCTACCCCCACATCGTTCGTGGTCTGTTGCCGCCGGCGTCGGCGGAGATCGAGTACGCACCGACCGCTCCCGTGCCCCTGGTGGCGCGGCCGATGGGGGGCAGGGGGAGTGCTCCGCTGGCCCACCAACCGGAGGCGAGCGACGCGGCCCAGGCCGCCGGCCGGTTCTGGTCCTGGCACACGAGGACCATGTCGCCGTCGGCGCCGGCGGTGCTCGCGCTGACCGGTGTGGCCCGTCCCACGGCGGTGGCGTCCGAGATCCGGTCCGTGATGTCCCCGCCGGTGTGCGGTGG
>JBPPNA010000203.1:0-4913 GCA_051306355.1 Acidimicrobiales bacterium | reverse complement strand
CTCGACATGCGCTTCATGCGGGAGGAGATCTTCGGCCCCGTGGTCGGGATCCAGACCTTCGACACCGAGGCCGAGGCCATCGCCCTCGCCAACGACTCCATCTACGGACTCTCCGGCTCGATCTGGTGTCGCGACATCGGCCGCGCGCTTCGGGTGGCTCGGCGGGTGGAGACCGGGATGGTCTCGATCAACACGTCGTCATCGGTCCACATCGAAGCGCCCTTCGGTGGCGTGAAGCAGAGCGGCATGGGGCGCGACCAGGGCCTCGCTGCGCTCGACCACTACTCCGAGCTCAAGACCGTGTTCATCGCCGACGATTGATCGGGACAAGCGCCAGCGCCGATCAATCCAGGCCGGCGAGCGCAGCGAGTGGCCGCAACAGGACGACTGATTGCGGCCACATCCTGACCGCGAGGTGGGCAAGACTCCGTCGGTGCTCGATCCGACCGCTCGCACCCTGCAGCTGCTCTCGTTGCTCCAGACGCACCGGTTCTGGCCCGGGGGTGAGCTGGCCGAACGCCTGGAGGTGAGCGCTCGCACCCTGCGTCGCGACATCGACCGGCTCCGGGAGCTCGGCTATCCCGTGGATGCCACACCGGGCGTCGCTGGGGGCTATCGCCTCGCCGCCGGTTCCCACCTCCCGCCGTTGCTGGTCGATGACGACGAGGCGGTGGCCATCGCCGTGGGATTGCGGGCCGCGGCCGGCGCCGCCGTGACCGGGATCGAGGACACCGCGCTGCGGGCCATGGCCAAGCTCGAGCAGGTCCTGCCCGACCGCCTCCGCAGACAGGTGACCGCCCTGTACGGCAACGTCGCGGTCCTGCGGTGGAACGGGCCGGAGCCCATGGTCGACCCGGAGGCGTTGTCGGTGATCGCCCGGGCCTGCAGGGACCGGGAGGAGGTGCGATTCGACTACGAGCGACGCGACGGAGAACGCTCGAACCGGCTGGTGCAGCCCCGGCAACTGGTGTCCGTCGGACGACGGTGGTACCTCGTGGCCTGGGACGTCCGCCGGGACGACTGGCGCACCTTTCGCGTCGATCGTCTGGAGCGGGCTCGCCTCGCCGGCGCCTGGTTCCCGGAGCGCCCGCTGCCGGGCGGCGACGCAGCGGAGTTCGTCGCCCGGTCGTTGCGATCGATGCCCATGGCCCACCACGCCGTCGTCGAGGTGTCCGCGGACGAGGCAGAGCTGGTCGACGTGGCCCACTGGCTCGACAGCGAGGTCGAAAATCCCTCCCCGGGGCGCTGCACCCTCGCGCTACGTTCCGAATCGCTCCCCTGGCTGGTGTCGATGATCACGTCGCTGGCCGTGCGGTTCGATGTCCGCGTGGACGGCAGCGACGAGCTGGTGGCGCTGCTCGGACGGACGGCCACGAGACTGGGAAGCGCCCCCACAAGATCGGGTTGATTGCGGCCAGGATCTGACCGCGATGATTCGTACGCTGCTGTTCCGTCCACCACCTGCCGCACCCCTTCCGGCGAACCCCCACCCCAGGAGCCTCGAATGAACGCAGCCATCCGTGCGTCCGGCCTGACCAAACGATTCGGCGACGTCGTCGCGCTCGACGGCCTCGACCTCGTGGTCCCCGAGGGCACCGTGCTCGGTGTGCTGGGCCCCAATGGCGCCGGCAAGACCACGGCGGTGTCCATCCTCACGACGTTGCTCGAACCCGACGACGGGACGGCCGTCGTGGCCGGCGCCGACGTCCGCACCGAGCCCCAGCTCGTCCGGGAGCGCATCGGCCTCTCCGGTCAGTACGCCGCGGTCGACGAGGTCCTCACCGGCTACGAGAACCTCGACATGATCGGTCGGCTCTACCGGCTCGGCCGGGCACGCTCGAAGGAGCGGGCGCGTGAGCTGCTCGAGCGCTTCGACCTGGTCGATGCCGGCGATCGACCGGTGAAGACCTACTCCGGGGGCATGCGGCGCCGGCTCGACCTCGCAGGCGCACTGGTCGCCGAGCCTCCCGTGCTCTTCCTCGATGAGCCCACCACCGGCCTCGATCCGCGCAGCCGCATCGAACTGTGGGGCGTCATCCGCGAGCTGGTGTCGAAGGGCGCCACCTTGTTGCTCACCACCCAGTACCTGGAGGAGGCCGATCAGCTCGCCGATCGCATCATCGTGATCGATCACGGGCGTGAGCTCGCGCAGGGCACCGCCGACGAGCTGAAGATCCAGGTCGGTGGCGAGCGGATCGAGGTCACCGTCGACCGACCGGACCAGATCGACGCCGCCCATCGCATCCTGGCCGGGATGGCCGTCGGCGAGGTCGAGGTCAACCAGGCCTCTCGTACGCTCCTCGCCCCGATCTCGGGCGGGGCCAGGGCGCTCACCGCGGCCCTGCGCGAGTTCGACCACGAAGGCGTCACCGTCAGCGATGTCGGGCTCCGGCGCCCCACACTCGACGACGTCTTCCTGACCCTCACCGGCCACGTCGCGGAACACGACGGCGAGCCCGACGACACCAGTTCGCCCAACGACCCACCGTCCGTCGCTCCCACTGCCGGTACGCCGGCGGAGGTCATGTCATGAATGCAGTCGCCCTCGTCGTCGCCGACGCCTCCGTGGTCGCTCGGCGCAACGTCATCAAGATCACCCGCGTCCCCGAGGTGCTGGTCTTCGTCCTGCTCTCGCCGATCATGTTCGTGTTGCTGTTCGCCTACGTGTTCGGCAACTCGATCGACGTCCCCGGCAGCAGCTACCGCGAGTTCCTCATCGCCGGGATCTTCGCCCAGACGGTCATGTTCGGCGCCACCTTCACCGGCGCAGGCATCGCCGAGGACATGCAGAAGGGGATCATCGACCGGTTCCGCTCGTTGCCCATGGCGCGCTCCGCGGTGCTGGCCGGACGGACGGCATCCGACGTCATCTACAACGCGCTCTCCATGGCGATCATGGTCGTCACCGGCCTGCTGGTCGGCTGGCGCATCAGAGGCTCCATCCTCGAGGCCGTCGCCGGGTTCGTGCTCCTCCTGCTCTTCGCCTACGCCATCTCCTGGATCATGGCCTTCATCGCGCTGATCGTGCCCAGCGTCGAGGTGATCAACAACGCCTCGTTCATGGTGATCTTCCCGCTGACCTTCGTGGCCAACACGTTCGTGCCGTCGGACAGCCTGCCGGGACCGTTGCGCACCTTCGCCGAGTGGAACCCGGTCTCGTCGGTGACCCAGGCCGCCCGTGAGCTCTTCGGCAACATCCCGGCCGGGACGCCGGAGCCCACGGCGTGGTCACTCCAACATCCGGTGATCTACACGCTCCTGTGGATCGTGGGCATCGTGGCGGTGTTCGCCCCGCTGGCCGTGGGCCGCTACAAGCGGGTCAACCGCAAGTAGACGGGGCGGGGCAGGCGGTCAACCGTGGAGCGGGATCACGACCCCGCCGGCGGCGTCCCGTACCTTCTTGGCGGCGTACATGGCCTCGTCGGCCTCCGCGATGAGGGCATCGGCGTCGATGGTGGGTCGAGCACCCGTCCACGCCACCCCCACGCTGGCCGTCTGGTGGATCGACGAGCCTCCGAGGTCGATCGGGGCCTCCATCGCCGCCGAGACGCGTTCGGCCATGGCGACGGCGGTGGCCTCGTCGTCGACGTCGGGACACACGATGAGGAACTCGTCTCCTCCGATGCGGCCCACCAGATCCTGGTCGCGGACCACCCGCTGCAGTCGCGAACCGATCGCGGACAGGACGGCGTCACCGGCGGCGTGGCCGTGGGAGTCGTTCATGGCCTTGAAGTCGTCGAGGTCGACGAAGATGACGGCGGTCCCGACGAGCGGTCGCGAAACCCGAGCACTGGTCAAGGCCTCGGACAACCGGTTCAGCGCCGTACGTCGGTTGGCGCAGCCGGTGAGAGCGTCGACCGTGGCGCGGTGCTCGAGCTCTGACCGCATCCGGGCCTCCTCGGTCACGTCTTCGAGGACGAGCACGCCGCCGATGACCTCGTCGTCGTCGTTGGTGAGGGCCCGGATCGACAGCGTGCAATCCCGCTGCTCGCCGTCGTCGTGACGCCGGATCCGGAGTTGCATGTCGATGTCCTGGCCCTGGTCGATGGCCGTCATCACCTGGGCCAGCGCCCCCTGGTCCACCGCGCAGGACTGCAGCACCTCCGGCCCCGTGCCGGGTTCCACACCGAGGATCGCGTGGTGGCGCTCGTTGGCGTAGAGGATGTCGCCTTCGGTTCCGAACTGGAGGACCCCGACCGGGAGCGCTTCGGCGAGCCGGTGCAGCAATTGCTCGCGGGCTCGGACGGCCTCGTGGGCCTCCATCTCCTGGGAGATGTCGAACATCTCGCAGTCGACGTAGCCCGCACCCTCCTCGGCCAGCAGGTTGGTGTTGGAGAGCTCCAGCCAGATGTAGTTCCCGTCCCGGCACTGGTGACGCACCCGGGTCCGGCAGGCCACGCCCGGACGTGAGAGGCATTCCATCCACAGGTCGATGGCGCGCTCGGCGTCGTCGGGGTGGATGAGCCCGAGCGAGGTCTGACCGACCAGCTCCGATGCGTCCCAGCCGAGCATCTCGGTGACCGCAGCGTCGGCGTGGATGATGGTGGAGACCTCGTCCTTGCGGGTGTAGGCGACCCGCGGCGGAGGGGGAGCGATGTCGGCGAGGTCGTCGAGCTGGAAGTCACTGGCATCGGACAGGATGACGGCGACGTAGACGCCGTGGTCGGCCGTGACGTCGAACAGGTGGATCGAGGCCTCGGCGTCGTCGGTCCCGGCCAGTGCTGCCTCGATGGACGCGCGGCCCTCGGCCTTCGTCGCCACCCAGGCGTCGATGACCGCCGTTCTGTCCTCGCCTCGGACGAGGTCGAGCGCGGTACGGGCCACGGCGACGCGGTGACCGTTCACCGGCACGGAGGCCGGCATCTCTGCGAAGAGCCCGTCCTCGGTGATCGCCGCCACGATCGCCGCCGGGT
>JBPPNA010000178.1:0-3310 GCA_051306355.1 Acidimicrobiales bacterium | reverse complement strand
CGCTGCGCCACCCAGCGCAAGCCGACGTCGCGCAGCCGGTAGAAGACGGAGCCGAGGCCGCCGGGGATGACGAGCAGGACGAACAGCACGCCGATGGCCGAGCTGAGGTATCGCCAGTCCGACGGCAGCAGGAAGAACCCGCCCTCCACGTAGATCGCGCCGAGGACGCCGCCGGTGAGGGTGCCGAGACCACCGATGACCGCGGCCGTGAACATCACGATGCTGAGGGACGGTGCGTACGGACCGTCGTCGAAGGCCTGCTGGTGGTGCACGAACACGGCACCGGCCACTGCGGCCACGAACCCCGAGATGGCGAAGGCAGTGAGCTTCGCTCGGGTGGCGCTGACACCGAACGCCTCCGCTCCCCGTTCGTTCTCCCGGATGGCCAGCAGGACGCGCCCGGTCCGACTCGATCGGATGCCGTGCAGACCGGCCAGTACCAGCAACAGGACCGCCAGGGCGAGGTAGTAGATCCTCGTCGGGGAGTCGAGGTCGATCCTGCCGAACAGGTCGGGCCGCTCGATGCGGCCGGTCGGCACCCAGTCGAAGAAGCGTCGATTGAGGAGGTAGGACGAGGTCGCGAGACCGAAGCCCAACGTCGTCACGGCGAGGAAGAGCCCGCTGAGCCGGAGGGCGGGGAGGCCGACGATCACCGCAGCCACGACGCCCACGGCGCCGGCGAGGAGCAGGGCGAGGCTGAGGTCCCAACCCCACTCGTTGGTGGCGTGGGCTCCGACCGCCGCGCCGACGGCCATGAACGCCACCTGGGCCAGCGACACCTGCCCCGCCCAACCCGTGACCACGACCACCGAGGTCACGACCAGCGCGTAGACGAACACCACCGAGACCTTGAGCGAGGTGGAGGTGCCCACGAGGTGCGGCAGGCCGAGCAACACGACGGCGAGGAGCAGGGCGCCGCCCCATCGCACGAGGCGCACCTCGGGGAGTCGGCGGAGTTCGGGTGGGACGGGACGGACCTCGTCGGACGCCGACCAGCTCGACGCTCCATCGGTCGCCAAGCGGGTGATGTCCTTGCGGCGCAGCAGCAGCGCACCGATCGCCACCACGGCCACGACCGGTTCGATGAGCAGGGGGCTGCGCTGGCCGAGGAAGCCGTTCCAGTCGACACCCATCTCCAGCACGCCGATGGCCAGCGAGGCGGCCACGATGGTCGGCAGGTGGGTCATGCGCCCGAGCATGAGCGCGGCCAGGGCGCGGAGCAGGACGCCGAACGAAAGGGCCGAACCGATGGGCAGGCCGATCACACCAGCACGCAGGAACAGCGCGAGGAAGGCGAGCACCCCGGCGATGGCCCACACGACGGTGTGCAGTCCTTGCACGGGTACGCCGAGGAGGCTGGCTCGATCGGCCCTGTCGGCAGCGGCCCGGATGGCCACTCCGACCGCTGTTCGCTGTAGGAAGACCCCGACCCCGAGCATCGCCAGCGGTGCCCCGACGAGGACCAGGACGTCGTTGGCGGTGAACACCAGCGGGTCCACCGAGAACGACAGGTCGAACGGCGGCGCGAGGCGCTGGGACCGCACCTTCTCGTCGAAGAGGCGAGGCAGCAGCAGACCGCCGAAGGCAAGCAGCTGGCTGAGCCCGAGTGTGGCCACCGTGAGGATGAGACGGGGGGCGCGGAAGAACCGTCGGATGATGGCGAGCTCACACAGCGCCCCCAGCACGACGGCAGCAGCGATCCCCGCCCCGAACGCCAGCAACCACGGCAACCCGGTCGAGACGACGATCATCACCGACAACGACGCCGGCACGTAGCCGAGATCGCCCTGGGCGAAGTTGAGCACCCGGTTCGCCCGGTAGATCAGCGCCATCCCGACGCTCACCATCGCCGTCAGCAGGCCGATGATGATCCCCTTGAGGAGCACGCCGGCGGGCACGGGGAACATCACCTGTTGGACCAGGACCACCACGAGGACCGGTCCGGCCGTCGCCGCCGGCCCGCGGAGCCGATCGACGAGATCCTGGGCGTGCCGAGAGGCGCGTCCGGTCCCGTCCGCCGGTATCGGTCGAGGTTCGGCGCCCGCGTCGGCGGGCCCAGAGTCGGTCAACGGTCCCCCTTGTCCCGCCGGACCATAACCAGATTTCGGGGCCGGCGCCGGGATCGCGCCGATGGTTTCGTCACCGTCACTTGGCAGGATCCGCCCCCATCGGGCGTCGACGCCCCTCCCGGCGCGCCAGACTGCGCCGGTGAAGTTCAACCGGAAGGCACGGCTCGACTCCTCCGAGGTCAGCACCCGCCGAGGGGGCGCCGCGACCGTCGGTGGGGGCCTCGGCATCATCGGCGTGCTGGCGGTGCTGGCGGTGCAACTCCTGGGCGGCGGAGGCAGCGATCTCGGGGATGCGCTGTCGGCGTTGGACGGCGTGCAGGCCGGGGGCGCCCAGGAAGCACCGCTCGAGGGATGCGAGACCGGCGCTGACGCGATCGAGCGGCAGGACTGCCGCATCGTGGCCTATGTGAACAGCATCCAGGACCACTGGGGCACCACCATCGAGGGCTACCAGCCGGCGACCACCAACTTCTTCAGCGGCTCGGTCACCACCGACGGGTGCGGTTCGGCCACCTCCGCCGTGGGGCCCTTCTACTGCCCCGCGGACGCCGAGGTGTACATCGATCTCGGCTTCTTCGACGTCCTCGAGGAGCGGTTCGGTGGCTCCGGTGGCGATTTCGCGGAGGCGTACGTGCTCGCCCACGAATACGGCCATCACGTGCAGAACCTGCTCGGGACGAGCGCCACCGACCGCAGCAGCGGCCCGCAGAGCGATGCCGTCCGCCAGGAGCTGCAGGCCGACTGCTTCGCCGGGGTGTGGGCGAACCGCGCCACGACGACCCCGGATCCCGCCACCGGCGAGGTGCTCATCCTCGAGCTGACCGAGACCGACATCTCCGAGGCGCTCGATTCCGCAGCAGCCATCGGCGACGACCGCATCCAGGAGGCGGCCACCGGAGCGGTGACGCCGGAGCCGTGGACGCACGGCTCCGCCGAGCAGCGACAGCGGTGGTTCCTCACCGGATACGAATCGGGCGACGCCGGGGCGTGCGACACCTTCGCCGCTGCCGACCTCTGAGGACGGACCGACGACCCCTACAAGACGATGTTGACCAGCTTCGGCGGCCGCACGATGACCTTGCGGGGCTCGCCGTCGAGGCGCGACTGCACCGGCTCGCTGGCGAGGGCGAGGACCCGTGCCTCGTCCTCGGAGATGTCGGGCGACACCTCCAGGCGGTCCCGCACCTTCCCGTTGACCTGCACCACCATCGTCACGGACTCGACCGTGACCATGTCGGGGT
>JBPPNA010000135.1:0-4172 GCA_051306355.1 Acidimicrobiales bacterium | reverse complement strand
AGAGCGACCGCCTCCTAAGCGGTAGGCCACAGGTTCGATTCCTGTCCGGGGCGCAACGCCACCGCGCGTCACCACTCCAGTTCGTCGCAGCCCTCGTGGTTCTCGGGTTCGACCTGCAGGGTGGCGTGGGCGATGCGGTAGCGGCCCTGGAGCAGGTCGCGGGCCTCGTCCAGCACCCGGTGGCTGTCAGCGCCGTCGTCGATCACGAGGTGGGCGGAGGCGTTCTCCATCTCCGACGTCAGCGTCCACACGTGGAGGTCGTGCACGTCCACGACGCCGCCGAGCGCGGCGAGGTCGGCGGTCATGGCGTCGAGATCGATCCCCGGCGGCGCGGACTGCAGCAGCACCCGCACGGCCTGGGCGCCCAGGCGCCAGGTCCGGGGCAGGATCCACAGGCCGATGCCGGCACCGACGACGGGGTCCACCCAGGCCCAGTCGAACAGCTCGAGCAGGATGGCGGCGATGATCACGCCCACCGAGCCGAGGGTGTCGGCGACCACCTCGAGGTAGGCGCCCTGCACGTTGAGGCTCTCCTTCGACCCCTCCCGCAGGAGGGCGAACGCCACCAGGTTGACAGCAAGGCCGAGCACGGCGACCACGAGCATGGGGATGCCGTGGACCTCGGGCTCCGTGCTCAGCCGCCTGACGGCCTCGACCAGGACGTAGACGGCCACGCCCACCAGGAGCAGGGCGTTGACGAAGGCGGCGAGGATCTCGAGCCGGTAGAGCCCGAACGTGTGCTGACCGGAGCTCTCCCGGCGCGAGTGTCGGGTGGCCAACTGGATCGCCGCCAGGGCCATGCCGAGGCCGACGACGTCGGTGAGCATGTGCCCGGCGTCGGACAGCAGCGCCAGCGAGTTGGTCAGGAAGCCGGCGACCGCCTCCACCACGAAGAACACGGCGATCAAGGCGAAGGAGATGGCGAGCCGCTTCTGGTGGCGCGCACCGGCGCGGAGCGCGCCGGCGCCGTGGCTGTGCCCGTGGTCGTTCGCCGTCATCGCTGCGAAGTTGGCACGGCGAGGGCTGGGATGCAACCGCCATGACCGGGGCCGCTGTCCCGATCGCATTAGGCAGGCTTTACACATTGCAACAGGAGTGCCAGTATGTCGCCGTGGTCACGACCGCCTCCCCTCGGACGCAACGGCACGTCATACGCGCCGTTGGCGACGCGGCCGGTCTCGATCGTGTGCTCTGGCAGCGACTGTCCTCGAGCGGAACGCACAGCGTCGTCGCCGGCATCCGGCACCGTCGCCCGGCCTACGTCACGGTGAACGCCAGCACGGCCGCCGAGCTCCGGGACGCAGGACTCCCCACGGTCGGGCCCGCAGAAGGACACGACCGATGATCGTGTGCCACTGCAACGTGGTCCGGGCCGAGGAGATCCGCACCGAGGTCCGCCTCGGCGCGAGCTGTCCCGACGAGGTGGCCGCCCGTTGCGGCGCCGGCGCCCGGTGCGGCGGCTGCCGCTTCGCCATCGAGGACGTCATCGTCGATGAGCTGACCCGCGCCGTTCTCGGTGTTGGTGCGCGACACTGAACCGGCACGACCGCCCGATCGCCCAGGAGAACCACGTGCAAGGCAACGCCGACGTCATCGAGCTGCTCAACGAGGTCCTGACCGCTGAGCTGACCGCGATCAACCAGTACTTCATCCACGCCAAGATGTGCGAGAACTGGGGCTACCAGCGCCTGGCCAAGCACAACTACGACGAGTCGATCGACGAGATGAAGGACGCAGAGAAGGTCATCGAACGGATCCTCTACCTCGAAGGCGTCCCGAACCTGCAGCGTCTCAACTCGGTCCGCGTCGGCGAGACCGTGCCCGAGCAGCACCGCCTCGATCTCGACCTCGAGCGGGACGCCATCGAGCGCTACAACCGTGGCGTGGAGTTGGCCCGCAGCGCCGGCGACAACGGCACGGCCGAGATGCTCGAAGACCTCCTGGTCGGCGAGGAGCACCATGCCGACTGGCTCGAGGCCCAGATCCACCTGATCGAACAGGTCGGGATCGAGAACTACCTCGCCGCCCAGATCCATTCGTCCTGACGCCGGGATCTGTTGTCGGGGATTCAGTCGTCGGCAGCGTCCACCGTGTGGAGCAGGCCGTCGGTGACGTCGTAGACGAACCCGCTGACGTGGTCCTTGTGGAGGACGAACGGATTCACCAGCAGTCGCTGGATCGACTGGCGGATGTCGGCATACGGATCGCTGAACGCCTCGACCGACCATGACGGCTTCACACCGAGCTCGGCCTCCAGCTCGGCCTTGAACTCATCGGGGCTCACCTTCTGCAGGCCACAGTCGGTGTGGTGGACGAGGATGACCTCGCGGGTGCCGAGCAGGCGCTGGGACAGGCACAGCGACCGGACCACGTCGTCGGTGATGACGCCGCCCGCGTTGCGGATGATGTGGGCCTCGCCGTTGCCCAAGCCGAGGATCTGGAAGATGTCCATGCGCGAGTCCATGCACGCCACCACCGCCAGCTGACGGATGGGTGCCACCTCGAGATCGGCATCTGCGAAACCCTCGGCGCTCCTGGCGTTGGCGGCGACGAGGTCGTCGACGTTCGGCGTGAACTCGGCGGGAGGCTGATCGGTCATGGCCAAGATGGTGGCATGCTCGCCGGTATGGAACGACTCGACCTCACACCCGATGAGCTGCTGACCACCACGCGCTCCGTCCGCAAGCGTCTCGACCTGGAACGGCCCGTGGAGCGTGCGGTCATCGAGGAGTGCCTCGAGATCGCGTTGCAGGCCCCCACGGGCTCGAACACCCAGGGTTGGCAGTGGGTGGTGGTGAGCGATCCGGACAAGAAGCAGGCCATCGCCGATCACTACGGCACCTTCTTCGACCTCTACGCCGCCGCCCCCAAGCCGGAGTACGACCCCGACGACCCCCGTGCCGCGGCCAAGCCCCGGGTCCAGGACTCCGCCGCGTACCTGCGCCAGCACTTCCACGAGGTGCCGTACATGGTCATCCCCTGCATCGAGGGGCGTCCTCCCACAGACGGGGGCGCAGCGGCACAAGCCAGTTGGTGGGGTTCACTGCTGCCCGCGGTGTGGAGCTTCATGCTCGCCCTCCGGGCGCGCGGCCTCGGATCGGCGTGGACCACGCTGCACCTGCCGGCCGAGGCCGAGGTGGCCGCGCTGCTCGGCATCCCCCACGACCGCTACACCCAGGCCGGGTTGTTCCCCGTGGCCTACACCAAGGGGACCGATTTCAAGCCCGCCAGCCGGGTCCCGGCGAGCGAACTCACCCACTGGGACACCTGGTAGCGCTATTCGATGGGCATGCGGGCCATGAGCTCGGCCTTCTGCTCCTCGAAGTCCTCGAACTCGATCTGGTCGTCGTCGAACGCGGCGTGGAGCTTCGCCAGCTTCTCCATGATGACCTCAGCTGACTCGTTCGACTGGACGGTCTCGACGGTCTCTTCGACCTCGCCGTCCTCGTCGTCGGCCGGCTTCTCGAGGCGCGCTTCCCGTTTGAGCGCCTGCTTGGCCTTCTTGGCGCGGTCGCGTTCTCGCTTGGCGAAACTCGATCGTTGTGTAGCCATGACAGATTCCCGAAGGTTCTCGCTGCACCCGGGTGGTACGGCGAATGGGACAGTGTACGGGGTCGACCCCCGCCGACGCAGACCGGAGATCCCTGCATGACCGAATTCGACCTCGTGATCGTCGGCACCGGGTCCGGCAACAGCATCCCGGCCGAACTGGACGACTGGGACATCGCGCTGGTCGAACGAGACGTCTTCGGGGGAACCTGCCTCAACCGGGGGTGCATCCCGTCGAAGATGTTCGTGTACGCCGCCGACGTCGCGCTGCACGTGCGCGAATCGGCCCGCTACCAGGTCCGCGCCACCCTCGACGGCGTCGACTGGAGCGACATCGTCGACCGCGTCTTCGGGCGGATCGACCCCATCGCCGCCGGCGGCGAGCGCTACCGCGTGGAGGACTGCGACAACATCACCGTGTTCCGGGGCAACGGCGCGTTCGTCGACCACAAGGTGCTCGAGGTGGACGGCGAGCAGATCCACGGGGACCGCTTCGTGCTGGCCGCCGGCGCCCGCCCGTACGTCCCCGACGTGCCCGGCCTGGACGACGTCGGCTACCACACGTCCGACACGGTCATGCGCCTGCCCGAGCTGCCGCCCCGCATGGCGATCTTCGGCGGTGG
>JBPPNA010000095.1:0-17219 GCA_051306355.1 Acidimicrobiales bacterium | reverse complement strand
CGGCGGTGAAGCTCGGCCCGCCGCGCTCGATCTCGATCGCACAGGCCTCCAGGCCCGAGACCCCCGCCACGGCGGCCTCCACCATGGCGAGCCGGTCCGCGGCCGCCGAGATGGGGCGGCTGCCGACCTTCTGCCACGGCTCGTTGGCCACGACGAGCAGGAGCCGATCGAGGTCGAGGGCGTGGCGGACGTTGACGGCCGTGACGAGGTGCCCGACGTGGGGCGGGTCGAACGTGCCCCCGAACACCCCGATCCGTTCGCCCGCTGCCATCCGGGCGACGATATTCGACCGCTGCCGCGCTGCTGCGACGGCCACACTCGTCCCACGACCCACCGTCCTCGCGCCGCTCGACGGGTGGCCGGAATGTTCTCCGGGTCACATCCGTTGGGTACCGATGACCGACATGGCTCGATCCCCCTCGAGCCAGCCGTGACCGGAGTCACGGGACCGGTCGGAATCCCCCACCTGCAACCGTCGTTGGAACGAGTGTCATGAGCGACTCTGTTGGACAGTATCTGAACGAGATCGGGATGGTGCCCCTCCTCACCGCCGAAGAGGAGCGCGAGCTCTCCCAGATCATCGAGAAGGGCCGCGAGGCCCAGGAGCGCCTGGATGCGGGTGACAAGAAGACCCGCGAGGAGCGTCGTGCCATCGCCGACGCTGCGGCGGCCAAGGACCGCTTCATCCGGGCCAACCTGCGCCTCGTGGTGTCGATCGCCCGCCGCTACCCCCTGCCCCCCTCGATGGAGCTCCTGGACCTGATCCAGGAGGGAAACCTCGGTCTCGAGCACGCCGTCGACAAGTTCGACTGGCGCAAGGGCTTCAAGTTCTCGACCTACGCCACCTTCTGGATCCGCCAGGCCATCGGCCGGGCACTCGACCAGAAGGCCTCGCTGGTGCGCCTCCCGGGCGACCGCTCGGCCAGCCTGCGGGCGGCCCTGCGTCATGCATCAGGCGAAGGCACCGACCTCGACGACGAGCATGCTCGTCTCCACCGGCTCACCACGCCGACCTCGCTCGACCGCACGGTCGGCGACGACCCCGACGGGTCCGAGCTGGTCGATCTACTCGCCGATTCCAAGCCGGGCCCCGAGCACCTCACGATGGCTCGGGCCGAGGACGAGTTCGTCACCGGTCTCCTCGACGTGCTCGAGCCCCGCGCCCGGTACGCCGTCGAGCAGCGCTTCGGCCTCAACGACGGACGGACCCGCAGCTACCGGGAGGTCGGCGAGGAGCTCGGCGTGACCGCCGAAGCCGCCCGTCGTCTCGTGAAGCGGGCCGTGGGCACCGTTCGCGAAGAAGCCGGCGCCCGCGGCGCGGCCTGAACCCATTCGGGCCCTTGCGCCGACGTGCGCGAGGCTGAACACCGATGAGCACCACCGCAGGCTCCTGGACGCCGGATTCCTGGCGGACCAAGGCGGCCGAGCAGCAACCGGTCTGGCCCGACGAGGCCCGTCTCGACGCGGTCCTGAAGCATCTCGCCTCGTTCCCGCCACTCGTCTTCGCTGGCGAGGCCCGTGACCTGACCACCCAGTTGGGGCAGGTGGCGAACGGTGAGGCGTTCCTGCTCCAGGCAGGTGACTGCGCCGAGTCCTTCGACGGGTTCTCGGCCGACGCAATCCGAGACAAGCTCAAGGTCATCCTCCAGATGGCCGTGGTCCTCACCTACTCCTCCGGGGTGCCCACCTTGAAGGTGGGCCGTATCGCCGGGCAGTTCGCCAAGCCCCGGTCGAGCCCCACCGAGACCGTCGACGGACTCGAGCTACCGTCGTTCCGGGGCCACATCGTGAACGACGTGGGGTTCACCGAGGGTGAGCGCCAAGCCGACCCCGAGCGCCTCCTGCAGGCGTACCACCAGTCGGCCTCCACCTTGAACCTGTTGCGGGCCTTCACCAAGGGGGGGTTCGCCGACCTCACCCGAGTCCACGCCTGGAACCAGGAGTTCGTGGCCTCGTCCAACGAGGGGCAGCGCTACGAGCAGGTGGCCGACGACATCGAGCGGTCGCTGCGCTTCATGCGGGCTTGTGGCATCGACACCGAGGACACGCCCAACCTGCACGAGGTCGACTTCTTCACCTCCCACGAGGCACTGCTCCTCGGGTACGAGGAGGCCCTGACCCGCCAGGACTCGCTCACGGGCGAGTGGTACGACTGTTCGGCCCACATGCTCTGGATCGGCGAACGGACCCGCCATCTCGACGGGGCCCACGTGGAGTTCCTCAGCGGCGTCGGCAACCCACTCGGGTGCAAGCTGGGCCCGACAGCCACCCCGGAGGAGGTGCTCGGACTCTGCGAGGTGCTGAACCCCGAGCGCGTCCCCGGACGGCTCACGCTGGTGTCGCGCATGGGCGCCGACAACATCGGCGACCTCCTCCCCCCGCTGCTCGCCGCGGTCCGCGACGCCGGCCATCCCGTCGTGTGGGCGTGCGATCCCATGCACGGCAACACGTTCACGTCCGAATCCGGCAAGAAGACCCGGCACTTCGAAGACGTGGTCCGAGAGGTGGCCGGCTTCTTCCTCGCCCATCGCGCCGAGGGCACCTGGCCGGGCGGGATCCACGTCGAGCTCACCGGCGATGACGTCACCGAATGCCTGGGCGGCGCCGAGGAGATCTCCGACGCTGACCTCCCCGACCGGTACGAGACGATGTGCGATCCGCGGCTCAACGGCCGTCAGTCGGTCGATCTCGCCTTCCGGGTCGCCGAGCTCCTCCGCAGCTGACAAAGACGGGACAAAGTCCGGTCCATCGGGAATGTTGATCTGTTCGGTCGGGTTTGACACACTGACCGACTGAAAGCTGACCACCACGGTCAGGTATCGATCGCATCCGTGAGGGACCCATGCAGAGCCACGAGATCGTCCTCGATCCCGACCAGGCCGCCGACATCGCCAAGTTCGAGACCGTCCTGGCCGAGTACCTGTCCGGCGACCTCGCCGAGGACGCCTTCCGGGTTTTCCGGCTGACCAACGGCATCTACGGCCAACGCCAGGGTGGCCGGGACCAGATGGTCCGGGTGCGCATTCCCTACGGGAGCATGGCGCCCGAGCAACTCGAGATGATGGGCCACATCGCCGAGACCTACAGCCGGGGCTGGGGCCACATCACCACCCGCCAGAACATCCAGTTCCACTTCGTCCAGCTGGAGCGCATCCCCGACCTCATGCGCGATCTGGCCACCGTCGGCATGACCAGCCGTGAAGCCTGCGGCGACACGAACCGCAACGTCCAGGGCTGTCACCTCGCCGGCGCCTGCCCCTACGAGGTGCTCGACATCAGCGCCTGGGCCGAGGCCGCCAACCGGCACTTCCTGCGCAATCCACTCGTGCAGCGCCTCCCCCGCAAGTTCAAGATCAACTTCTCGGGTTGCGACACCGACTGCGGCCAAGCGATGTTCAACGACTGCGGCGTCATCGCCGTGAGTCGGCCACGGGAGGATGGAACGCTCGAGGCGGGTTTCCGCGTGTTCGTCGCCGGCGGCCTCGGGGCGAACCCCCACCCCGCTCTCGCGCTCGAGGAGTTCACCCCCCGGGACGAGCTGCTCGCCACGCTCGAGGCCGTCCTGCGCGTGTTCTCGAACCACGGCAACCGAGACAACAAGCTGCGAGCCCGGATGAAGTGGCTCATCGACACCATGGGCTGGGACGAGGTGCAGGAGCGCGTGCTCAAGGAGCGCGCCTTCCTCATTGCCTCCTCCAGCTGGCCCGGCGGTGTTCCCGAGATCGTCGACAAGTGGGGCGACTCCCCCGCCGGGACCGCTGCCGGCGTGGCGCCCACCCCCGTGGGGCAGGGCATCCCGGTCACGCTGCGGAGGAGGGGCGCCTACGAGCAGTGGGAAGACGCCAACGTGGTCCGGGGCAACGCCAAGGGCACGGTCTCGGCCTACGCCTGGGCGCGTCTCGGCGACATCACCGCCGAGCAGTTTCGCGCCCTGGCCAGCATCCAGCGCGAGCTGCGGGCCGAGGTTCGCGTGACCAATCGCCAGAACCTCGTCTTCCGCGCCCTGACCGACGAGCAGCTTCCCGTCCTGTTCGACCGCCTGTCCGTCATCGACATGGCCCAGCCGGGCGCCGAACTGTCCCGCGACGTCGTCGCCTGCCCCGGCGCCGACACCTGCAACCTCGCCGTCACCCAGTCACGCGGCCTGGCTGACGCCATCGGCGATGCCCTCGATGCTGCCGGTCTCGCCGAAGTGGGGGGCATCCGGACGAACATCTCCGGGTGCACCAACTCGTGCGGTCAGCACCACATCGCCGACATCGGCTTTTTCGGTGCGGAGAGGCGGGCCCACGGTCGAGCCGCTCCCGGGTACCAGATGCTGCTCGGTGGCTACGTCGGCCAGTAGAAGATCCACTTCGGCGAGAAGGCGTTGCGCCTGCCGGCCAAGAACGCCCCCGAGGCCGCCGTCCGAGTCGTGGGACGCTTCGCCGGTGAGCGACAGGCCGGCGAGGACTTCCGGACGTGGCTCGATCGCAGCGGCGGTGCCAAGGCAGTCGGCGACACCCTCGCCGAGCTCGACGTGTTCCCCACCCACGAGGAGGACCCGGAGTTCTACGTCGACTACGGCGAGACCGGGCCCTACGTGAAGGAGATCGGCGAATCGGAGTGCGCCACCTGAGCGCTCCGCCGCCCCCGATCGCCCCCGAACCCGGAAGAGTCCTCCCGATGCCAGTCACCGTGCCGCTGCCCAGCCTGCGCCATGCCTACACCGACGACGAGCTGCTCGAGCTGAACACCGAGTTCGAGCACGCCCCCGCCTCCAAGATCATCGCCTGGGCCGTCGACGCCTTCGGCCCCCACCTGTGCCTGACGGCGTCGATGACCGATGCTGTCCTCATCGACCTCGCCGTACAGGCCGACCCGGCCATCGAGGTCGTCTTCATCGACACCGGCTACCACTTCCAGGAGACCCTCGACACGGTCGAGATGGTGCGCCGGCGCTACGGCCTGAACATGAAGATCATGACGGCGCCGGAGAACACCGAGCTGCTGTGGAGGACCGATCCGGACAACTGCTGCTCAGCGCTGAAGGTGCAGCAGTTGGAGCGGGCCCTCGCCGGCAAGGCGGCATGGATGAGCGGACTCCGGCGCGGCGAGGCCGACACTCGGTCCAGCGCCTTGATCGTGGGCCGCGACCTTCGTGGCCTGGTCAAGATCAACCCGATCTCAGCCTGGACCGATCTCGACGTCGAGACCTACATCGTCGAGCACGACGTGCCCTACAACCCCCTCCTCGATCAGGGCTACCCCTCGATCGGTTGCATGCCCTGCACCTCACCCGTCGCCCCCGGCGACGACCCCCGTGCAGGACGCTGGGCGGGCCGATCCAAGACCGAGTGCGGCATCCACGTGAACTCGTAGGCCCTGGCGGGCTCGTCGGGCATTGCTACGTGTTGCGCCGACGGCGTTGTGTCAGAACTCGAGGCCTCAGACTAGCGACAACCTAATTACCATTAACGCTCCAGTGCCACGGCTCGCTGGGCAGGTTGTAGAACCCGTAGCTGGCCGCGTTGGCGGCCATCCAACGGAACGCCGGAGACGACCGGGAGTTGATGGTCCGGCCGCCATAGGTGAAGTCGACGGCGAGGCCCTGCTCGTGCATGGACTGGCCTGGCCGGGCGGTGGGAGGTGAGCAGCTGCTGGCCGGCATCTGGTACACGGCGTAGTTGCTGGTGCCGCAGTTGTTGCGACGCACGGCGATCTGGCCGGCGGGGTCGCGGTAGCCGCCACCCGACATCGAGATGCCGCCGGCCTCAGCTGCGGACAGGAGACTGGCGAGCTGGCCGGCGATGCTGCGGTGGACGCGGATGCCGCGCACCGACACGATGCTGCCGGAGCCGGTGATGGCGATCGTCGTGCTGCGACCGCCACCGCCACCACTGCCGCCGCCGCCACCGCCACGGGACGATGCGCGTGGGGCGGCCGCTGCGGAACGGGCCTGGGCCGCTTGGTCTGCAGCACGCTGCTTGGCGAGCTGCGCGGCGAGGGAAGCTTGCTCGAGCTGGAGCTTCTCGGACAGCTGCGCATCGAGCTCGGCGAGGCCCTGGGCCTCGGCGAGCTGACGGTCGAGCCGCGCCTCGACGTCGGCCACGACCTGGGCCTGCTGGTCCCGGGCCTGGGTGACCTCATTCAGCTGGGTCGATACGGCTTCCCGGTTGTTCTGGGCCACGACGGTGGCGTCGGCTGCAGCGGCGCGAGCCGTCTCGAGGTCCTCACGAGCCCGCTCGAGCTGGTCGAGAACGTCGAGCTGGTTCGATGACTTGGCCTCGAGGAGCGACCGCTTCAACTCCGCCTCGCCGATGTTGTCCGCGGCGAGGGAGTCGATCAGGCCGGCAGACGAGGGCGGCTGGATGTAGGCGGCGATGGCCAGTTCCTTGACGGCTTCGTCGAGCTCGGCGATCTCGCCCACCTTGGCCTCGACCTCGGCCGTCGCCGCGGCCAGCGCTGCTTCGGCCTCGGCGGATCGACGCTCGGCGTCGCGCAGTTCGGCCCTCTGGGCGTCGACGTTGCTCGACAGGGTCCGCAGGGCCGCCTCCACCTCTTCATTGGTGGCGCGCAGCGTGTCGATGTCGGCGGCGACCGCCGCCCGCTTCTGCTGCACCTCGTCGCGCTGCGATTTTGTGTCGGCGCGGGCCGCTGCGGGAACGGCAACTGCGGCCAACACGAGCACGGCGACGAGCAGCGACCGGAAGATTTGGTGGAGACGAAAAGCCATGGTGCGAGCGATCTCTTCGGGCCGATCCGCTGCGGCGGACGGCCCGGGGTCGTGGGTACGAGCGAGGACGGAAGGTTGTTCCGCCCAGCAGTGTTGCGAAACGGTAACAGACTGCAGCCAGTTCGTCACAGTTTCGAGACAATACTTCTCGGCTCGTGCCTATTCGAGGATGTCGACGAACCGTTCGAGCTGGCGCAGGTTGCGGCACTCGAAGACGCCGTCGGTGTACCCGGCGTACTCGCCGATGATGGAGTCGCCGGTGTCCCAGTACGACTTCGGCTCCGGGTTCAGCCAGTACACGTGTCGGGCTCGGTGCTGCATCTCCTTGACCACCCATGACTGCGAGGCGTGGTAGTTGTTCCGGGCGTCACCCAGCAGGAGCACCGTTGTCTTGGGCCCGATGTCCTTGCCGTAGGTGCCCCAGAACACCTCGAATGCGTGGCCGTAGTCGGAGTGCCCGTCGACCCACACGACGTCGGCCTCGGTGTTGACGCGGTGCACCGCCTCGGCGATGTCTTCGACCCCCTCGAAGAGGCGCGTCACCTCGTCGATGCCGTCGATGAAGACAAAGGCCCGGACCTTCGAGAACTGCCCCTGGATGGCGTAGACGAGGTGGAGGGTGAACCGGGCGAAGCTGGCCACAGAACCCGAGATGTCGGCCACGACGAAGATCTCCGGCTTGGCGGGCCGCGGGTAGCGGAACTTGGGCTCGGCCGGCACGCCCCCGTAGCTGAGCGAGTGACGGATCGTGTTGCGGAAGTCGAGCGGTCCCTTGCGACCGTGGCGACGCTTGCGGGCCAGCCGGACAGCCAGTTTGCGGGTGAGCGGATAGATCGCCTTGCGCAACGACGCCATCTCCTCCCGGGAGGCGTGCATGAAGTCGATGTCTTCCGGGAGCGGCTTGCGCAGCGTCCGGGCCATGGCCTCCACGCCCCGGTCGGCAACCAGTCGACGGCGGATCTCGGATTCGATCTCCTGCTTCAACTTCTCGATCCGGGTCTGGTACTCGTCCTGCTCGAGTCGCTCCTCGAGCTGCGTCAGCGGATCGGGAGAGTCCTGCCGGGCCTGATCCATGAGTTGGTCGAGCACGCCATCGAGGTCGAGGTGCCGCAGGGTGCGGTACAGGTAGTAGGTGCCGCCGACCGGCCGGCCCGGCTCCATCCCGGCGAAGCGTTTGACCGACTGCCGGGCCACGGCGCGCATCATGGCCTGGTCGCCCTGCTGGAGGGCCTTCATCAGCATCTGGGCGATCTCTTCGGGTGTCATGGAGTCCATGGCACCGCCACCGCTGCCCTGGTCGCCCTCTTCGCCCTGATCGCCCTGGAGCTGCTCCATGAGCTCGTCGAGCGCGGCAGCGAGGTCGGAGTCGGGATCGATGTCGTATTGGGGGCCGCGGTAGGAGAAGTACACCTCGAAGACCGTCTCGAAGGCCTTCCAGTGCGAGTTGTTCTTCACCAACGTCGCGGCCAGGGCGTACTTGAACGCCTCCCGATCCTCGAGTGGGATGTGCTTGACCGCCTCCATGGCGTCGAGGTTCTCGGTCAGCGAAACCGGCAGCCCCGCGGCCCGCAACTCCTGCATGAACCCGGCGAGGAGCTCGTTGATCGCCTCACCGGCGCCGAGTTCTGCCTCGCTCCGGCTGGAGGGCTCTGCCTCGCTCCGGCCGGAGGGCTCTGCCTCGCTCCGGCCGGATGCGCCCGACTCGGGACGAGTCTCGTCCTCGGCATGCGTCTCGGTCTGGTCAGCAGGCACCACGTCCCGAGGGTACTGGGTCCCTTGACCGCCCGGTCAACGTGTTGTGCCTGCCAGCTGGCAGAATCCGGACGTGCACGCCCTCCTCGTCTCGGACCTGCACTACGACCTGCGCAAGCTGGACTGGGTCCTGGGCCAGACCGACGAGCACGACCTGGTGGTCATCGCGGGCGACCTCCTCGACGTCGGCTCGGCCGTGCCGCTCGATGCCCAGATCACCGTGGTGCTCGAGTACCTGGCCCGGATGGCGATCCAGGCCACCACGGTGGTGTGTTCGGGGAACCACGACCTCGACCATCAGACCCCGAGTGGGGAGAAGGCGACGCAGTGGGTGACCGAAGCGCGCGCCGCCGGTGTGGTGGTCGACGGCGACTCGACCGTCCTCGGCGACTGGCTCGTCACCTCCTGCGCCTGGTGGGAGGGGCCCGAGACCCTGGCCCGACTCGAAGCCGGGTTGGAAGACGCTGCCGCACGGCGCGACGGAGGACGCTGGTTGTGGGCGTACCACGGCCCGCCGGAGGGCCCGCTGTCGTGGACCGGATCGAAGCACTTCGGCGACCCCGAGCTACCCCGGCTGCTCGCCCGTCACCAGCCGGACCTGGTGCTCTGCGGCCACATCCACCAGTCGCCCTACGTCGAAGGCGGCGCGTGGGCCGAGCATCGCGATGGCACCTGGCTGTTCAACAGCGGCCACCAGCCGGGCAACATCCCGGCCCACGTTCGCTTCGACCTCGATGCCGGCACCGCAGCCTGGTGGTCGGCCCAGGGGTCCGGGACGTTGTCGCTGGTCGATCCCCCCGGCGACCTGACCGCTCAGCCGTCGTAGTCCGCAGCCCGGACCGACCCGGGCTCGATGTCGATCGCGGGGCGGGAGGCGAGTTCCCCGAGCACCGAGTCGACCACCGACAAGGTCCCGTCGACGTCCGCGTACTGGGACCGGACGTCGCGCAGGTAGGCGAGGAGTCGCTGGAGTCGTCCGGCCAGCTGCCGAGCCACCTCGAGCGCGAGCCGGGGATTGGTCTCGAAGAACCCGGCGGGATCGCCGATCATCCGAACCGTGGTCGGCGCCACGGCCACGACCGAGGCGGTCCGCTCCGCTCCGAGCAGTGCGCTGATCTCGCCGACGAACGCGCCGGGAACGGTGATCTGCGAGAGTGCCGCACCGTCGAGCTCGACCTGCAGATGGCCCTCCACGAGCACGGCGATCGAGTGCTCGTCGCCGTCACCCCGCTCGAAGAGCACCTCACCGGGGCCGAGGCGACGCTCCGGCTGCGATGCGGTGAGCTCGAGGACCTCGTCCCGGCCGGTCACAGCCCGCTCAGGTCGCGCTGGCGTCGGCGTGCATGTCGGACTTGGTGTCCTCGAGCTCGCGCAGCGCCTTGGTGATGTCGGACTGGTACTTGAGCAGGATGTTGATGGTGCTGCGGGCCGTCTCGGCGTCGACCTGGCTCACACCGAGCAGCAGCAGGGTGCGGGCCCAATCCAGCGTCTCGGACACCGACGGCGCCTTCTTGAGCTCGAGGTTGCGGATCGAGCGGACGATGCGGGCCACCTGATCGGCGAGCGACTGGGTGATCTCGGGGACCTTGTTGAGGACGATCTCCTTCTCGCGCTCGAGGTCCGGGTAGTCGACGTGGAGGTAGAGGCACCGACGCTTGAGCGCCTCCGACAGCTCCCGGGTGTTGTTGGAGGTGAGGAACACCATGGGGATCTGCTTGGCCTCGATGGTGCCCAGCTCCGGGATCGACACGGTGTAGTCGGAGAGGATCTCGAGGAGCAGGGCCTCGGTCTCGACCTCCACCCGGTCGACCTCGTCGATCAGGAGCACGACGGGATCGTCGGCGGTGATGGCCTCGAGCAGCGGTCGGGTGAGGAGGAAATCGTCGGAGAAGATGTCTCCCGACAGATCGTCCCAGTCGTCGCTCTCGTCATGGCCAGCGGCCTGGATGCGCAGCAACTGCTTCTTGTAGTTCCACTCGTAGAGCGCCTTGGACTCGTCCAGCCCTTCGTAGCACTGCAGACGGATCAGCCGGGCACCGGACATCTCTGCGACCGACTTGGCCAGCTGGGTCTTGCCCGTTCCCGCCGGACCCTCGACGAGGATCGGCTTGCCCAAGCGGTCGGCGAGGTAGACGACCCCGGCGATGCCCTCGTCCGAGAGGTAGTTGACGGACCTCAGCGACTCGCGGACGCTGGGAACGGACTCGAAGCGGAATTCGGTCATCTCGCGACCCTAACCGGCGACTTGACCGACCGGTCAACGCAAACCCCCCGAAGAGTCACCTACTTCCGGCGAGCCTTCTTGGCGGCGGCGCGGAGCTTGGACTTCAGCGTCTGACCCACGGAGCGGAGCGTGGTGCGGTCCGATTCGGCGTTCTTCTCGATCAGGACGGTGAGCGACTGCACCTCGGCCGGTTCCAAACCGACGGCGATGCCTTCACCCTTGGCGACGGCCTGCTGTGCTTCGGGGGGCAGCCCGCCGTTCGCCGACGCAAGGGCCGCGGTCGCCGCGTCGAGCAGGTCTTCGTCGGCGTCGCCCGGACGATCGTCCACGAGGTCGAGGAGCTCCTCGGCGACGTCGCGATCGAAGAACGCGACCTACCCCCGCACCTGGCCCGTGCCGCGCACCACGAACTTCTCCGTGGTGAGCTGGCGGAGTCCCATCGGACCCCTGGCGTGGAGCTTCTGCGTGGAGATCCCGATCTCCGCACCGAACCCGAACTCCTCGCCGTCGACGAACCGGGTCGATGCGTTGACGACCACGGCCGCCGCGTCGACCTCGGTGGTGAAGCGGTCGGCGGCCGCAAGGTCACCGGTGACGATCGCCTCGGAGTGACCCGAGCCGTGACGGGCGATGTGGTCCACGGCATCGTCGAGCGAATCGACCACACCGATCGCCAACCGGAGGTCGAGGTACTCGGTGTCCCAGTCCTCTGCCGTGGCGACCCCGATCGAGGGCACGAGTTGACGGACACGGTCGTCACCCACCAGGTCGACCCCGTCCAACGCCGCCGCGATCCGGGGCACGAACGTCTCGGCCACGCCGGCGTGCACGAGCAGCTTCTCGGCTGCGTTGCAGACGCTCGGACGCTGGGTCTTGGCGTTCACCACGATGCGCTCGGCCATGTCGAGGTCTGCGGCCGCGTCGACGTAGACATGGCAGTTGCCGTCGCCGTCGATCACGAAGGGCACGGTGGCATTGTCCAGTATCGACCGGATCAGCGACGCGCCGCCTCGCGGGATGAGGCAGTCGACGAGGCCGCGGAGCTGCATGAACTCGACCGCCGCCTCCCGGCTGACGTCGTCGACGAGGACGAGACCGTCTTCGGGGAGGCCGGACTCGGCCAGACCCTCCCGCAGCACGCCGGCGATGGCGGTGTTGGACTCGATGGCGGCCGACGAACCGCGGAGGAACGCGGTGTTGCCCGACTTCAGGCACAGACCGAAGGCGTCGCTCGTGACGTTCGGGCGCGATTCGTAGATGATGGCGACCACGCCCAGCGGCACCCGCACCTTGTGGATGCGCAGCCCGTTGGGCCGGGTCCACCCCTCGGTGATCTCGCCGACCGGGTCGGGCAGTGCTGCGACCTGCCGCAGACCACCGGCCATCGATCCCACGCGGTCCTCGTCCAACCGCAACCGGTCGAGGAGACCCTGGGCCATGCCGTTGGTCTCCTCGCGAGCCAGATCCACGGCGTTGGCGGCCACGATGTCGCCGGACCGGTGCTCCAACAGATCGGCGGCGCCGTGCAGCGCCGAGTTCTTCGCCTCGGTCGACGCCGTGGCGAGGATGCGGGCGGCCGCCTTGGCGCGGACGCCGAGGTCGGCGATGGAGGTAGCGGCCATGTCCGAAGTCTAGGAGGGGCGGCGGCGGGGTCCGGAGGGGCACCATCCCCATGCGGGGCCGTCCCCAGGGACCGCCCCGCGCGTGGGGCAGACTCACCGCCGTGGAGACCGACCCCGTGCTCGACGACGCCGTCGCCGCGTTCTGCGACGCGCTCGGCCCGCGTGTCCGCGACCTGGCCGGGCCCGTCTCCGGCGTCGACGGGGCGAGGGTCGAGGCCGACGTCCAGGTGGAGGCGTACAACCTGGCCGCCGCCTTCATCGACTGCGACGGGTTGCACACCGACGCCGAGCTGTGGGCCTTCGTCACCACGTTCGGACCCCGATTCGGCGGCTCCCTCGCCAAAGCGACGCCGGCCGACGTGCGCAGCGCCCGGTTGGTGACCGGACGCCGCAGTTTCCTGGACACGCCGTCGGAACTGGTCGAACTCCTCCTCGCCGCCGACGGGCGCGACGGGACCGGGCTCGCCAGCCTCTACTACGACCGGGCCCTGGCGATCGGCTTCGCCATCGCCAGCCTCGATCAACTGGCCTCGCCCATGGAGCTCGCCGCCATCGAGGCCTTTCGGGGACGGATCCTCGATCGCATCGCCGAGGTCCGCCGCGTCGACCGCCAGCAGGCGGCCCACGACGCCGGAGCACCACCTGTGGCGACGGCTGCCGGCGCCGCCAACGACGACGAACCGCTCCCACCGGCCCGACCCGTCGACGAGGTGCTCGCCGAGTTGGACGCCCTCATCGGCCTCGACGACGTCAAGGCCGAGGTGAAGCTGGTCGCAGACCTCACCCGGGTCCAGCTGCTGCGAGCCGAGCGGGGCCTCCCCGTGCTCGACCAGTCACGCCATCTCGTCTTCTCCGGGAACCCCGGTACGGGCAAGACCACCGTGGCGCGGTTGATCGCCGAGATCTACCGCTCCCTGGGGGTGGTGGCGCGGGGCCATCTCGTCGAGGTCGACCGCTCCGGTCTGGTCGCCGGTTTCGTCGGTCAGACCGCGCCGAAGGTCGTGGCGGCCTTCGATGCTGCCGACGAGGGCGTGCTCCTCATCGATGAGGCCTACTCGTTGGTGCGCGGCAGCGAGTCCGACTTCGGCCGGGAGGCGATCGACACCATCGTGAAGCTGGTCGAGGACCGCCGCGATCGGATCGTGGTGGTCATGGCCGGGTACCCCGACGAGATGGACCAGCTCGTGTCGGCCAACCCTGGCCTGCGATCGCGGTTCCCCAAGACCATCCACTTCCCGGACTACAGCACGGACGAGCTCGTCGCCATCTTCCGCATGCGATGCGACCACGGCGGCTACATCCCCACCGACGCGGCGGTCGCCGTGGTCCGCGACCGTCTCGACGCCCTGGTCCGCGACAAGGGCTTCGGCAACGGCCGCGTGTCGCGCAACCTCTTCGAGGCCGCCGTGGCCCGACAGGCCTCGCGCGTCGTCGGGATCGATTCCCCGACCGATGCGGATCTCACCGAGCTCACCGAGTCGGACGTCTCGCTGCCCGGGACCCCCGTTCCCGAGGCCGACGCATGACCGGCACGGTCGCCGAGGACCCAGACGCACCATCGTCGGGCGCGGCCCAGGTCGGCGCCGGCATCCTCCTCTCGCGCCTCTCCGGCCTCCTGCGGGAGGTGGTGACAGCCGGATTCCTGGGGCTCGGTGTCTCTGCCGACGCGTTCCGAGCTGCCCTGCGCATCCCGAACCTGTTGCAGAACCTGCTCGGGGAAGGCGTGCTGTCGGCGTCGTTCATCCCCGTGTACGCCCGGCTGGTGGACAAGGACGACGAGGAGGAGGCCGGACGCACCGCGGGTGCGGTCGCCGGCCTCCTCGCCGCGGCGACATCGATCCTGGTGCTCGTGGGCATGGTGGCGGCCCGGCCCATCACCATCGTGCTCACCCCGGGCTTCCGAGACGATCCCGACAAGCTCGACCTGACCGTCCAGCTCGTGCGGATCATGTTCCCCGGCATCGGCCTCCTGGTGCTCTCGGCGTGGTGCCTGGCCATCCTCAACTCGCACCGGCGCTTCTTCCTCTCGTATGTGGCGCCCGTGCTGTGGAATGCGGCCCAGATCGTCGTGGTGGCGGTCGTCGCCATCGGGGGGAGCACCGAGCGGTCGTTGGCCAATGCGCTGGCGTGGGGCGTCGTCCTCGGTGGCCTGGCCCAGTTCGTCGTGCAGCTCCCGACCGTGCGTTCCCTCGTCCCCGACCTCAAGCTCAGCCTCGACCGTCGCCGCAAGACGGTGCGCGACAGCATCAGCCGGCTCGGCCCGGTGGTGTTCGGGCGCGGTGTCGTGCAGCTGTCGGGCTACATCGATCTCTTCCTCGCCAGCCTGCTGGTGACGGGTGCGCTCGCCGCCAACGCCTCGGCCCAGTTCCTCTACCTCCTGCCGGTCTCGCTCTTCGGCATGAGCATCGCCGCCTCCGAGCTCCCCGAGCTGTCTCGGCTGGGAACGCAGGCACCCGGCGCAGTCCGGGCTCGGATCGAACGGAGTCTGGTCCGGGTGGCGTACTTCGTCGTCCCCACCGCCGTGCTCTACATCGCCATCGGGGAGTTGCTGGTCGGCGCACTGTTCGAGCGAGGCCGGTGGGGGCCGAGCGACACGCGTCTGGTCTGGCTGGCCCTGAGCGCCTATGCCCTGGGCCTCATCGCCACCACTGCGTCCCGCCTGCTGCAGAACACGCTGTACTCCCTCGACGACCCGCGCACCCCGGCGCGCATCGCGCTCGTCCGCGTCCTCGTGGGCACCGGCGCTGCGGTGGCCTCGATGTTCTGGTTCGACGGCTTCGTGGTCGTGGGCACCAGCATCCAGTCCGAGACGGCGGCCACCGCCGGCGCTGGATTCCTCCACCTCGGCGTCGTCGGCATCGCTCTGGGCTCTGCGGCGGCGGCATGGACGGAGTTCCTGTTGCTACGGAAGGCGCTCTCGTGGCGGATCGGTCACATCGCGCTCGGCGGCGGCCGGCTCCCGGAGCTGCTCACCATGGCGGCCGTCGCGGGCGCCGTGGGGCGGGTGGTCGCCCTGATGATCGGCGATCTCCCACCGCTGCTGGAGGCCGGGCCCGTGTTCGCGGCTGCAGGGGTGGCATACCTGTTCCTCACGTCCGGGGTCGGCCTGCGGCTGCGCGACCAGATCGCCGGACGAGCGTGACGGGCGAGTGGCCGCAGCCACACGACCGGCGCAGCCACACGTGTTCTACCATCGCAGCATGATCAAGGTCCTGAAGCGCTGGTGGAAGTACACGGTTGCCCGCATGAGCGGGTCGTTCAACGAGCGAGCCGACCCGAAGGTCCAGCTGGAACAGGCGATCAGCGAGGCCCACGAGCAGCACAAGCGGCTGACCCAGCAGGCGGCCAACGTCATCGCCAACCAGAAGCAGACCGAGATGCGCCTCAACCGGGTCATGGAAGAGCTCGAGAAGGTGGGGGCCAACGCTCGCCAGGCGGTGTTGATGGCCGACCAGGCCACCAAGTCGGGCGATACGGCCAAGGCCACCGAGTACACGACGGCCGCCGAGTCCTTCGCCAACCGCATGATCACCCTCGAGAGCGAGGTCGAGGACCTGAAGGCCCTCCACTTCCAGGCTGCCGAGGCCGCGGGGCAGGCCAAGACGGCCGTACAGCAGAACGCCGCTGCGCTCCAGAAGAAGCTGTCGGAGCGTCAGGCGCTCCTGGGCAAGATCGACCAGGCCAACATGCAGGAGGAGATGAACACCGCCATGGCACAGCTCTCCGCTGCCGTCGGTGAGGACGTCCCCTCACTCGAGGAGGTCCGCACGAAGGTCGAGGCCCGCTACGCCAAGGCGAAGGGCATGCAGGAACTGCAGGGATCTTCGGTCGATGGCCGCATGCTCGAGGTCGAGCAAGCCGCCATGAACGTCGAGGCCCAGGGTCGCCTGGCCGAGATCAAGGCCCAGCTCGGCATCGCCCCGGACGAGACGGCCACCGGAGCGGCGGGCGAGACCCCGGCGATCAGCGGCGAGTCCGCCGGCTCCGAGGTCCCCGACATGCCCGAGGGCGAGACCCAGACCGCCCCGGGTCAGGGCGAAGCCACGTCGTAGGCGATCAAGCCGACCCTGAGGTCGTCTCAAGGGAGGACGACGAGGTCGTCTCGGTGGATGACCTCGTGGGGGCTCCCCTCCGGGAGGTCGCCGGTCCGCAGCCCGGCGATCGCTCGCAGGCCGACGGCGTCGAATCGCACCAGTCCCTTGGCGAAGACCGCGCCGTCGGGGCCGGCGACCTCGACAGCGGTGTCGGCGTCGAAGCCGCCCTTGATCTCCACCACACCGGCGGGGAGCAGCGACACCCCTCGATCGATGAGGGCCCGCTTGGCGCCGTCGTCGACGATCACGGTGCCCGATGCGCCGACGGCGAACGCGATCCACAGCTTCCGGGCCGGGAGCCGGTCATGACGGGGGTGGATGACCGTCCCCACCCCGGACGTGCCGTTGACGGCGTCGATCAGCACGTCGGCGCGGTGGGCGGCGCCGATGACTGCCCGAACCCCGGACCACGCCGCGATCTTCGCCGCCGCCAGCTTCGACGCCATTCCCCCGCTTCCCCGCAGCGTTCCCGCGCCGCCGGCGAGCAACTCGAGGCTCTGGTCGACCTCGATGATCTCCTCGATGAGCGACGCCGAGGAATCGAAGCGGGGATCGGCGGTGAGCAGGCCCGGCATGTCGGTGAGCAGGACCAACAGGTCGGCTCGGATGAGGTGGGCCACGAGGGCGGCCAGTCGGTCGTTGTCACCGAAGCGGATCTCGTCGTCGGCGATGGCGTCGTTCTCGTTCACGACGGGCACGACGCCGAGATCGAGCAGCCGGTTGAGGGTGCCCCGAGCGTGGAGGTACTGCTCGCGGATCATGAAGTCGAGCGGCGCCAGCAGTACCTGCCCGGCGATGAAACCGTGGTGGGC
>JBPPNA010000074.1:0-6665 GCA_051306355.1 Acidimicrobiales bacterium | reverse complement strand
GCCACTACTACCTCGCCCTCTACTGGGCCGAGGCGTTGGCGACGCAGGACACCGACGCCGAGATGGCCGAGCGGTTCGCGCCGCTGCATGCCGCCCTGGTCGAGAACGAGGACACGATCAACCAGGAGCTGATCGAGGTCCAGGGCCAGCCCATGGACATCGGGGGCTACTACTTCCCGGTGGCCGAGCTGGCGAACGCCGCGATGCGGCCGAGCGCCACCCTGCAGGACGTGCTCGACCGCTTCGGCGCGGCCTGACCGACGGATCGATCGCCAGCCCACGAACACCCCGGTTCTCTCGACGATGGAGTCCTCAGCGAAGGGGGACGTACCCCGCGACGTCGTGATGCGGGGTGTCGAGGTAGACCTTCGCCTCCGGTGGCGCAGCGAAGCGGCCATGGCTCCAGCGGATCTCCACATGACCCTCGATGCGGCGATCGAGATCCGCCTCGCGGTCGCGGAGGTGCGCGCGCCAGCGGACCTGGGGTTGGCCGGCCGAATCCGGTTCGATGTCGAGGTGGCGCAGCTCGAAGGCTTGGCGCCAGTCCCACGGCGTGTCGATCCGCAGGCGCATCACGTCGGCACCGGCCGACCCCACGACGAAGTACGGGGCGGATGCCAGGCGCAGCAGGCGCCAGAGCAGCGCCTCCTGCGCGGCCGGTGACGAGGCAGCGCGCCTCCATCGCTCGGCGGACACTTCACTGACCTGCCGGCACAGCGCGGCGTAGGCCTCGTCGCACCCGGCGGGCCAGCGTCGGCCGACATGGCGCAGGGCATCCCGCAGCCGACGGCGGTCGACGACGCCGGCGAGGCCCGGATCGCAGTCCGGGAAGGGGCAACCGACGGCGAGCGCGGCCTGCTGCGCGAGGTGCCGGTGCTCGTGTGGGGCCACGGTGCTGTACCAGTCGTTGCGCGTGTAGCCCCCGGTGGCGAGGAGGTGGTCGAAGACGCGAGACGGCGCCGCGTTGTGGAGGACCCGGGACGAATACTTGCACGAGACGAGATAGACGCGGTCGATTCGTAGATCGGCCGGTATCACCTGGTCACCGGGGGGCCGGTGGCCGCCGGTCCACTCGATGCGCGTCGGTCGGCGCCCGGCGAGCCCCTCGGGATGACCGGCGAAGGCGGCCCCGTTGGCGAAGGCGACATCGGCGAGCGCCAGCAGCTGTGGGTCGTGCAACCCCCGCTCGAGCTGCTCCCAGGTCTGGTCGCTGACCAGCAGCTCGGCCGGGCGCTGGAGGACGGCCCAGCTGGCGGTGCCGAAGTCGAGGCAGCCGAGTGCGGTCGCCAGTTCCGTGACGGTGGTCTTGTCGTCGGCCATCGATGCCGGCGCTCAGCCCCGGTGCAGTGCCCGGAGCCGGTCGACGGTGTCGGGGGCGGTGAGCTCGATGGCGTCGGCGATCGTGGTCCCCAGCACGGCACCGAGCGCCTTGGCCTGGGCCGACCGGGCGACAGGCAGCTCGGTGGTGAGGACGAGGACTCGCTGGCCCGAGCCCTGGACCGTGGCGGCTTGACCGATGGTCCGCCAGAGCACGTCGGACCGGCGAAGACCCGTCGGGGAGGGAGTGAAGCCGCCGGCCACCGACACCAGCCACGACGACGCGTCTACCCCGGTGGCCCGGAAGTCGAACCTGACGCCGCACTCGTGGACCATCGCCTTCTCGGAGATGTCGGTGAAGCCACCAGCGCGGAGGAGCCACTCAGCGATGGTGGTGGCTTTCGCCCCGGCGATGACGAGGTCGGCGACCGACTCCGGCGTGATGGCGAGCGTGCCGGGTGGAACGGCGACCATGGCTTCGTGGCCCGCCTCCACCGAGACCCGTTCGGCGGCGATGCGATCCTCGGCGCCCGCGATGTAGACGGCGTCGGTGTCGAAGCCGACGTAGTGGCGACCCGTGCGCACGGCGGCGACGGCGGTGGACCCGGCGCCCATGAAGGGGTCGAGGACGAGATCGCCGGCGTAGGTGTAGAGGTCGATGAGACGCTTGGGCAGCTCGACGGGGAACGGCGCCGGGTGGTTCACGCGTTTGGCGCTCTCGGGGGCGAACTCCCAGACATCGAGGGTGGCGTCGAGGAAGTCGTCGACCGTCATCGAGCCTTGGCTGGGCAGCCCGCCCTTCGCCCGCTTGCGAGCGTCGACGGCGCGGTCGAAACGGCCCTTGGAGGCCACGATGACCCGCTCGGTGACGTCGCGCAGGACGGGGTTGCCCGGACGCTGGAAGCTGCCCCACGCGCAGGACCCGCCAGCCCCCTTGCTCTTCTGCCAGATGATCTCACCCCGAAGGAGCAGGCCGAGACCCTCGAGGATGCCGATGACGTCGGAGGAGAGGGAGCGGTACGGCTTGCGACCGAGGTTGGCCACGTTGACCGCGATGCGGCCCCCGGGCTCCAGCTTGCGCACGCATTCGGCGAAGACGGCTTCGAGCATGCCCAGGTACTCGAGGTAGTCGGCCGGGATGCCGCCCTGGCCCAGCGCCTCCTCGTAGGCCTTTCCGGCGAAGTACGGGGGCGAGGTGACGACGAGGGCGACGGAACCGTCAGCGATGTTGCCGGTGGCGTCCATTGCCCTGGCGTCGCCGTGCCAGATGCGGTCGACCACGACCGGCGGGGAGACGTGGTCGTCGTCGGAGATCTCGGGCTCGACGAACCGGGCGTAGAAGGCGGTGGCATCGTGTGCCTCGCGCTTGCCGACCCCGAAGTTGGACGTGGATGTGGACGTCCGGCCGGCCGACGGACCACGTTGACCGTGAAGGGCCGTGTCGTCAGGTGTGGCGGCTCCAGCATCCATGGACGGATCCTACGCGGCACCCCCTGACAGGAACCCGATGCCGGCTGGGAACCGCGCTCGCAGCATCGCCCGGTTGTAGCGCTGGAGCATGACCGGGTAGCCGTTGACGAGCACGTCGAACAGTAACGTCAAGGCCGCTGCGAGCCACCACCCTCGGGCCGCTGCGTGCACCACGACCGGGAGCATGGCGACGAGCAGGACGGCGTGGCTCGCCTCGGCATCCTTCATCCGCTGGTCGAGCTGCGCCAGGAGCTCCGGGGACCGCTCCGCCGGGAGGTGCAGCCCACGGTTGAACACGGCGATCGGGCCGCGGCGCAGAAGGCGCTTCACGAGCCTCACGCCGACGAGCTCGTACACCCGCCCGTGGCACTCGAAGCCACGGAGCGAGTGCCAGCGTGGCGGCAATCGCGGCGTGAAGACGCGACTCACGGTTCCGAGCCAGGTCATCGGCGCCCACACGACGAGGAACGCGAACCCGGCGCTCGCCGGGCCCAACAGCCGAACGCCCACGACCAGCACGGCGCCGGCGACAACGGTGGCGACCACGACCAGGAGACGCTTGCCCATACGTCGATCATCGGCTCCCGACCTCACCCGAACCAGGGACGAAGGGCCCTGTTCGGTGCCGACCGGTGAGCGCACGCTCGAGTTGCGACTCGATCGCGAACCGCAGCGATCGGGCCGTGAACCGAACAGCAGGCGAACCCAGGAGCGCCCATGAGGACCACCAGGACCGGCCACCAGCTGGTGAAGGCAGTGGCGGCGTTGGCGATCGCCGCCGCCGACGTCGCCGGGTGCGGCGACGACGACGAGGCGGTCGACACCTCGACCACGACGACGGCCGAGACCACCACGAGCACCTCCGACACCACCGACAGCTCCAGCATCACAGAGCCGGAAGTCGTCGACGGCGTGCTGGTGTACTTCGCGTGGGACGAAGCGGTCGGCGCCGCGGGACGGCCCGACGTCGCCAGCGAACCGGAGGCGGCGATCGAAGCCCTCCTCGACGGACCGGACGACTTCGAGACCGACATCGGGATGGGGAGCGAGATCCCCGACAGCACCGAGCTCCTGGGCGTGACCATCGGTGACGGCACCGCCACCGTCGACCTCTCCGGCGACTTCGAATCGGGTGGCGGGAGCCTGTCGATGGAGCTCCGTGTCGCCCAGGTCGCCTTCACGGCCACGCAGTTCGACGACGTGGACACGGTGGACATCCACCTCGACGGTGCACCAGTGGACGCGATCGGCGGCGAGGGCGTCCCGGCAACCGACCTCGACCGGTCCGACTTCCCGAACGTGGCCCCGGCGGTGTTGGTCGAGGCACCGGCACCCGGCGAGTCGGTCACCTCGCCGTTGACGGCCAGCGGCACCAGCGACCAGTCCGGGTCGTCGGTCACCTACAACGTCACCGACGGAGAGGGCCTCATCGTCGCCGAGGGAACCGCCGACGTCGACGACGACGGAGCGTTCACCTTCACCGCAGAGTTCGAGCCGGTCCGGGGCGGCCTCGGTGCCGTCATCGTGTGGCACGAGGACGATGCCGGCGGACAGCAGGACGTCTACGAGGTGCCGGTCCGCGTCGAGGCCGCCGGCTAGCGCGTCAGGGACGGAGACCGAGGCGGCCCACGAGATCGAGGGCCGCGACGGAGCGGTTCATCGTGTACAGGTGGAGGCCGGGAGCGCCGGCGTCGAGCAACTCCCGGCTCAGCTCCTCGCAGACGTCGGTGCCGAGGAGGCGGACGGCCTTGGGGTCGCCGTCTGCAGCCTCACACCGGCCCCACAGCTCGTCGGGGATCGTGGTGTCGTTGACCTCGGACATCCGCCGCATCGAGTGGATGTTGATGAACAGCATCACGCCGGGGATCACCGGCTTGTGGCAGTCGAGGGCGGCGAGGTCGTCGAGGATCCGGCGGTACGGGTCGACCCGCCAGAAGAACTGGGTCACCGCGAAGTCGGCCACCGACAGCTTCTCGGCCAGGAAGCGCCGATCGGTCTCGTGCGACGGGGACCGCGGGTGCTTCTCCGGGTGGGCCGCAACGCCGATCGAGAAGTTGCCGGGGTGATCGCGGACGATCTCGACCAGCTCCATGGCGTGGGCGAAGTCGCCGCCGGGGTCGCTGCCGTCGGCAGGCGGGTCGCCACCGAGAGCGAGGATGTTGTGCACCCCGCCGACGGCGTAGGTGTCGAGCAGGTCGATGATCTCGGGCTTGGAGTGACCGACGCAGGTGAGGTGCGCCATCGTCGGAAATGAATGCTCCTGGTTGAACCGGATGACGATGTCGCGGGTGCGGTCGCGGGTGGAGCCGAGGGCGCCATAGGTCACCGACGCGAACGACGGCTCGAGCACCGACAGCTCGTCGAGCACGGTGACCAGGTTGGCCTCGGCCTCGTCGTCCTTGGGGGGCGAGAACTCGAGCGAGATGGTGGGCCCGTCGGCGAACAGGTCGGCGATGCGGCTCATGACGCTCCCCCCACCCGGAACTCTGCTGCCTCCACGGTGTTGCGCAGGAGCATGGCCACCGTGGTGGGTCCCACACCGCCGAGGCGGGGCGTGACCCACGAGGCGACCTCGTTCACGTCCTCGTCGACGTCGGGCAGCAGCTTTCGGCCCTCCCAGGAGATCCCACCGGAGACGACCACTGCCCCGGGACGGACCATCTCCGCGGTGACGATCGACGGGGAGCCCACTGCGGCGATGACCACGTCGGCTCGCTCGGTGTGCTCGGAGATGTCGTTCACGGCCGAGTGCACCACCGTGACCGCGGCGTTGGCGCCCGGACCCTTGAGGGTGAGCAGAAGCGAGAGCGGCCGGCCGAGCGTGGGGCCCCGACCGACGATGACCACGTCCTTGCCCCGCAGGTCGATGCCGTAGTGGACGAACATCGCCCGGATCCCGGCCGGCGTGCACGGCACGGGCCCGTCCTGCTGGAGCACGAGCCGGCCCAGGTTGGCGGGGTGGAGGCCGTCGGCGTCCTTGGCCGGGTCCATGCGGTTGACTGCGGCGTCGAAGTCGAAGCCTTCGGCCACCGGGTACTGGATGAGGTAGGCGTCGACGGAGTCGTCGGCGTCGAGTCGGTCGACGGCGTCGAGCAGGGTCTGGGGGTCCTCGTCGGCGCCGATGTGCACGTTGGTGCTGGCGATGCCGAGGTCGGCACAGGTCTCGTGCTTCTTGCGTACGTACCCGGCGCTGGCCTCGTCGTCGCCCACCAGGATGGTGCCGAGACCCACCGTCTTGCCCCGTTCGGCCAGGGCGTCCACCCGTTTGGCGACGTCTTCGAGAACGGCCTCCGCCACGGGGCCACCGGCGAGCAGTTGTGCAGTCACGCCCGCCATTGTCGCAGTTCGGTCCGGGTGCGTCCTCCTCCGTTCCTCGTCCTCCTCGCGACCGGGTCGCTAGTGCAGGAAGTGGCGCTCGCCGGTGAAGACCATGGCCACGCCGAGCTCGTCGGCCTTGGCGATGCACTGGTCGTCGCGGACCGACCCACCCGGCTGGATGATCACGGCCACGCCGGCTGATGCCGCGGCCTCGATGCCGTCGGGGAACGGGTAGAAGGCGTCGGAGGCGCAGGCGCCGCCCTCGGCGCGGCCGGCCGCCTTCTCGGCCGCGATCTGACCGGCCTCGACCCGATTCTGCTGGCCGGCACCGATGCCCCATGCCGTGCCGTCCTTGGCCAGCACGATCGAGTTCGACTTCACCCAGCCGCAGACCCGCCAGGCGAAGGCGGCATCGGCCAGCTCGGCCTCGGTGGGCTGACGTTCGGTGACCACCTGCCAGGTGTCCGGCCCGGCCGCGAAGTGGTGCGGGGCCTGGACGAGCCAGGTGTCGTTGAGCTGGCGGATGACCCGCGGGCCCGGCCCGGGGGCCCTGTCTCTTA
>JBPPNA010000030.1:0-31260 GCA_051306355.1 Acidimicrobiales bacterium | reverse complement strand
TCGCTGCGGCGTGGGAACTGCGGGTGCGCACCCCGGAGGGTTCGGCGCTCTACGTCGACGTGGAGGGCTTCCGCCGGTACCTGTCCGACGTCGAGGCGGCCGACATCGAGCGGGCCGCCGAGGCCGGCGTGTTGCACGATCATCTGGCCTGGGCCGTGGCCCTGGGCGAAACAGCGGCCTGGACGAGCGCGGTCCGCCAGTCGACCGTGGAGCCAGGAACCTCGTACGACCCCTCCCTCTTCCTCATGGCCTCTCACCTGCGCGCGTCGACGTCGGACAGGTACCGGCGGAAGCCCTCCACGTCGACGTAGAGCGCCGAACCCTCCGGGGTGCGCACCCGCAGTTCCCACGCCGCAGCGACCAGACCGGCACCGACGCCCCAGGGAACGCAGAGCAGCGCGAGCTCGATCTCGGACGGTTCGGCCGACGACCACCGGTAGCCGAACAATGCGGCAACCAGCGCACCGCCCACCAGGACCAGCAGGCCCGCGGCGATGGCCTGCCGCCGTCGCCGCTCGCCCCGCTCGGACCACAACCCGCTCGTCGAACGCCACGACCGGAGCTCGGCGCCGATCATCTTCCAGCCGACGGCGAACTGCGGATCGTACGTCCCGAGCTCGACGGAGCGTCGTCCACCGAACATGGTCAGCAACGGTGCGTTGTCGATGGCTCCGTTCCCGCCGGACCATCGCATCGTGGGGGCTTTCGGGTCGCCGTCGAGCGTGAGCGCGCCGTGGTCTGCCTGGCCGAGCAACCACGCTGCCTGGTGCTCGGCCCGCACCTTCTCGGCCAGGACGACACCACCCTGGGGCGGCGTGAGGAGCCGAGGCGGCGCGACCCGGGGACCGGCATCGGCCAGGAGGTCGTCGACATCGACGCGCCCGACCGAGGCGAACGGGTCCACGGTGCCGGGGGGCGCAGGGACCGGGCCGGCCGTCGTCGCCGGGGCAGTGCCCTGGTAGCCGGCAGGAGCCTGCTCGCGCCCGGCCCGGCGCAGGACCCTCGTCGTGGCCCGACCAGCCGCAGCGGCGAGGACGAAACCGAGCAGCGCCGGCATCAGCAGCGGTGCACCGGTCTCGCCGACCGGGGCGGGGGCCGGTGGCGCGGCGGAGACGTCCACCGCAGCACCGAGTGTGGCCCGGATGGTCACGGCGTGGCCAGGGGGCACCGGACCGGTCTCCACCACGACGTGTCCGGGCGCCACATGCGTGGCGGTGCATCCGCCGACAGATCCGAAGGAGCCCTGGTCGCAGCGCACCCGGTCGAGGGCCCGCGTACTCACGACGTGCGCCTCGATCGACTCGATCTCGACGTCCCACTCCGTACCGGCCACGTTCCAGGCCAGCGCATCGCCCCGGGTGAGCGTCTGCAGCTCATAGCCGATCTCGTAGCGGTGCGTTCCCGTGATGGTCACGCCGGGGTCGCCGATGCGGATCCTGCCCCCGACGATCTCCGCCTGCTCCGGTGCGCTCGGCGACGACACGGTGACCGACGACGGATCGAGGAGATCGGGCACGATGCGGATGATCCCGTGACGCTCGGCGCCGGCGCCGAAGTCGTAGTCGATGACCTCATCCACCCGGGCGGACCCGTCGTCGCCGATCGTCGCCACCTCGAAGTACGAGACCATCCGCTCCCGGTCGCCGAAGAGCACACCGAGGAGCAGGAAAACGGCAGGGACCACGGCGAGTGCGAGGACGGTGGCGTACGTCCAGCGGCGTCTGTTCACCGCCGGAGTCTGACGTGTCGGGCGGCTCAGTCGCCCTCGAGTTCACCGATCTCGCGGAGGCCGTCGCGCAGCGCGGCCCGCAGGCGCCGGGCGATGGCGGGGGAGAGGTGGGCGATCAGACCGGCGCCGGGCGACCCGACCTCCTCCATGGTCAGCACGACGCGGGGTCCGGCGTCGTCGTAGTCGTCGGAGATGGCCACCGCCCACGAGATCCGCTGCAGGTCGAGTTCGTCGGCGTCGGGGGGGAGGTCGGACTCGGTGAAGGGGTAGTCGTCGATGGATCGTCGCACCCCTGCAGCTTGACCGAGTTCGGCCAGTAGCGTCGCTCCGTGCACCCGCCCCGACCCGCGCCTCGGCTCGACGAGCGACCGACCACCCGCGAGCGACACGGCCGTAGCACGGTCGACGACTACGCCTGGTTCTGCGACGTCACGCGCACCGATCCCGACGTGATCGCGCACCTCGAGGCCGAGAATGCACATGTCGCAGCCGTGCTCGGGCACACCGTTGCGCTCCAAGAGGAACTGTTCGAGGAGATCAAGGGCCGCATCCAGGAGACCGACCTGTCGGTGCCCACCCACCGGGACGGGCACTGGTACTACTCCCGCTCCATCGAGGGCCAGCAGTACCCCGTCTTCTGCCGCACCCCGGCTCGTCCGGGCGAGACCGATCCGCCCGACCCGGATGTGGCCGGCGCATCGGGTCGCGAACAGGTGCTCATCGACGGCAACGTCGAGGCGGGTGACGACGACTACTTCGCCATCGGCGTGCTCGACCTCGCCCCGGACCGCCTCCTGCTCGCCTGGGGTTGCGACCGCAACGGGTCCGAGCAGTACGCGATCCGGTTCCGTGACCTCGCCACCGGCACCGACGCCGACGACGTGATCGAGGGTGCCTACTACTCCTCGGCCTTCTCCGCTGACGGTCGTCACTTCTTCTACACACGGCCCGACGACGCCATGCGACCCCCTGAGGTGTGGCGGCACGAGCTCGGCACGCCCGCCGCCGACGACGTCCTCGTCCATCGCGAGGACGACGAGCGGTTCTTCTGCGCCATCGGCACCACCAAGGACGATGCGTGGTTGGTCCTCACCATGGGCTCGAAGATCACCGATGAGTTGCGGGTCGCCCCGGCCGCTGACGTCGATGCCGGCTTCCGCACCCTGGTCCCCCGACGACAGGGTGTCCAGGCCGAGCTCGAGCACGTGGGCGACACGTTCTTCGTGCTGACCAACGACGGCGCCCTCGACTTCCGGATCGTCGCTGTTACGGAGCACCTGCCAGATCCGGACCCGGGGGCCTGGGTCGACGTGGTCCCGCATGTGCCGGGGGTGCGCATCGAGGGCATCGACGTCCTGCGCGACCACCTCCTGGTGGAGGAGCGGACCGAGGCCACCACCCGGATCCGGGTTCGACGCCTGTCCAGCGGTGAGGAGTTCCTGGTCGACGGGCGCGACGGCGCCTTGCCCGAAGCGGTCTCGACCGTCCATCTCGCCGGCAACGACGACATGGACTGGCCCCAGCTGCGGTTCACCTACACGTCGCTCACCACGCCGGCAACGGTGATCGACCTCGATCTCGACACCGACGAGCGCCACGTCCGCAAGGTGCAGCCCGTCCTCGGTGGTTACGACCCGGCGGACTACGTCTCGCGTCGGGTCTGGGCCACCGCCGACGACGGGACGAAGGTCCCGATCAGCCTCGTGCACCGGCGCGACCGGGCGCCGGGCGGGCCCACACTGCTCTACGGCTACGGCTCGTACGAGATCTCGATCGACCCGACGTTCTCGTCGCTCCGCCTGTCGCTGCTCGATCGTGGCTGGGCTTTCGCGATCGGGCACGTCCGTGGCGGCGGGGAGATGGGACGCCGCTGGTATGAGGACGGCAAGCTGGCCGCCAAGGTGAACACGTTCGATGATTTCGTCGCCTGCGGGGTTGCCCTGGTCGACGACGGCGTGGCCGGCGCCGGCGACATCGCCATCCGGGGCGGATCCGCCGGAGGGCTGCTGGTGGGCGCGGCCCTGAACCGGGCACCCGAGGCATGGGCCGCAGTGGTGGCCGAGGTGCCCTTCGTCGACGCCTTGAACACCGTCCTCGACCCGAGCCTGCCCCTCACGGTGATCGAGTGGGAGGAGTGGGGCAATCCCGCGGAGTCCGTCGAGATCTTCGACGTGATGGCCTCCTACTCGCCGTACGAGAACATCCCTGCGGTCGATCTCCCGCCCGTGCTCGCCACGGGCGGGCTCCACGATCCCCGGGTCGGCTACTGGGAGCCGGCCAAGTGGGTCGCCCGCCTCCGGGAGGTGGCCGGCGGCGGGCCGTTCCTGCTCAAGACCGAGATGGGTGCAGGCCACGGCGGGCCCTCGGGGCGCTACGACGCCTGGCGCGACGAGGCCCTCGTCTTCGCCTTCCTGCTCGACGCGGTGGGCGCCAGGTAGGCTCTTCGATCCCTCTGATCCGCATCCACCATCGCCTCCCGAAGGTGCCGCGTCGTTGACGTCCCATCCCGAACTGGCTTCTGAGCAGGCCTACGTCGACTACGCCCACGCGTGTCTCGATGCGTCGCGAGACCGGGCCCGCTCGTTGCGGTCGATGGTCGAGGTGGGCAAGGGTGGGACCGAGCAGGCCCGCTGGGAGCGGGAGATGATCGAGGGCAACATCGCCTCCCGCCTGCACCAGCTCGAGCTCGGCGAGCACTCCCTCGTGTTCGGTCGGCTCGACACCGATGCGGAGAGCGGCCGGGAGACCTACTACATCGGCCGGATGAGCGTCGCCGACGACGACCAGGAGCCGGTCGTTGTCGACTGGCGGGCTCCGGTCTCCGAGGCGTTCTACCGGGCCACCGGCCCCCAGCCGATGGGTCTGGCCCGCCGCCGCCACTTCACGACCCGGGGTCGGACTCTGCTCAACCTCGAGGACGAGCTCTTCGGGGATCCCGTGCACGCGGCCGAGGGTGGCCTCGTCCTCTCCAACGACGACCGCATCCAGGGTCACGGCGCGCTGATCAACGCCCTCGAGACGGCCCGGTCGGGCAAGCTCGGCGACATCGTCGCCACCATCCAGGGTGAGCAGGACGAGATCATCCGGTCGCCGCTGTCGGGGGTCCTCGTGGTGCAAGGGGGGCCCGGCACGGGGAAGACGGTCGTGGCGCTGCACCGCGCCGCCTACCTCCTCTACACCCACCGGTTCCCGCTCGACGGGCAGGGCGTGCTGGTCCTCGGTCCCAACCGGCTGTTCCTCGGCTACATCGACCAGGTCCTCCCGTCGTTGGGTGAGGCCGGTGTCGAGCTCGCCGTCCTGTCCGACCTCGTCGATCGCGAGATCGTCCGGGGCGATGACGTCCCCACCGTGGCCCGGGTCAAGGGCGATGCCCGGATGAGCAGGGTCATCCGCAAGGCCGTGGCCGACCGGCAACGTCCGCTGCGCACCGACCTGCGCATCGGTCTCGGCGCGCAGACCCTCACCCTCACGGTGGCGGCCAGCGCCGAGATCGTGCGCGAGGCCCACCGGCGCTACCGGCACCACAACGCGGCCAGGAAGTTCGTCGAGGAGCGGGTGTTCGTTGCGCTGGCCGCTTCGGCCCGCAACCCGGTGCGCGCCGATGACGTGCGTGACCAGCTCCGAGGGGCCGCGCCGCTCGTCGAGGCCCTCGAGCGGATGTGGCCGCTGCTCACGCCGGCGCAGCTGCTCAACGACCTGTTCGGCTCGCGAGCCCTGATCGAGCTGGCCGGTCGCAAGTGGCTCAGCGTCCCCGAGCTGGCCCTGCTCCATCGAGCCCGGAAGCAGTCGGGCAAGGACGTGGTCTTCACGGTCCACGACGTGCCGCTGCTCGATGAGGCTCGCGAGTTGCTCGGCCCCCGCCGGAAGCGGCGGGGCGTCGACGACAGCATCCGCACCTACGGCCACGTGGTGGTCGACGAGATCCAGGACCTGTCCCCGATGCAGCTGCGCATGGTGGGACGCCGATCCCTCAATGCGTCGATGACCATCGTCGGCGACATCGCCCAGGCCACCGGCGCGTGGGCCCATCAGAACTGGGACGAGATCCTCGAGTTCCTCCCCACCAAGCGAGGCGTCCGGCGGGCCGAGCTCACCGTGGGTTACCGCATCCCGGCCAAGAACATGGAACTGGCCGCCCGCGTGCTGCGCGTCGCCGCGCCGCAGCTCAGCCCGCCCCGCTCGGTGCGCGAGGGGGGCGACGATCCGATCATCCAGCGTGCCGGCTTCGGTGGCCTGCTCGACGAGGTGGCCCGGGTGACCGCGATGGAGCGCGACGAGATCGAACCCGGCTCACTCGCCGTCATCGTGCCGGCCACGCTGCTCGGGCCCGTGTCCGACGCGTTGGAGGCCGCCGGCATCCCGCACGGCCGCGCCACCCGCCAGGGGCTCAACGAACCGGTCACCGTCGTCCCGGTCGGGATGGTCAAGGGTCTCGAGCTCGACGCCTCGGTGGTCGTCGAACCGGCGGCCATCATCGACGAGGAGGCCCAGGGCCTGCGGGCGCTCTATGTGGCCCTCACCCGTTCGACGAAGCGCCTGGCCATCGTGCACGAGCGTGTTCTGCCCGACTTCTTCCACGAACCGCACGGTGTGGACCAGCTCGCGCTCGACGTCGATCGGGCAGTCTGAGGGCCATGGCCGACGCCCGCACCAGCGACATCGCCGTGCGCGGGGTGTCCGTGGGCTACGACGGGACCGAGGTGCTCCACGGTGTCGATCTTGAGGTGGCCGCCGGATCCGTGGTGGCGCTGCTGGGCCCCTCGGGATGCGGCAAGACCACCCTGCTGCGCGCCATCGCTGGTCTCGAGGTCCCCGACGCCGGTGAGGTCAGCATCGGCGAGCGCCTGGTCTCCGCCCCGGGGGCCCAGGTACCCCCGGAGAAGCGGCGCATCGGGATGGTCTTCCAGGACTGGGCGCTGTTCCCGCACCTCACCGTGGCGGGGAACGTGGCTTTCGGACTCCCCCGGGCCGAGCGCAGAGGTGGTCGAGTCGACGCTGCGCTGGAGATGGTGGGGCTGGCCGGATTCGGCGACCGAGCGCCGGGGACCCTCTCGGGAGGTCAGCAGCAGCGGGTGGCCCTCGCCCGGGCGCTCGCGCCGGAGCCCTCGGTGCTGCTCCTCGACGAGCCCTTCTCGAACCTCGACACCACCCTGCGGGCCAAGGTGCGCACCGAGGTCCACGAGCTGTTGCACCGGGTGGGGATCACCACCGTGTTCGTGACCCACGACCAGGACGAGGCGTTCGTGCTCGGCGACGAGGTGGCGGTCATGTCCGAGGGCCGCATCGTGCAGCAGGCGCCGCCGCACCGGATCTACAGCGCACCGGTGGATCCCTGGGTGGCCCGGTTCGTGGGTGATGCCAACATCGTGCGCGGCACGGCCGCCGACGGGCACGCATCCACCGCCGTCGGCCGGGTCCCCCTGCGGGGCCCCGGCGACGACGGCAACGCCGTGGGCCGGGGCGAGGTCGATGTCCTGTTCCGCCCGGAGGACCTGCACCTGCTCGACAAGAACCAACTCGCTGCTCGTCACGTCGACGGGACGTGCGACGCCGAGGTCGAGTTGGTCGAGTACTACGGCCACGACACCGTCTACGTCGTGACGCTCCGCGACGGCACCCAGGTCCGGGTGCGCGAGGTCTCGGTGCCCCGATTCGATCGCGGCGATCTCGCCTGCGTGGTCGCCACCGGCGCGCCCGCCGTCGCCTTCGCGACATCGTGACACCCACCGGATGATCGTCGTCGTCGGCGCGGGCCCGGCTGGTCTGACCACGGCGCGCGAGCTCCACCGGTCCGGCCACCACGTGGTCGTGGTCGACGCTGCCCCTGTCGTCGGAGGGATGGCCGCGTCCCCCACGGTGTCCGGGGTCCGGGTCGACCTCGGCAGCCACCGGCTGCACCCGGCGATGCCCGAGCGGGTGCGAACGATGATCGAGGGTCTGATCGACGTGCAGGTCCGTCCCCGAAATGGTCGTATCCGGCTCGGTGACCGGTGGCTGCCCTTCCCCCTCACGCCAATTGGTCTGGTGCGTGGCCTGCCCGGCACCGTCGCGCTGCGGGCGGCGGTCGATGCGGCCACCGGTGCGTTCCGCACGGCCCGGTCTGACAGCTACGCCGAAGTCATCCGGGCCGGATTCGGGCCGACCGTGTGGAAGCAGTTCCACGAGCCCTTCGCCTGGAAGCTGTGGGACACGGATCCTCGAGAGCTCTCCGGCGAGCTGGCCCGCCGGCGCGTGTCGGCCTCGGGACCCGCCGACATCGCGCGCCGCCTCGTTCGCGGACTACGCCGGCCCCCTTCGTTCCTCTACCCGCGTCAAGGGTTCGGTGCCGTGGCCGAAGGGCTGGCCGCCGACCTGCCCGACCTGCGCCTCGCCACGAAGGTCACCGGCCTGATCGAGCACGGCGATCGGGTGATCGTCGGCTTGGCCGACGGCCGGATCCTGACTGCGTCGCACGTGTTCTCGACGCTTCCGGCAGGCCTGACCGCCACCTGGCTCGGGCTGACGTCACCGGATCGGGTCCAGGGGCGCAGCCGAGGGATGGTGCTCGTCTACCTCACGCTCGACCGCCGTCCCTACACCCCCTTCGACGCCCACTACCTGCCCGACCGCCACGTCCTGCCCACCCGGCTGTCGGAGCCGATGAACTACCGCGACAGCGCCACCGACCCCACCGACCGCACCGTGCTGTGTGCCGAGATCCCCTGCTGGCCGGGAGATCCGGTCTGGCGGGCGACGGATGCAGAGCTCGGACTGCGCGTGTCCGACGATCTCGTACGTTCCGGCCTGCCCGACCCCCGGGCCGTGGCCGTCGAAACCGTGCGCCGGCCCTCGGTCTACCCGGTGATGACCCCGGAGACGCTGGCGGCGTTCGACCGTGCCGAGCGTGCCATGGATGCCAGCCGGCGGGTGACCGTGCTGGGCCGGCAGGGGCTCTTCACGCCCGACAACACGCATCACGTGATCGAGATGGGCCTCCGTGCTGCGGACTGCATGGCCGAGGACGGGACGTTCGACCCAAGTGCGTGGCGCGAGGCCAGGGACGGTTTCCGCGAGTTCGTCGTGGAGGACTAGCGGCCGTCAGGCCGGAACCACGTGCCGGCATCGGGCCGGCCGCAGTGCACCTGCCACACGGCGGGCAGGACCCTGCGCAGATACGTGGGCAGGGAGACGAACGATCGCCCGATCCGGCGGTGGGCGTAGGTGATGGGGACCTCGTGATACCGGTGGCCCTTTCCCAGCAGGTCGAGGGTGAGGACCTGGGCGTAGTTGTAGTCGTGCACGATCTCGGCGCGGCGGGCGGCGCCGGCCGACAGGGCCCGATAGCCCGACTGGCCATCGGTGAGGCGGTGTTCCCGCTGGCCGACCGTGAGGGACCGCACGAGCGCGGTGAGGGCGCGGTTTCCGAGGTTCCGGTGGAGGCGCATCCGGCGGGGACCACCCAGGAAGCGTGAACCGACCACGTAGTCGGCTGCACCGTCGAGCAGCGGTCCCACCAGGTCGGCGACGTCGGCGGGGTCGTACTCGCCGTCGGCGTCGCAGAACACCACGGCGGCGGCTCCTGAGGTCACGGCTTGTTGGAGCCCGACCCGCACGGCCGCGCCCAGTCCGAGGCCCGGGGTGCGGACGACGTCGGCACCGGCGCGACGAGCCAGGTCTCCCGTGCCGTCGGTGGACCCGTCGTCGATCACGAGACTGCGGACGGCGATCGTGCGGTCGCGGATCGTGACGACAGCCGGTATCCGGGCGAGCACGTCGACGATCGTGCCCGCCTCGTCACGAGCAGGCAGGAAGAAGTCGACGTGCGGCACCTCCTCGGCCTCGAACGGGTTGGCGACCAGCATTAGGCGGACTTTACACATCGTGGACAGCGCTCGTAGCATCGGCGCGATGCGAGCGCTTCCCCGTCCATCTGCCAGCCGTCTCCCCACCTCCAGGCTCGTCCCCGTCAGGCTCCTCACCGCTGGGCTCGTCGTCGTCGCCTTGGCGGCGCCGGCCTGTTCGTCGGGGGAGGAGCGTCTCACCGTGTACAGCGGACGGACCGCTGATCTGATCGGGCCCCTGCTCGACGACTTCAGCGAGGAGACCGGCATCGGCATCGACGTCCGCTACGGCGATTCCGCCGACCTCGCCCTCCTCATCGACACCGAGGGTGACAACACCGACGTCGACGTGTTCATCTCCCAATCGCCCGGCGCCGTCGGCTTCCTCGAGGAGCAGGAGCGGCTGACCACCCTGCGCCAAGACGAGCTCGACCTGGTGGACGAAGACGTGCGAGCCGACGACGGCCGCTGGATCGGTCTGTCGGGCCGCATCCGCGTGCTGGTGTACAACACCGACATGGTCGACGAGGCCGATCTCCCCGACTCGGTGCTCGACCTGACCGACGAGGAGTACCGGGGCCGGGTCGCGGTGGCCCCCACGAACGGGTCGTTCCAGGACTTCGTCACCGCCATGCGCGTCGAACTCGGTGAGGACGTGGCCGAGGAGTGGCTCGACGGCATGGCGGCCAACAACGCCAGGCCGTACTCGAACAACACCGCCATCGTCGAGGCCGTTTCCCGCGGCGAGGTCCCCATGGGCCTGGTCAACCACTACTACCTGGAGCGCGCGAAGGCCGAGGATCCCTCCGTGTCGGCCGAGAACCACTTCTTCGCCGAAGGCGACATCGGTTCGTTGCTCATCACCACCGCGGTGTCGATCATCGAGGGCTCGGATCGCAGCGACGACGCCGGTGCCCTGGTCGACTTCCTCCTGTCGGAGGACGCGCAGCGGTTCTTCTCCGAGGAGACGTTCGAGTACCCGCTGGCCCGGGACGTCGAGCAGGCCGACGCGCTCCCGCCGCTCTCGGAGATCCCCACCACGCGCATCGACCTCGACGCCCTCGGGGGTGGCCTGCAGCGCACGGCGGAGCTGATCCAGGGCAGCGGACTGGACCGCAACTGACCGTGCTCGCCGCGCAACGAAAGCCCGCCCCTCGGGCCATCACCGTCGTGTCGGTGATCGTTGCCCTGGGCTTCGCTGCGCCCCTCGTCTATCTCCTCTCCCGCGTGGTGGTCGGCGATGTCGACGCCCGGACCGTGCTGGCCGACGACATCACGCGCACCGCGCTGTGGAACACGGTGGTGCTCGCCGCACTCGTGGCCATGTCGGCCATGGTGATCGGCACGGCGCTGGCGTGGCTGGTCGCCCGCTCCGACATCCCGGGACGGCGGATCCTCGCCGTGCTGGTGCCGCTGCCCCTCGTGTTCCCCTCCTTCGTCGGCGCCCTGGCCCTTCGGGCGTCGGTTGCGCCCGGCGGTCTGCTCGAGGCCCTGCTCGGCCCCCTCGGCGTCGGGCGGTTGCCACAGGTCGACGGGCTGGCGGGCTCGTGGCTGGTGCTGACGCTGTTCACCTACCCGTACGTGCAACTCCCGGTGGCCGCCCGGCTGCGGTCGCTGGGCCCGTCGGTCGAGGAGTCGGCCCGCCTGCTCGGACGTCGTCCGCTCGCCGTGTTCTTCCAGGTCGTGCTGCCCCAGGCCCGCTCGGCGATCGCGGCCGGCACCCTGCTGGTGTTCCTCTACGCCGTCTCGGACTTCGGGGCGGTCGATCTGCTCGGATATCCGGCGCTCACCCGGGTGATCTACGCCAATCGCGTCCTGAACCGCGACCTCGCCATGACCCTCGGTCTGATCCTCGCCGTCATGGCCCTCCTCGTCACCGCGAGCGAGCGACGAGTGGGCCGCAATGCCGTGGCCGCCCCTGCTGTGCGAACGAAGGGCTCCCTCACCGTCCCCCTCGGACGCTGGCGCTGGCCGGTGCTCGCCCTCGTGGTCTTCTTCCTCCTCAACGCCCTGGCCGCCCCGATCGCCTCACTCGTGCACTGGACCCGCCGGGGTCTCACGTCGGGCACGCTCGACCTCGCCGACGCCGACCTGCTGACGCCCGTGCTCAACACGGCCGGAATCGGGCTGGTCACCGCGCTCGTTGCGGTGGTGGTCGTCCTGCCGCTCGCCTTCCTGGGGACGCGCTTCCGCAGTCGCGTGGCCAGCCCAGCGCTGACGCTGGTGGTGGCGGGGTTCGCCCTCCCCGGCATCGTCATCGCGCTCTCGATGGTGTTCCTCGTCCTCAACACGCCCGTGCTCGATCGCCTCTACCAGACGTTCCCGCTCCTCGTGATGGCCTACGTCGTGCACTTCGGGGCCCAGTCGGTGCGCGCGGCCGGCGTCGCGGTCGGATCCGTCCCCGGCCGGCTCGACGACGCGGCGCGCATGCTCGGCGCCGATCGATGGCGGCGATTGACCCGCATCGACCTGCCGCTCATGGCCCCCGGGCTCGCGGCCGGCGCCGGGCTGGTCCTGTTGTCCACCATGAAGGAGCTGCCGGCCACGTTGCTGCTCGCGCCGACCGGCTTCGAGACCCTGGCCACACGGATTTGGGGGTCGACCGAGTCCAATGCCCTGGCCGAGGCCGGCCTCACCGCCATCACGCTCCTGCTGGTGTCCGGTGTCTTGACGTGGTTGCTGGTGGTACGTCGCGCCGATCTGTTGGACTGAACGGGTGACGAGTTCGATCGCGCCCAGCCGTGTGGTGCCGGGCCGAGCGCTGCTGATCGGCGTGTTCGTCGTGGTCGCGGCATGGGCCGCGCTGGGGAGTGACGTCCGGGCCTCCGCCGACGCCCGAACGACCGCCGACGAGCCCCAGTATCTGCTCAGCGCCATCAGCATCATCGAGGACGGCGACCTCGACATACGCGACGAACTGATCGACGAGCGGTGGCGCGAGTTCCACGAGGCCGATCTGCCCCGCCAGACCGAGCCGAGAGCCGACGGCCGCGAGGTCAGCCCGCACGATCCGCTGCTCCCCCTGCTGCTCGCCCCCGGTGTCGGTCTCCTCGGCTGGGTGGGGGCGCGGATCACCATGGCGTTGGTGGCCGGCGCGCTCGCCACGCTGCTCGTGTGGACGGCGACGGCGCGCTTCGGTGTCGGCGTCCGGACCGCGTTGGTGGGGGTCGGTGCCTTCGCCCTCGGCCCGCCGTTGGCGGCCTACGGCAGTCAGATCTATCCGGAGCTGCCCGCTGCGTTCGCCGTCACCGCCGCCGTGGCTGCACTGACGGGCGAGCCGTCCCGACAGCGCACCGTGCTGTGGTTGCTGGCGGTGGTCGCGCTCCCGTGGCTGGGGGTGAAGTACGCCGGGGTGGCCGTGGCGCTCGGGCTGATCGGTTTGTGGCGGGACCGCGACCGGGCGGCCGTCGTCGTCGGGGCGGCCCTCGTCGCCGGGGCGGTGTACCTGGCGTTCCACCAGGCGGTGTACGGCGGCTGGACGGTGTACGCCGCCGGCGACCACTTCGTCACCGGAGGCGAGTTCGCGGTCGTGGGCGACGATCCGAACCATGCCGGACGGACGGTGCGACTCCTCGGACTGCTCGTCGACCGTCACTTCGGCCTCGTCGCCTGGGCTCCCGTCCACCTCCTCGCAGTACCTGCCATCGCTTGGCTCCTCCGAGGCACGCAACGGGTACTCCTGCTCGCGCCGTTGGCCGCAGGGTGGGCCACCGCCACCTGGGTCGCGCTGACCATGCACGGCTACTGGTGGCCCGGCCGCCAGACGGTGGTGGTGCTGCCATTGGTGGTCCTGGTCGTGGTCCGCTTCCTCGACGGCCGCCCCCGTCTGCTCCTCGGTGCCGCCGTGGCGGGTGTCCTGGGAGCGATCTCGTGGCTCTTCCTGGTCGTCGAGACGACCGTGGGTCCCATCACCCTCATCGCCGACTTCGAGTCGACGTCCAACCCCTGGATCCGCGCCTGGCGGTTGCTCCTGCCGGACGAGCGTGTGGGCGGTGTCGGAACGCTCGGCAGCAACATCGTCTGGTCCGTGCTGCTCGCCGCCTCCGCCGTGCTCGGTTGGCGAGCGCCGGGCAGGCCCCCGTCAGCGGGGCGCGACGAGGATGCGCTCGCTGGCGAAGGCACCGATGCCGATGACGTGGCCGTCGATCTCCACCGTGGTGGTGCCATCCGGGGATGAGGCCGTGATCGTTCCCGACGATCCGGGGACGAGGTCGGCTCCCTCGAGGAACTCGAGCAGGCCAGGGGCGAACTCGAGCTCCTCCGGGATGCGGCTGACCACGAACCCGGTGCCCACCTCCACGGTGGCGAGCGCCACCGTGGCCGGTGCGTCGTAATCGGAACCGGGGATGGGGTTGCCGTGGGGGCAGGTGGTGGGGGATCCGAGGAGACGATCGATGGCCCGCTCCACGTTGTCGGAGATGACGTGCTCCCACTTGCCCGCCTCTTGGTGGGCATCGGCCCACGACAGGTCGAGGATGTCGGTGAGGAAGCGCTCTGCCAGCCGGTGACGCCGCACGACCTGTTCCGCCAGCCGCCGACCGTCCTGGGTCAGGGCGATCTTGGTGCCTGCGCTCTCGACGAGGCCCTCGGTGTCGAGCTTTCGGATCATCTCGGACACCGCAGGACGGGACACCTCCAGCCGCTCGGCGATCCGGGCCTGGATGACGGAGATGTCGTCCTCGGCCAGTTCCCAGATCGCCTCGCAGTACTCCTCGAAGGCCGGATGCCATTCGGGTGTCTCGTAGACGGCCATGGCGACCATCCTAGGGGCGTGGTGGCGTCTCGGGACCGCGTGGCGTGTCACCATGCGGGCAGTGCAGCACGCCCGTCTCCCGGTCTCGATCCACGACGTCCACGCGGCCGCGTCGGCCATCAGCGGGGCGGTCGTACGGACCCCCACCACGCACTCGCGCACGCTGTCCGCCATCACCGGTGCCGACGTCTGGGTGAAGTTCGAGAACCTCCAGTACACCGCCTCGTTCAAGGAGCGGGGCGCCCGGAACCGACTGCTCACCCTCGACGAGGAGGAGCGTCGGCTCGGAGTCGTGGCGGTGTCGGCCGGGAACCACGCCCAGGCCGTGGCGCACCACGCCACCTTGCTGTCCATCCCGTCGACCATCGTGATGCCGGTGGACACGCCGGTGAACAAGATCAGCCGCACCGAGGACAACGGCGCCACCGTGGTGGTCGACGGCGCCACCCTCGAGGACGCATCGGGGGTGGCCAAGCGCATCGCCGCGGAGGAAGGGGCCACCTTCATCCCGCCCTACGACGACCCCGCCATCATCGCCGGGCAGGGCACGTGCGCGCTCGAGCTCCTCCAGGACGGGCCCGAGTTCGATGCGCTGGTGGTGCCTGTCGGTGGCGGCGGCCTGTTCGCCGGCTGCTGCGTGGCGACGAGGGCGACCGCTCCCGGCGTGGAGCTCATCGGCGTCCAGACCGAGCTCTACCCGGACATGATCCGGGCCACGGGCCGCCAGGTGGGCCAGCCCCCGGACGAGTGGGGACCCACCATCGCCGAGGGCATCGCGGTCAAGGCACCGGGCGTGCTCACCACCGAGATCATCACGGCGCTCGCCACCGACATCGTTTCGGTGCCGGAGCGCCTGATCGAGGAGGCCATCGTCTGGTACCTCGAGATCGAGAAGATCGTCAGCGAGGGCGCTGGCGCCGCGCCGCTCGCTGCGCTGCTCGCCGACCCCGGACGCTTCGCCGGGCGCACCGTGGGTCTGGTCCTCTCGGGCGGGAACATCGACCTGCGCCTCCTGTCCTCGGTGATCATGCGCGGTCTGGCCCGCACCGGTCGCCTCTGCCGACTCGTCATCGACGTCCCCGATGCCCCCGGTGCCCTGGGTGCCCTCACCGCCGCAGTGGGTCGAGCCGGAGGCAACATCGTCGATCTGTGGCATCACCGCGAGTTCGGCGTGCACTCGGCCCGGGTGACCGAGATCGAGTTGCTCATCGAGGTGCGCGACCAGGAGAGTGCGTCCCGGTTGCGCCTGCAGCTCCAGGGCGAGGGCTACGTCGTCGACGAAGCCCCGCGTCGCATGCAGTGATTGCCCGGCACCAGCCACCAGAACGAGAGGAGACGAGATGAACGGAGCCGAACTGGCGCTGCGCGCCGCGGCCGACATGGGGGTCGAGATCTGCTTCGCCAACCCTGGGACCACCGAGATGGAGCTGGTCGGTGCCCTCGATTCCGTCACCGGCATCCGGGGCATCCTGGGCCTGTTCGAGGGAGTGGTCACCGGAGCGGCCGACGGCTATGGGCGCGTCACGGGTCGCCCGGCCCTGACGCTGCTGCACCTCGGACCCGGACTCGCCAACGGCATCGCCAATCTGCACAACGCCCGCCGGGCCCACACGCCGGTGGTCAACCTCATCGGCGACCACGCCACCTGGCACCGGTCGGCGGATGCGCCGCTCGACTCCGACATCGAAGCCCTGGCCGGCGTCGTCTCCCGCCATGTGGCGACGGTGTCGTCGTCGGCGCACACCGGCTCCACGGTCCGCGAGGCCATCGCGGCATCGATCGGACCGCCATCGGGCGTGGCCACCGTCATCGTTCCCCAGGACGCGGCCTGGGGCCAGGCCGATCTCCACGATGTCGGCTCCTTCGATGCCGCGCCGGACCCCCTCGACGCCGATGCCATCGGCGCATCTGCTGCCGCACTGCGTTCGCTCGACGGTGCCGAGCGCGGCCGCGTCGCCATCCTGCTGGGGGGAACGATCCGTCGGGCCGAGCTCGATGCAGCCGCCCGGCTCCGGACGGCCACTGGCTGCACCGTGTGGATCGACACCTTTCCGGCCGTGCTCGAACAGGGACGCGGTCTCCCCGCCTTCGACTCGATCCCCTACTTCCCCGAACAGGCCATCGACGCGCTCGCCGACATCGACATGCTGGTCGTGGCCGGCACCCGTGCACCCGTGGCCTTTTTCGGATACCGCAGCGTCGGTCGCAGCTCGCTGGTCGCCGACGACTGCGAGGTCATCGTCGCCGCTCCCGGAGGTGTGCGCGGCCACGTGGCGCTCGACGCCATCATCGAGACCCTCGAACTGCCTGCCGCCGAGGCGGCCCCGACCGTGGAACCCGCCGTCGCGCCATCCGGCGATCTCGACATGTTCACGATGGGCGCCATGGTCGCCGCCCTCCAGCCCGAGGGCGCCGTGGTCGTGAACGAGGCCGCCACGTCGGGGCTCGGGTGGGCGATCGCGGCCGGCGGTGCGCCGCCCCACCAGACGTTCTCCCTCACCGGCGGGGCCATCGGCCAGGGTCTCCCGTGTGCCGTGGGCGCAGCAGTGGCTGCCCCCGACCGCAAGGTGCTCGCGCTCCAGGCCGATGGGTCGGGGCTCTACACCGTGCAAGCGCTGTGGACCATGGCCCGGGAGTCGCTCGACGTCACCGTCGTGGTGTGCGCCAACCGTGCCTACCGGATCCTGCAGATGGAGCTGCACCGCACCGGCAACGACGACCCCGGACCGCAGGCCCGTGCCCTCACTGATCTGGGCAGTCCGACCCTGGACTGGGTGGCGCTCGCCGCAGGCTTCGGGGTGCCGGGCATGCAGGCCACCACGCTCGACGAGCTGCGTGCCGGCATCGAACGGGGCCTCGCCACCGACGGCCCGTACGTCGTCGAGGCTCTCATCTAGGAAGGCCGGCATCTCGCAGGGCACGTCGTAGGGTCCAACGCATGCGCATCGGCATCAACGGTTCCAGTCTCCTCGCCAACCCCGACCTCGGACGCATCACGGCCGACATCACGGCCGCCGAGGCGGAAGGATTCTCGTCCTACTGGCTGGCCCAGACCGGCCTGGTCGACTCCCTCGGGACGCTCGCCGCCGCCGGCCCGCAGACGTCGTCCATCGAGGTCGGCACCGCGGTGATCCCCACGTGGACCCAGCATCCGATGGCACTGGCGGCCAACGCCCTCACGACCCAGGCGCGCGTGGCCGGGCGTCTCGTGCTCGGCATCGGCCTCTCGCACAAGCCCGCGGTCGAGGATCGACTGCACATGACGTGGGAGAAGCCCATCCGGCACATGCTCGACTACCTCGAGGTCCTGGGCCCGCTGCTGACCGACGGCAGGGTGTCCCACCACGGTGAGGTGTGGAGCCTCGACGCCGAGATGGCGCGGCCCACCGAGGTCGCCCCGAAGCTGATGCTCGCGGCGCTCGGCGACCAGATGCTGCGCATCGCTGGGACACGGACCGACGGCACGATCCTGTGGTGCGTCGGCCCGAAGACCATCCGGTCCCACATCGCTCCCCGCATCAACGAGGCTGCCGCCGACGCCGACCGGCCGTCCCCCTCGATCGTGTGCAGCATCCCGTGCTGGGTCACCGACCAACCCGATCGGGCCCGGGAGTTCATCGCTTCGATCCTGGCCGTGTACGCCGAGCTCCCGAGCTATCGGGCCATGCTCGACATCGAGGGGATCCACGGTCTCGAGGACCTCTCGCTCGTCGGGAGCGAGGCCGAGGTCCGCGACGGCATCGCCGCGGTCGCCGAGGCCGGCGCGACCGATTTCACCGCCGTGGTCATGGGCGGCGACCCGGACGAGACGGCGGCGACGCGGGCCGTGGTCGCCTCCGCCTGATCGCCGGTACGCGTCCGATGGTGCAGATGATCGCCACCGATCTCGACGGCACGTTGCTCGGACCAGGCGCGGTGCTGTCCGAGCGGACCCTCCGGGCGCTGGACCTGGCCCGCCACGCAGGGGTGCACGTGGTGGCGGCCACGGGTCGAGCGTGGCGGTCGGCCTCCGAGGTCCTCGAACCGACGGCCGCCATCCAGCACGCCGTGTGCTCCAACGGAGCCCTGCACTTCGATCGGGTGGGCGATCGGGTCGTGCGGACCCATCCCATCGAGCGCAGCGCCGTGGGTCGTGCCGCGTCGGTCGTGTCGGCGTCCATCGACGACGTCGGGCTGGCCTGGGAGCTGGCAGACGGGAACTTCGGTTGGGACGCGCGCTTCTTCGAGCACAACCCGCTGCTGGAGGAGCGGCGCGGACACGAGCGGGTCGAGGTCCTGCCGGTCGACGATCCGCCGGGCGAGGTGCTCAAGGTCCTGGTCAGCGCCCCCGGATACGGCGAGGACGAGCTCTTCGGGCACCTCCACCCACTGATGCCCGACGACGTCGAGACCACGGCATCGGGGGTCTCGTTCGTGGAGATCACCGGGGCCGGCGTGCACAAGGCCAAAGGACTCCAGGCGCTGTGCGACGATCTCGGCATCGCCGCCGCCGACGTGGTGGCGTTCGGCGACAACCGCAACGACGTGGCGATGCTGCGCTGGGCCGGGCTCGGCTACGCCATGGCGAATGCCAACCCGGCGCTCGCTGAGGTGGCCGACGCCGAAGCACCCCACCACGCCGATGACGGCGTGGCGAAGGTCATCGAGTCGCTGTTGGCCTGACCGCCGGCGGGCCCGGCCGCCCGCGCCCGAGGCGGTCGCTGTACTTGGCCATCAGCGGGCCGATGATGGCTGTGAGCAGCACGTAGGCCGCGGCGAGCGCCCCGAGGTCGGAGCCGTCGGCCAGGCCGGCCCCCAGCGCAGCGATCACGATCGAGAACTCGCCCCGGGCGATGAGCGCCGCGCCCGCTCGCCGGCGACCGGCCGGGCCCACGCCGGCCCGAGCCGCGGCGACGTGGCCGGACACCAACTTCGTCCCGGCCGTGACCACGGTGAGCGCCGCGGCCGGCACGAGGGCGCCGACGACGGTCGACGGTTCGATCTGGAACGAGAAGAAGAGGAAGAACGTGGCGGCGAACAGGTCACGGAGGGGTTCGATCAGATCCGCGGCGCGTTCCCTCACCGGTCCCGACAGGGCGAGGCCGACCAGGAAGGCACCGATGGCACTCGACACCTGGAGCTGTTCGGCCAGACCGCCGACGAGGAGCGTGAGACCGAACACGGCCAGCAGCAGCGCCTCGTTGGAGCCCGGGGCCAGGAGGGCACTCAGTCTGTCGCCCCACTGCAGGGCCAGGAAGAGGACGAGCGCCACCGCCACCAGGGCGGCGGCCACGGTGATGGCGGTGGCGGAGGCGGTGCGACCGGCGACGAGGGCGGCGACGATCGGGAGGTACACGGCCATGGCGAGATCCTCGATCACCAACACGTTGAGGATCGACGGCGTCTCGCGATTACCCAGCCGACGGAGGTCGCTCAGGACCTTGGAGATGACACCCGACGAGCTGATCCAGCACACGCCGCCGAGGAGGATGGCCGCAGTCACCTCCCACCCGAGCAGGAGGCCGAGACCGAACCCCGGGGTGAAGTTGGCCACTGCGTCGACCAGACCGGGCACGACGCCGGTGCGCAGCCCGGAACGCAGTTCGTCGCCCGAGTACTCGAGGCCCAGGGTGAAGAGCAGCAGCAGCACGCCGATCTCGGCGGTGAGAGCGATGAAGTCCTCGCTCACCCGCAGGCTGGCGACCCCGCCGTCGCCCAGGGCCAGACCGGCGAGGAGGTACAGGGGGATGGCGGTGATGCCCAGCCGCGCCGCCAGGCGCGCCAGCACGGCGAGCGCGAGTGCGACCGCCCCGATCTCGATGAACGCGATCGCCGCATCGCCGCTCGCGGCAGCGAGAACCGACGCGATCACGTCCGCAGGATCTTGCGCAGCTGGTCGAGGCCCTCCGGTGTGCCGACAGCGACCGCCACGTCTCCACCCTGCAGGACGAACTCCGGGCCAGGGGCGGGCTCGGTGGTCCCGTCCCGGAGGACGGCCACCAGCGAGCACCCGGTCTTCGTGCGGAGCTCGCCGTCGCCGATCGTGCGGCCGGCGAGCACGGATCCATCGGACACCTCGATCCAGTCGAGGGTGACGCCCTCGATCTGTTGCTGCATGGCGCCGAGCTCCTCGCTGATCCGGGTCGCACCCAGGAGCTCGGTGAGCGTGCGGCTGTCGTTCGCACTGAGGCGGACCACGCTCTGGGCCACGTCAGGGTCGTGGGTGTCGTACACGAACACCTCCCGTCTGCCCCCGTGGTGGCAGATCACGCCCATGCTCGTCCCCTCGTCGGTCGAGAACTCGTAACGGATGCCCACCCCGGGCAGTTGCGTCTCGGTCACCTCGGCCACGTGTGTCCTCCTCGATCGTCCACGGCACCGTGCAGTCTGGCAACCGGAGAGCGTCGGGCGTGCAGCCGAGACGGAGCAGCCGAGGTGAAACGGTACGTTGCCGCCCATGCGCCGTCGTTTCGTGACCTGCTTCGTCGTGGCCGCCGTGGTGGTCGCAGCCTGCTCCGGTGACGACTCGTCGGACGGCGATGCCGGACCCTCCGATGCCGACACCGGTACGAGCGTCGAGACGACCGGCGACTACGAGGCCACCATCGCCCGCACCGAGCACAACGTGCCCCACATCTCTGCTGGCGACGTGGGCAGCCTCGGGTTCGGCTACGGCTACGCCTTCGCCGAGGACCACCTGTGCTCGTTGGCCGATGTCATCGTGCAGGCCAACAGCGAGGCTGCGTCGCACCACGGCGAGGAGCACCTGACCCAGGACGTCGTGTACGCCGCGCTGGACGTGGCCGGCGCGGCACGCGCCGACTTCGACGGTCTCGAACCCGAGCTCCAGGACGTCATCCGCGGGTACGCCGCCGGTTACAACGCGTACCTCTCCGAGACCGGTCCCGCCGACGTACCCGGCTACTGCGCGGGGCAGGACTGGGTCCGCCCGATCGACGAGTACGACCTCGCCGCCTACTACAAGATCCTGAGCCTGCGGGCCAGCGTCGATCCGCTGATCGACTTCATCGCCTCGGCCGCCCCCCCGGAGGAGGCCGTCACCGGCGACGAGCCGGCGGCGGACGAGCCGGCGGAGGACGAGGTCGCGTGGGCATCGCTGGTGCCCGACACCTCCGAGCTCGGCAGCAACGGGTGGGCCATCGGCCCCGAGCGCACCGTCGACGGGACCACCATGGTGGCGGGCAACCCCCACTTCCCGTGGGAGGGCGCCCTGCGCTTCTACGAAGTCCACCTCACGGTGCCGGGCGTCATCGACGTGTACGGCGCCTCGCTCCTCGGCTCGCCTGCCGTCAACATCGGCTTCACGGAGGACGTGGCCTGGACCCACACCGTCTCGGCCGGCAACCGCTTCACGGCGTACACCCTCGATCTCGTCGACGGGAACCCCACCCGGTACGTCTACGGCGACGAGGAGCGCGATCTCGTGCCGGTGCAGGTCACCATCGACGTGCTCGGTGAGGACGGCAACGTCGAACCGGTCGACCAGACCGTCTGGTTCAGCCACTACGGCCCGGTGATCGACTTTCCCGGTGTCGGGTGGACCGACGACACCGTGCTGACCTTCCGCGATGCCAACGCCGACAACGACGAGATCATTCGGCAGTTCTACGCCATGAACACCGCCACCTCGATGGACGACTTCATCGGCGCCCACCGCGACATCGGCGGCATCCCGTGGGTCAACACCATCGCCGCATCGGCCGACGGACGCATCTGGTACGCGGACACCTCCGCCGCCCCCAACCTCGCACCCGAGGCGGTCGCGGCATGGGGACAGCGGGTGGAGGACGACCTGATCACCGCCGTGGCCCTCGACAACGGGGTGGTCCTGCTCGATGGCAGCGATCCGCTGTTCGAGTGGGTCGACGCCGAAGGGGCCCGCGACCCGGGGCTCGTCCCGTTCGACGACATGCCGGCGCTCGAGCGCGACGACTACGTGTTCAATGCCAACGACCCGTACTGGTTGGCCCACCCCGACGAGCTGCAGGTACTCGACTCCCCCGTGTTCGGCCGGGCCGAACGGCCGACCTCGCCCCGCACCCGCATGAACGCCGTCCAGCTGGGCGAGGTCGGTGGCGACAGCGGCGACGACGGCCTCTACACCCTCGACGAGCTGGCCGAGTCCGTCTTCTCCAACCGGGTGTTCACCGCCGAGCAACTGGTGGACCCGGTCCTCGTCCGGTGCACTGACGCCGGACTGGGCGAGGCCTGTGGCGTGCTGGCCGGCTGGGACCGTCGGGTCGACCTCGACAGCAGGGGAGCGGTGCTGTGGCGGGAGTTCATCGACCAGTTCGACGGCGCCGCCCTGGTCGATGCCGGTCCGCTGTGGGCCGAACCGTTCGATGCCGTCGACCCGGTCGGCACCCCGTCCGGTCTGGCGCCGCCGCGGCCAGATGGCACCGACCCGGTGGTCGACGCGCTCCGCGCCGCGATCGCCGGGATGGACGCCGCCGGCCTGGCGCTGGACGTGCCGCTCGGTGAGGTGCAGATCGCCGACCGCAACGGCACCATCGTCCCCATCCACGGCGGCCGGGGTTCCGAGGGCGTCACCAACGTGGTGGGATCGGGCAGCAACGCGACGACGACCGAGCCGGAACGCGACCGGGGCGAGCCCGTGGAGGGCACGAGCCTGACCTCGCGCGGCTACCCGATCGCCAATGGCACGAGCTTCGTCTACGTGCTCGAGTACACCTCGGACGGCCCGAGAGCCCGCAGCCTGCTCACCTACGGCCAGACCGGCGAACCGGGTTCCCCGTTCTTCACCGATCAGACCCAACGGTTCTCGGCCAAGGACTGGAAGACGGTCCCCTACCCGGCCGATGACGTCGAGGCCGCCACCGTCGACACCTACGAGGTCACCGGCCGGCGCTCCTGACGGTCACGGCGCACCGGTACCGTTCCTCCGATGGCCGGACCCGGTGCGCTCGAGCAGTTCTCGCCGGCCGTGCGCGCCTGGTTCGAGACCTCGTTTCCCGCACCCACCGCCGCCCAGGAGCAGGGCTGGCCGGCCATCGCCGGCGGCGACCACACGCTCATCCTCGCGCCGACCGGCAGCGGCAAGACGCTGTCGGCGTTCCTCTGGGCCATCGACCGCCTCACGTCGACACCGCCTCCTGACGAGCGCACGCACCGGACGCGCGTGCTCTACATCTCCCCGCTGCGCGCCCTCGCCGTCGACGTGGAGAAGAACCTGCGCGCACCGATCCAGGGCATCCGCCTCGCGGCCGACCGAGTGGGGCTCGACTACCACGAACCAGTGGTGGGTCTACGCACCGGCGACACGCCGGCGGATGAGCGTCGCAGGCTGGTCCGACACCCGCCCGACATCCTGATCACCACCCCGGAATCGTTGTACCTGCTGCTCACCTCGGCGGCCCGGGAGACGTTGTCGGGGGTCGAGGCCGTGATCATCGACGAGATCCACTCGGTGGCCCGCACCAAACGCGGATCGCACCTCAGCCTCTCGCTCGAGCGTCTGGTCGAGTGGACGACGAGCACGGGGGGCGTGGCGCCACAGCGCATCGGGCTGTCCGCCACCCAGCGACCGCTGGAGGAGATCGCCGCCTTCCTCGGTGGGCGCGATGATCACGGGTCCTGGCGCCCCGTGACCATCGTCGACGCCGGCATCCGCAAGGAGCTCGACATCGAGGTCATCGTCCCGGTCGACGACATGGGCGAGCTCGGCCGGGTGATCGAGGGACCGGTCAGCGGCCCTGCCGCTGCGGGACCGGTGCGCCGCAGCATCTGGCCGTCGATACACCCGCGCCTGCTCGATCTCGTGCAGCAGCACAACTCCACGCTCATCTTCGTGAACTCCCGCCGCCTGGCCGAGCGCCTGGCCTCCCGTCTCAACGAGCTGGCGCACGACGAGGCGGCCGGGACCCCCGACGACCCGCCGCCGGAGTTGGTCAAGGCCCACCACGGGTCGATCTCGCGGGAACGGCGCCTGCAGATCGAGGACGAGCTCAAGTCCGGGCGTCTCAAGGGACTGGTGGCCACCTCGTCGCTCGAGCTGGGCATCGACATGGGTGCCGTCGACCTCGTCGTGCAGGTCGAGTCACCGGGCAGCGTGTCGTCGGGCCTCCAGCGCATCGGACGGGCCGGTCACCAGGTGGGAGAGCCCAGCCGGGGCAAGATCTTCCCCAAGCACCGCCAAGACCTGCTCGAAGCCGCCGTCGTCGTCAAGCGCATGCACGACGGGCTGGTGGAGACCACGCACTACCCGCGAAACACGCTCGACGTGCTGTGCCAGCAGATCGTGGCCGCCTGCGCGCTCGACGAGTGGCGCCTCGACGACCTGGCACGGATGATCCGCCGATCGGCCAGCTTCGCGACCCTCACCGACGACGTCCTCACCGCCTGCCTCGACCTGCTCGGGGGGCGGTACCCCTCGGAGGAGTTCAGTGAGCTCCGGCCCCGGATCGTGTGGGACCGCACCGCTCTCGACGAGGGTGGCGGCATGGTCCGGGGCCGCGCCGGCGCGCAGCGCCTCGCCGTCACGAACCCGGGCACCATCCCGGACCGTGGGCTCTTCGGTGTGTTCCTCCCCGACGGGACGAGGGTCGGCGAGCTCGACGAGGAGATGGTGTACGAGTCGCGGGCCGGCGAGACCTTCCTGCTCGGTGCATCCACGTGGCGCATCGAGGAGATCACCTTCGAGCGCGTCATCGTGACCCCCGCCCCCGGTGTCCCGGGCAAGATGCCGTTCTGGCATGGCGACGGACCGGGTCGACCGCTGGAGCTGGGCCGGGCCATCGGGGAGTTCACCCGGGAGATCCGCGACCGGACCAAGCACCCCGATCCCATCGCCACGCTGCAGGACGAGCACGGCCTCGACGATCGAGCGGCCAGCAACCTCGTTGCCTTCCTCGACGAGCAGGCCGAGGCCACCGGTGTGGTCCCTGATGACCGCACCATCGTGGTCGAGCGCTTCCGTGACGAGATCGGCGACTGGCGGGTCTGCGTGCTGTCACCCTTCGGCGCCCAGGTCCACGCCCCGTGGGCCATGGCATTGCAATGCACACTCGGAGAGCGGTGGGGCGTCGAGATCGAGATGATCTGGTCCGACGACGGCATCGTGCTCCGTCTTCCCGAGGCGGTGGACGACCTCCCGCTCGACGAGCTGGCCATCGCCCCGGAGGACATCGAGGACATCGTCCTCGGCCAGCTGCCCAACACCGCCATGTTCGCGTCCCGGTTCCGGGAGTGTGCTGGTCGTGCCCTGCTCCTCCCGCGCCGTCGGCCCGACCGCCGCCAACCCCTGTGGCAGCAGCGCCAGCGGGCCGCCGACCTGCTGAAGGTGGCGGGCAAGTACCCCACCTTCCCGATCCTGCTGGAGACCACGCGCGAGTGTGTCAACGACGTCTTCGACGTGCCCGCGCTGAAGCAGGTGCTGGGCGACATCCGCAGCCGGCGTATCCGGGTGGTGCCCGTCGACACCGAAGCGTCGTCGCCGATGGCCCAGTCGCTCATCTTCGGGTGGATCGCGGTCTACATGTACGAAGGCGACGCCCCGCTGGCCGAGCGACGCGCCGCCGCGCTGGCCCTCGACCGGAACCTGCTGCGCGAGCTCCTTGGATCGGAGGAGCTGCGCGAGCTCATCGACCCCGATGTGCTGGCCGATCTCGAGCTCGAGCTGCAACGCATGGTGGAGGGCCGTCGCGCCCGGGACGTCGACGAGTGCCACGACCTGCTCCGCCTCCTCGGGCCGCTGTCGATCGAGGAGCTCGACATCCGCTGCGAGGCGCCGGCGGGTGGCGGCGCGGCGAAGACCTGGATCGACGAGCTCGTCGCCGGCCGTCGGGCCTATGCCGTGGGGATCGCCGGCGAGGAGCGATGGGCCGCCACGGGCGACGCCGCCCGGTTGCGAGATGCCCTGGGCGTGGCGGTCCCGGTGGGCCTGCCGGCAGCATTCACCGACCCGGTCGACGACCCTCTCGCCGACCTCGTCGCTCGCTACGCCCGCACCAACGGCCCGTTCACGTCACCGGAGGTGGCGGCGCGTTACGGCATCGCCGTCGACCGGGTCATCCCGGCGCTCGAACGGCTCGAAGGGGACGACCGGCTGATCCGGGGCGAGTTCCGGCCGGACGGGCACGATCGGGAGTGGACCGATCCCGAGGTGCTGCGCACGCTGCGCCGGCGTTCACTGGCCGCGCTGCGCCGAGAGGTCGAGCCCGTCGAAGGCGATGCCCTCGGCCGATTCCTGACCGAGTGGCACCACATCGGTTCCCAACGCAAGGGCCTCGACGCCCTGATCGACGTCGTCGCCCAGCTCCAGGGCGCACCGATCCCTGCCTCGGTCCTCGAGACCGATGTCCTGCCGGCCCGGCTGGGGGCCTACTCGCCGTCCGATCTCGACCAGCTCTGTACCGCCGGCGAGGTCGTGTGGGTGGGGAGCGGGTCGCTGGGCGCGCGCGACGGGCGGGTGCGGCTGCTGTTCCGCGACGCTGCCGGTCTGCTGGTGCCCACCCTCGACGAGGCGCCCGACGGGCCCGTGCACGCCGCGCTGCGCGAGCACCTCGCCGAGCGAGGCGCCTCGTTCTGGTCCGACCTCGTCGGTGCCGCGCAGGCCGCCGGCACCGACTACGACGACACCACGGTGCTCGCTGCCCTGTGGGACCTGGCCTGGGCGGGCTACGTCACCAACGACTCCCTGGGCTCGCTGCGGTCGTTCCTCGCCGGCGCCCCCCGACGCTCCGGAGGAGGAACGCGCAGCAGCAGGCGGCCGTCGCGACCCCGACCGGGCCGGCTCTCCCGCCTCGGACCCCCGGCCGGCGCCGGCCGCTGGTCACGGGTCGCGCCCCTGCTGCTCCCCACGCCCAGCCCGACGGAGTCGGCGCACGCCAAGGCGCGCCAGCTCCTCGAGCGGTATGGCGTGCTCACGCGCGAAGCGGCCCTGGGGGAGGGCAGTGAGGGCGGTTTCGCAGGCGTGTATCCGGTGCTCAAGGCGCTCGAGGAGCGGGGCGAGATCCGGCGCGGGTACTTCGTGGCCGGCCTCGGCGCAGCCCAGTTCGCCCTCCCCGGCGCCGTCGACCGACTCCGCGCCGTCCGCGACATCGATCGTCCTGCGGACCAATCGGTGGTGGTGCTGGCGGCCACCGATCCGGCCCAGCCGTACGGTGCGGCCCTCCCCTGGCCGGACTCCGCCGGTCGACCCGCCCGCCAGAGCGGCGCGCACGTCGTGCTCGCCGACGGCGCCCTCGTGGCCTACGTCGAGCGCGGCGGGCACAGTGTGGCCACCTTCGCAGCCACGACCGACCATCCCCGATGGGTCGAGGCCATCAAGGTCCTGACCGATCCGCGTGACGGCCACCGGGGCCGGTATCGCAGCCTGGAGATCCGCAAGATCGACGGCGCACCGGCGACCGAATCGCCCTGGCGGGAGGCGCTCGAGACCGCCGGCTATCGCGACGGGTACAAAGGCCTGGTGCATCGTCCCGCCCGTTGATCCGGCGGCTCAGCCGCCGAGGGCGGGACGATGCGCGACGGTGCCGATAGCGTCTTGGCGGTGCCCCACCCTGCGGACGTCGACGACCGGTTGCAGGCACACCTGCGATCGTGGCTGGGCGCATGGCCGCCGGCGCAAGCCCTGCACGTCGTCGGTTCCGAGCGGCGCACGACCCCGGGATGGGACGGCAACGTTCGCTCGTTCAACGGCGTCGCCACACCCCACGCAACGGTGCTGTCGGTTCCCCCGTCGGCGGTCCGGGTCGTGGAAGCGGCCGCCGACGCGGCCGGGGACGACCTCGCTGCAGTGGGTGAGCAGCTGGCCGACCTCCTCGATCAGCCGGGCGCGGTCTTCGGTAGTGGCGTGTTCCGTTGGTCGACCGACCCCGCGCCGGGTGACGATCCGGGCGAGTGGGTCCCGGCCGACGACGCTCGTGTGCCGGCGTGGCTGCGGCCGTTCAACGGTGACGTCCTGGTGGCGTTCGAGGACGGCGAGATCGCCGCCGGGGTCGGACGCAAGCAGCATGATCCCCACGGCCACGAGCTGGCCGTGGTCACCGAGGAGGCGTACCGCGGGAAGGGTCACGCCCGTCGTCTCGTGGCCCAGGCCGCTCGTCGTGTCCTCGACGACGGGGCCGTGCCCGTCTACCTCCACGCCCCCGGCAACGCGGCCTCGGCCCGGACCGCCGATGCCACCGGCTTCCCCGACGTGGGCTGGCGGATCCTGGGGCTCTTCGGCGGCCGGCCCGAGGACGCGGACTGACCCGTGCCCGAGGGCGACACGATCCATCGGGCCGCCGCACGGCTGCGACCGGCGCTCGAGGGGTACGCGCTGGTCCGGTTCGAGGTCCCCCGCCTCGTCGGCGATCACCCCCGACCCGGTGAGCGCATCGACGCGGTCGAGGCTCGGGGCAAGCACCTGCTGATCCACTTCTCCGGGGGGATCAGCCTCCGTACGCACATGAAGATGACCGGCTCATGGCACCTGTACCGGGTGGGGGAGCAGTGGCAGAAGGGTGCCCATCTCCTACGTGCGCTGGTCGAGGCGGACAGCGGGTGGGTGGCCGTGTGCTTCCAGGCCCCGGTGGTCGAGACCTACCGCCGGGTGGCCGGGGAGCCGCTCGCGCTGGCGAGCCTGGGCCCCGACCTCACTGCGCCCGCCCCGGACATCGACGCCGCCCTGGCGCGGGCGGCGTCGATCGCCGAGCCCGGTTCGGCCGTGGCCGACGTCCTGCTGGATCAACGCGTTGCGGCAGGGATCGGGAACGTCTACAAGTCGGAGGTGCTGTTCCTCCACGGCCTCGATCCGTTCACACCCATCGCCGAGGTGGAACCGGCCCGTCTGCGCCTCGTCCTCGCCACCGCCCACGAGTTGCTACGGGCCAACCTGAGCCGGTCGCGCCGCGTGACCTACCGCAACGGCGTCGCCGTGTACGGCCGCAGGGACGAACCCTGTCCACGCTGCGGGACGCTGGTGCGCATGCGCCGGCATGGACCGATGGCGCGCTCCACCTATTGGTGCCCCACCTGCCAGCGCCCGGACCCGGACCAGAAAACGGTTGCCGAATCCGGGCCTCGTGATTAGTTTCACATACTGTGACACGCCGTGATCCTTCTCGCCCGCACGTCGTGGTGGTCGGCGCCGGATTCGGTGGTCTCGCCGTCGCCCGGGGCCTGACCGGCGAGGACGTCGACGTCACGGTCGTCGACCGCAACAACTTCCACACCTTCCTCCCGTTGCTGTACCAGGTGGCGACGAGTGGATTGAACGCCGCCGACGTGGCTCACTCGATCCGGGCGGCGCTCCAGAAGAGCGAGAACGTCGAGGCCCACCTCGGCACGGTCACCGGCGTGGGCTGGTCCGATGGCCTCCTGCACCTCGAGGGCCAGGAACCGATGCCGTTCGATCACCTGGTGGTCGCGGTCGGGTCGTCCACCAACTACTTCGGCGTGGAGGGCGCAGCCGAGCACGCGTTCCCCCTCTACTCGCTCGCCGACGCCGTGCGGTTGCGCAACCGCGTGCTGGAGCAGTTCGAAGCGGCCGACCGGGACCCGGCCCGCATCGACGACGGCGCGCTGACCTTCGTGCTGGTCGGCGGTGGTCCCACCGGCGTCGAGCTGTCCGGCGCCATGGCCGAGCTGTTCGACATGGTCCTGCGCAAGGACTTCCCCCGCCTGCGGATCGATCGCGCCCGGGTGGTGCTCGTCGAGATGGCCGACTCGCTGCTCACCCCCTTCCAACGCCGGAGCCGTCGCCACGCCATCGACGCCCTGCGCCGCCGAGGCGTCGACGTCCGGCTCGCCACGACGGTCGAAGAGGTGCGATCCGATCGCGTGGTGCTCGAAGGCGGTGAGCACGTGCCGACACAGACGCTGATCTGGACCGCCGGCGTCCAGGCCAACGCGCTGACGTCGTCGCTCGATGTCGAGCTCGGCCCCGCAGGGCGGATCGTGGTCGGCGAGGACCTCTCCATCCCGGGACGTCCCGGTGGTTGGGCCATCGGCGATGTGGCCCACGTCGCGCCTCCCGGCGAGCAGGACGGCCCGCCGGTACCGCAGCTGGCACCGGCGGCCATGCAGACGGGCGAGGCGGTGGCTCGCAACATCGTCCACGCGTTGGTCGGGGAGTCGACCGAGCGCTTCCGCTATCGCGACAAGGGCACCATGGCGACCATCGGCCGCCGGGCCGCCGTCACCGAACTCCCCCACCTTCCCCCGCTGGTCGGCTCCGTGGCCTGGGTCGCCTGGCTCGTGCTCCACCTGTGGATGCTCATCGGCTTCCGCAACCGGGTGTCGGTCCTCGTCAACTGGGCGTGGAACTACCTCACCTGGGACCGAGGTCCGCGCATCATCCTGCGTGGCCCGGCCGACGAGCGGCCTCCCGGAGGGGACCCCGCTTCCTCCGAGTAGCGTCGCCCCATGGCTGACGCTGCGACCATCCGCGCCACGATCGACGCCTACTGCGCGGCCTTCACCGCCGACCGGGACGGCTGGCTGGCCCTGTTCGCCGACGACGCCACTGTCGAGGATCCCGTGGGCACCGACGCCCACCGGGGCAAGGAGGCCATCGGCGCCTTCTGGGATGCCTCCCACGGCATGGCCGACGAGATCGTGCTCACACCCTCGCGCTACGTGAAGGTGGCGGGCGACGAGGCCGCCTTTGCCATGGACGCCCGCATGCGCGCCGGCGACGACGTCAACGGCATGAGCATCATCGACGTGATGACCTTCGACGACGCCGGCCGCATCACCTCACAGCGCGCCTACTGGGACTTCACCGACCTCGGCCCTGTCGACTGACCGGGTGGATCAGCCGCGGCCCAGGACGCGGTCCACGCTGATCTCGATCACGACGCGGTCGTCGCGCTGCTTGGGTTGCCGGTAGCGCTGCGCGTATCGCCGCTCGGCGTCGCGACACCGGTCCGGGTCGCTCGTCACCGTGGCCGGTCCTTCGAGGCTCAGCCACCGGCGTCCGTCCACCTGGCTCACCACGGCCCGCCAGCCCGGCT
>JBPPNA010000279.1:0-3111 GCA_051306355.1 Acidimicrobiales bacterium | reverse complement strand
CCGCCAACGGTCTCGCAACCGTCGCCTGGCGCGGCGCCAGCGACATCGCTGCCACCACGGAGCGCGCCCTGGGCAACTCCGCCGACACGGTCCGGACCACGAGCCGGCGTGCCTTCGGCGATGTGAAGCAGGCCACCTCGACCATCACCAACCGCACCCGCAAGGCGGGCGAGGAGATCGGCCGCAGCTTCAGCGTCGTCGAGGACCACGCTGACGACGCTGGCGCCGCCGTCGAGCGCGAGGCCACCAAGGCCGGCAAGCGCGTGGTGAAGGCCACCGACACGGCCACCGCCGAAACCGGCGCCGCTGCGGCCAACCGCCCCACCGGTGCATACCAGAACTGGACCAAGGAAGAGCTGTACGAGCGGGCCCAGGAGCTCGACATCGACGGCCGCTCCGGGATGAGCAAGAACCAGCTCGTCAAGGCCCTCCGTTCCGCCTAATCCCCCGATCTGGCAGGCGCTGCGGAACATTGCACGCGGCCAGCGCACGCCGGCAGTCGCCGGCGAACGGATGATCCGGCGCACGTTCACCGATCCTGTCGGTGGGTGTGCGCCATCATCGCGTCCATGGCGCGGTCACTCGAGGCACTCCGATCCATCGAGGTCGCTCGCCTGTCCGGGGTCGGACCGGCCAAGGAAAAGGCGTTGGCCACCTTCGGGATCCGCGACGTCTTCGACCTCCTGACGCACTATCCGCGGCGCTACATCGACCGTACGCGCCAAGCCACCATCGGTGATCTGGAACTCGGGGAGACGGCCTCGATCCTGGCTCGGGTCACCGACATCACCTCGCGGCGCATCAAGGGCGGCCGCGTGATGGTCATGGGCACCGTGCGGGACCAGTCGGCCACCATGCGGATCAGCTTCTTCAACCAGGCATGGCGGGAGAAGCAGCTCGCCCCCGGCACCGAGGCCGTGTTCTTCGGCAAGCTGGAGGATTTCCGGGGCCGACGACAGATGACGAACCCGATCGTCGACCTGGTGGGTGATCGCACCGGCAAGATCGTCTCCGTCTACCCGCAGTCGGAGAAGGTTCGCCTGACGTCCGATGAGCTGGCCGGGTTCGTCGACGAAGCCCTGCGCCGCACCGGCGAGCTCGAGGACCCCGTCCCCGGTCCGCTCCTCGACCGCCACGACCTGCTCGACCGCACCAACGCCTTCCACGACATCCATCGGCCCGAGACCATCGAAGCCCACGAGGTGGCCCGGCGCCGCCTCGTCTACGACGAGCTCCTCCGCGTGCAGCTGGCGCTGGTGCTGCGCAAGCGGATGCTCGAGGCCACCACGGCCGGCATCGCCCACGACGTCGGCGGCCGCCTCGTCGATCGGTTCCACGGCGGTCTCCCGTTCCCCCTCACCGCTGCCCAGACCCGCACCATCGCCGAGATCGCCGAGGACATGGCCCGGCCCGTGCCCATGCACCGGTTGCTGCAAGGCGATGTGGGCGCCGGCAAGACCCTCGTCGCCGTCTCGGCGCTCCTGCACGCGGTCCAGGGCGGCCACCAGGGCGCGCTGATGGCGCCCACCGAGGTCCTGGCCGAGCAACACGCCCTCGCCGTGCGTCAGATGCTCGAGGGGTTCAGCGTGGGGGACGAAGGCGCGCTCTTCGACCGGCCGCTGCGTGTCGAGCTGCTGACGAGCCGGGTGCCCGCCGCGGCGCGCCGCCAGATCACCGGCGACCTGGCCGAGGGCCGGGTCGACGTCGTGATCGGCACCCACGCCCTCCTGTCGGCCGATGTCGACTTCGCCTCCCTCGGTCTGGCCGTCATCGACGAGCAGCACCGCTTCGGCGTGGAGCAGCGGGCCGCCCTGCGCGACAAGTCGCGCGGTGCGGTCCCGGACGTGCTGGTCATGACCGCCACCCCCATCCCGCGCACCGCCGCCATGACGGTCTACGGGGACCTCGACGTGTCGATCCTCGACGAGATGCCACCCGGGCGGATCCCGATCGAGACCGTCTGGCCCCGGACGGAGGACGACCAGGCCGCCCTCTGGGACCGCGTCCGCACCGAGCTCCGGGCCGGGCGACAGGCCTACGTCGTGTGCCCCCTGGTCGAGGAGTCCGAGAAGCTGGAGGTCTCCTCGGCCACCGAGACGTTCGAGCTGCTCCAGGTCACCGAGCTCGACGGGTACCGGGTGGGCCTGCTCCACGGCCGGGTCCGGCCCGACGACAAGGAGTCCACCATGGCCGCCTTCCGTGCCGGAGAGCTCGACGCCCTCGTGGCCACCACCGTCATCGAGGTCGGCGTGGACGTCCCGAACGCCACCGTGATGGTGGTGCTCGACGCCGACCGATTCGGCCTCGCCCAGCTGCACCAACTCCGTGGCCGCGTCGGGCGGGGGAGCCACACGTCGATCTGCTACCTCGTCGGCGAAGGCGCCACGGACGACGGGGCGGCTCGCCTCGAGGCCATGGTCCGTACCACCGACGGGTTCGACCTGGCCGAGATCGATCTGGACCTCCGGGGTGAGGGCACCATCATGGGCGAACGCCAGAAGGGGGTGAACGACCTCAAGCTCGCCTCCCTGCGCACCGACCGCGAGTGGGTCGCCCTCGCTCGTGACGACGCCTTCGAGTTGGTCGATTCCCCCGGTGGTGCGCCCCGGCCGCTGCTCGACGAGCTGCGCCTCTTCCTTGACGACGCCGACGCCGCGTACCTCCTGAAGAGCTGACGGCCGATGCGAAGCGTCGGCACGGACCCGAGGACGCTATGCGTCCGACGGGTCCGCGGGGACCTCGAGGTACCAACCGTCGAGGCAGTCCTCGCAGCGGTACATGACGACATCCCCGGGTGCCCAGCCGTCCTCGGGTTCGTAGGCGTTCAGGTGGGCACGCCCGCCGCAGTCGATGCAGGTGATCACCGGGTCAGGGACGTGCACCGGATCGACGGTACCGCCGTGTGCGCGGGTCCCGACCACCAGACCATGGGCCAGACCATGCAACGAATCCGGTGGGCGTGCTGGCACCATGACGCCGATGCGCATCCGCACCATTGGCGCCTTCCTGCTCGCGCTCCCGTTCCTGCTGCTCGCTGCCTGTGGCAGCAACGAGGTGGAGGCCGCCGTCACGACGACGACCACGACCACCGCTGCCCCCACCTGTCTCTTA
>JBPPNA010000253.1:0-8993 GCA_051306355.1 Acidimicrobiales bacterium | reverse complement strand
GCACCGCTCCCGCTAGCAGTGGTCACGGCCCAGCCGTACCTCGGTTCATGGCCATCGACCTCGACCGCCCGACCTGCTGCGGCCGGCCGATGATCCCGATCGTCTACGGCATGCCGGGTCCCGACCTGATGCACTAGTCACTGTTCCTGGCGACGACATGCCCCCGGACCGAAATTCGCTTCGCCCCGCCACCACCCACTCGTACCGTCGCCGGCATGAAGAACTGACTCGTCTCCAGGGAATCCGAGGTCGGCCCGAGTGCCGGCGACGACGAGAGGACGAGCACATGGCGAAGCAACGCAAGAGGGCTGGGCGCGTGACCCCGAAGGGCACAACGGACCCCGCCGACCCCAAACGACCGGCCGCTTCGGCGAGGGGCAAGCCGCCGATCACTCATCAGCGGGTTCTGCCCGGCCCGGTCCGCCAGCCGAAGGGCTTCGGCGGGCGGCCGATCTCCCACCACCGCGGCAACCGCTGACGACGCACTGACACCGCTCAGTCTGGCCCCGGCGCGCGCCACCAGGCGCGACCGACCCGGGACCAGAAGCCGATTGAGGGTTCTTGTCGGCGCGCCTCCGTATGGTCGAGGTCACTTCCCCCTCCGGATCACGATCCACCGGAGGACATCATGTCCCTCACCAGTTCCAACGGCGTTCGGCCATCACTCACCCTCGCCTCGCTCCCCGGCATGGAGGCGGCGGAGCCGCTCTTCCCCGTCGACCCCGAGTTCGTCGTCGGCGACCGTCCGTCGCTGCAGGACGGCCTCCGCGCCGCCGGCGTGCACGACCTGGGGGAGCTCGCCGTGCTGGCAGGCGGCGTCCGCTCCCTGCCGGCGGCGTGACGCCGACGTGGACGATGGATCCGAAGTGCTACGAGGAGGCCGCCCGGCTCGATCCGCCTCACCTCCGAGCGTTGGATGCGCTCCACCGGCGTGTCCGGAGCTCGTGAGCTCGAGCACACCTTGATCGTTCCGGACCCGGAGCGCGCCACCAGGCTCGACCGTCCCGGGGCCAGAACCGGGTGCGCTCGTCACCCGCGGCTGGACGCCTTCATGCGTCGGCAGCCCAGTCGGCGAGCTCGGCCATCCGGACACGTTCGTCGGGCGACATGTTGGGGTCGGTCATCCGGGCGTCGACGGCGGCGGGGATGGCTCGCCGGGCGGCGTCCTTGTCGACGCGGCTCAGGAACGCACGCAGCAGGACGCGTCGGCCGATCGGGACGATGAACCGGTCGATGCCGTCCATCGGCGGGGTGGCGCAGACGAACAGGACCCAGGCGTCTGCGACGTCGAACGCGGGATCGCCGGCCGACGCGTTGGCCCAGTCGATGACCACTGGACCGTCCGGCGTCATCAGCACGTTCATCGGGTGCAGGTCACGGTGCACGAGCCGATCGCCGGGCAGCGGCGCCACCGGGACCCCGGGCGGGGCGGGGATCCGGTGGAGGCGCTCGTGGAGGTCGGCCAGCACGTGGCCCGATCGCCGCAGCGGGAACGGCGGCTTGGCGACCCGCTCCATCATCGTCGGGCCCTCGAGCCGGTCCATCACGAGGTAGCCGTCACCGGCGTCGTGGACGCCAGGACACGGATAGCCGTGGGTCCGGACGTGCAGCATCACCTCGGCCTCACCGACGAGCGAGCGTCCATCCCGGGCGAGGCGGAGCACCTTGCCTGGCCCATGCTCGAAGATCTCGCTGTCGCGGCCCTCGGCGAGCTTCGGTCCCATCGGTTGCACCTGCGCATCCTGTCGGATGGCAGGAGGACTCGGCACCGATCACCGTCGACACCCACTCGCACAGCTGAACCAGCGGGCGCTGATCAGCGGGGGCGGCCACCCCTGTTCATGAGCCTGCGGCGACGGGCGATGAGGGCCCCGATGCCGGCCACCACCGCGGTGCCGGCGGCACCGATCGTGGCGAGGGGGCGCCAGTCGTCCCCGAGGTTGGTGGCCGGTGAGGTCGCCGGTGCGGCGTCGTCGGCGGCAGACGTGGTCGTGCTCGTCGTCGCGGTCGTCTCCGCAGTGGTCTCCGGCGCCGGCGCGGTCGTCGTGCTGGTGGTGCTCGTCGTCGTGCTGGTGGTCGGGCCAGCGGCGGCGACGCGGGCGGGGAGGTCGCCGGTGACCAGGGCGTAGGCGGCGTCGCCGGGGCACGCGGTCCGGCTCATGTCGCGGTGGCCGGCGATGGTGGCGGTGGTGACCTCGGTGCCGGCGCGGTGGAGGTTCGAGCCCCGGGACACGAAGCTCGTCCGGGCGCCGGGGGCGGGGTCGACGCCGTAGGTCCGGGCCAGGTGGGCGAGGAGGCGCACGAGCGTGTCCTGCGCCGCCGGCGAGGGCACCTCGTCGCGGAAGTCGCCTATGAGGCAGACGAGCTGGGAGAAACCCTGGTTGCCGCCGGTGGCGTCCCCGATCACGGGGGCGTCGAGGCTGCCGGCCCGGCCCTCCCACGCCCGGCCGAAGCGGTCGACGAAGAAGTTGTAAGCCACGTCGGGCCAACCCTTGTCGGGCCCGGTGTGGAAGCGGTGGAAGTCCCGGAGGAGGTCCACGACTGAACCCTCGGCATACGTGTTCGGCGACACGGAGTGATGGACGAGCAGGAACCGCACGTCGCCCGACGCCTCGACGGGCAGGGGTGACGGGTCGGGGAGGCCACCGGCCCACGCCGACCGGGGCAGCACATCGAGACCGTCAGGCAACACGACCTGGCGCACCCCGGCGGGGACCCGGCGGCTGGGGGCGACCAGACGCAGGAAGCCGCGCCGGCCGAGCCCGCACGGGTTGTCGTCACACATCGGTACTCCGGTCCACGACTTCCCTCAGCCTCGCAGACGACGATCCCCGTGACACCGACACCGAGTCGCACCGGCGGGACCAGATCGGGATGCGGGCGGGCGGCCGAGGAGGTTGACTGACGCCGTGACCGACATCGCCGACCGCTACCGCCGCCTCGCCCACCGCTTCACCACCGTGGTCGACGCCGTCCCCGACGACGCCTGGGAACGCCCGTCGCCGTGTGAGGGCTGGACGGCGCAGGAGGTGCTCGGTCACGTGGTCGAGAGCGAGCACGGGTTCCTGGCGCGTTTCGAGCTCGCACCGTCGCTCGACGGCCTCGACCCGCTCGCCCGGTGGACCGCGGTGCGCGACGCCATGCAGGCCGGCCTCGACGACGAGCAGACAGCGACGATCGAGTACGACGGCATGTTCGGGCCGACCAACTTCGCCGACACCGTCGACGCCTTCATGTGCGCCGACCTCGTGATCCACGCCTGGGACGTCGCCCGGGCCGCCGGCCTGTCGGACCTCGAGGAGATGCCGGCCGACGAGGTGGAGCGGCTCGACGCGAACCTCCGCGGCATGGGCGACGCCCTCCGCGGCCCCGGGGCGTTCGGCCCGGAGGTCCCGGTCTCCGACGACGCGCCGGCGCAGGACCGCCTGCTCGGCTTCCTCGGTCGACACCCCTGACCACGACGCACCGCCTCCACGGGCGGTGAGCCGTGAAGCGAACCTCAGGGGTCACGGGCGTCGGACTGGGCGAGGTCGGCGAGGATCAACGCCCACGAGGCGAGGCCGTGCTCGCACCAGCCGTCGGGGGCGACCAGGCACTCGTCGGGGCACCGGCACACGCCGTCGGCCATCCACTCCTCGAGCGTGTCGACGTCCGGTGGCGCCCAGCCCGAGTTGTGCTCGAACCACCGGTGGGCGTTGCGGACCGCCTCGGTCACGTTCTCGGCCATCGGACCCTGGATACTCGACGCCGTCGGGCGCCGTCACACGCGGTCATGGGTCCGACAGCCCGTTCAGGTCCCCCGCAGCCGGGCGACGATGGGCGCAGCCGTCTCCATGGCGTCGGCCTGCACCACCAGGTAGCTGGCGTCCCAGCGATCACGCCGCGCCTGGAGCGATTCGACGATCTCGTCTTCGGTGCCGATCCAGGCCAGCGGGTAGTCGCCCACCTCGGCCGGGTCGAGGCCGAACAACGGGGCCATCATCTCGATGGTGCCGGCCACGTCGTCGGTGACCACGACCGCGAAGACCAACATGTTGATCTCGATGGAGTCGTAGCGATCCCCGGCCGCCTCCCGGACCCAGACCAGCTTCTCGTCCGTGCGGTCGGCCGCACCGTTCTGCGCCGTCGGGGTGTCGACCCGGCCGGAGGCGATCTTGGGGTTGATGCCCACGATGTCAGCGTGCTGCGCGGCCAGCGTGAGGATCCGCTTGCCACCCCCGCCGATGAGGATGGGCGGGTGCGGCGTCTGCACCGGCTTCGGGAAGCCCTGATAGCCGGTCACGTCGTAGTGCTCGCCCGTGAAGTCGACCGTGCCGTCGGCGAAGATCGCCTTGCAGACCTCGAGGCTCTCGGCCAGCCGGTCGATGCGCACGCCGGCCCGGTCGTGGGCGATGCCCGACTGCTCGTAATCGGTGTTCATCCACCCCGCGCCGATGCCGAACTCCATCCGCCCCTCGGAGAGCACGTCGAGGGTGGCGACCTCCTTGGCGAGCACGACCGGGTGCTTGTAGTCGTTGTCGAAGACGAGCGTCCCGATCTTGAGGTCGGTGGTGGCGTTCGCTGCCGCCATCAGCGCCGGCACCGGGGCGAGCTGCTCGCCGAAGTGGTCCGGCATCATCACGCTGTCGTACCCGAGCTCCTCGGCTCGCCGGGCGAGGTCGGCCCACTCCGACGCGGACGCCGCGTTGGCCAGTTGGACGCCGAAGCGAAAGGGACGGGGGTGGCTCATGCGGGCTCCTGAGGTCGGGGGCAGGGACCTCGGCGAACCTAACCGGACGGGCGTAGGGTCCGCCCATGGCGACCGACCCGCTGACCGAGCCCATCGAAGACGGCGAGCACCAGGAGTTCGCCGGCATCCGCATCGACCTGTTCCAGGCCGGCGACGCCCGGGTGAAGCGCCTCGTCTACCAGCCCGGCGGCCGGTGGTCCGAGCACGTGAAGCCCCATGTCGGCACCGAGACCTGTGAGCACGCCCACGTCGGATTCCTCGCACGGGGCCGCCTCGCCGGCGAGTACCCCGACGGCTGCACGTTCGACTTCGTCGCGCCCACCGGTGTGCACATCGACCCCGGCCACGACAGCTGGGTCCCTGGTGACGAGCCGGCGGTGCTCATCGAGTTCGACTTCGGACCCGACACCGTCGAGCGCCTGGGCATCTCCGCCACGCACCAGCACTGAGCTGAAGGCGTACGGTTCGCTCCGTGTTCCGACCTCAGCCCATGGTGGTGGTGCGCGACGTCGAGGCGGCGTCGCGCTGGTTCCAGGACGTGGTCGGCCTGACGTCGGGCCACGGCGGCGACGAGTACGAGATGCTCCTCGACGACGGCCAACTCGTGCTGCAGCTCCACCGCTGGGAAGCCGACGAGCACCCGTTCATGGGCGACCCCGACGACCCGTCCCGAGGCAACGGGATCCTGTTGTGGTTCGCCACCGACGACGTCGACGCCGTGGTCGAGCTGGCCCGCACCGCGTCCGCCGACGTGATCGACGGCCCGCTCGAGAACCCGAACTCGCACCAACGGGAGATCTGGCTCCGGCATCCAGACGGCTACGTCGTGGTGGTCGCTGGGCCGTAGTCGGACGCACATCCGCTTCGGTCACGGCTCCGCCGTACCAAGAGACCCCGACCCCGGCTTCGCACACCTCGGTCCCGACGAGGACGACCCGCTGCAGGTCCGTCTCGACCCCGTTCGCCTGAGGGACCGGGCGCTCGTTCGCCCGGCCCCACCTCGCTCCGCCTACAGGTACTGGCCGGACCCCGTGGAGCGGACCACGACGCCGGGGCGGGCGTCCCTATTCCTCAGGCTTCGACGTCGAACAACGGCGGCGCCACACCCACGTCGTAGACGACGTGATCGCCTTCCCGTCGCGCCTCCTGCGTCGGCACGTGTCGGATGAGCCGACCGTCGTGGAACAGGTGCTCGACGACCACGTCGTGGACGAGCACCAAGTGGTCGGCCAAAAGCCGCCGGTGGCACCGCCACCACACCGACTCCGAGCACATCACGGCCACGCTCTCGTCGGCGGCCATCTCCAGGAGCTCAGCCACGCCGGCGACGAACTCCTCGCTCGTCATGTGGTCGGCGTAGGCCCGGAACTGCTCATTGCGCAGCCCGATGTTGGGCGACTCCGGTCCGAGCTTGCGGCGACCACCGAGCGACTCGAGGTGCCGGTACCCCACACCATGCTCGGGCAGCCACCCCGACATGACCTCGGAGGAGACGTGCGGGTGCCGACGGCTGCCGGGGAAGCGACGGACGTCGACCAGCTCGGTGACACCCGCGCCCCGCAGCAGCTCGCCGAGCTCGTCGGCCTCTGCGGTACCGTGCCCCACCGTGCGGACGGTCGTCACCGGAGCAGTCCACCAGTCGAGATCGACGTCACCTCAGGCACGGGTCGAGCGTAGGTCCCGTTCTGGTGCGGACCGACCGACGCTTCCGTAGGACCGGTCACGGCGGCGGCGTACCTGGGTGCATGATCCGGGCGAACGACCCGGACCGGAGAGGCGGCGTGCGCTGCGGCCGAACCGTCGGTCGGCTCGGCGAGTTCTGGGATGAGCACCTCGCCGAACGCCGCTTCTTGGACTTGTGGGCCAAGCCGTCGAGTGGCGCGGGCTGGGGGTCAAGGACATTGCAGCGGAGTTGAGGCCCGTCGCGTCAGGACTCATCGCCCGGCCTCCTTCGATGCGGCGCCCGGTCAGTGGCAACCGCAGCTCTGTCGGGTCACGAGGTACGTGGTGAGCGTGACGACTTGTTGCTGGAGGTCGTGGCCCGCGATGAGCTGCTCGAGCATGATGATGCTCTCGCTGCCGAGTTCGGCTGCTGGCGCATCGGCGGTGGTGAGCGGCGGTGCGGTGTCCTGGCCGGACGCGATGTTGTCGTTGCCGACGACGGCGAGTTCGTCGGGGATGGCGATGCCGAGTTGACGCGCCGCGCGCAGTACGCCGATGGCGAGTGAGTCGCTCGCCGTGGCGATGCCGGTCGGTCGATCGTGACGTGACAGCAACCGGAGGCCGCTCGCGTAGCCGGGCTCGACGCCGAAGTCATCTGCGGTCTCGATGATGACGTCATCGGGGGCGAGGCCGGCGGCCCGGGTTGCACGGAGGAAACCGCGGTGTTTCGATTCGACCGAGGGCGACCCGAGCGGAGGCGTCACGAAACCGACACGGCGGTGGCCGTGGTCGAGCAGGTGCGCGGTGACGAGAGAGCTGCCGTGCTCGTGGTCGAACAGCACGCACGGTCCCGGAGCTCCCGGATAGTCGGCGAACACGGTCGGCGTGCTGATCCGGTCCATGTCGATGTCGTCGGGCACCATCTCGCCGGCAACGATGATGCCATCGACATTCTTGGCGATCAGCTGGTCGATGTAGCTCAGACCGCGATTCGGGTCCCGGTCGGCGACGCAGATGAACAGCAACGCCGGATCGCTCGACGACGACTCGAGTGCGTTGAGGAACGGGGCGTAGAACTCGAGGTGCGTCGGGATGATGACGCCGATCGAGAAGCTTCTCGCTCCTGTCCGCACGGAGGGACCCCGAGCCTGTCGGTAGTTGAGCACCGTCGTGCCCCGTCCCCGTTCGCTCAACACCAAGCCGTCGTGTTCGAGCTGTTTGTAGACGCCACGCAGGGTGTTGAAGTTGATCCCGAGATGCTCGGCGAACCCGCGGATGGCGGGGAGTTGCTCGCCCTCGCGGATGACGCCACGCGCGATCAGCCATTCGAGCTGTGACCTCAGTTGCGCGCCGATCGACGCTTGTGCCGAGGGATCGACTTGTACGAGTCGCGTGGGAAGGTCGCTTGACATGAAAGAATGAATGAACTAGTTCTATAAATCAATGATGACAGTACCACCTACCCCTCATCAATCACGACACCTCGAAATCACGAGAACAGGACCATGGCATTCGACCCGGATCAGTGCCCGGGCATCCAATCCATCTGCAAACAAGACAGAGGAGCAATCAAATGCCCGATATCGATCCTCACAGCAGATCCTGGGAGACCTCGCCCAGAAGGGGCATTGTCGGCGGGGGTCCCCTGGTGGCCTGGCCGCCAAGGATGGGGTTCCCGTGAGTCCGATTCCCGGTAGGTTCGGTCGCCCGCATCGACACACAAGGAACGATTTGGGCCGACAGGTTCGGTCAGGATTCCGGTCCGTCGCAGCCATCATCGCTCTGGCGTTGGCCGTGGCGGCTTGTGGCTCTGGAGAGTCCTCGGAGGCCACGTTGGATGCGGACACCGCCACAACGTCGAGCAACGCCGTCACCTCGGCGCCGGTGCCTGTCGTGGTGCCCGGCACCGAACAGTGGACCGACACCGGAATCGACCTCGGCGTCGACGACAGTGTGTTGATCGTGGCCGACGGCTCCATCACCCCGTCGGCGCCTGACTTTCCCCTCAATGGCCCGAACGGCATACCTGACCAGAGAGGTCGGCAGTACAACGTAGAAGGGCTCGAGGAGGAGAACCACGCCGGTTTGATCGGGCGGATCGGCGAAGCCGGGGCACCATTCCAGGTCGGCAGCCAGCTTCTGTCCAACGCCGACACGGAGGGGCGCCTCTTCCTCGGGATCAATGACAGCGGCGTCGGGAACAACGATGGTGAGTTCACCGCCACCATCACCGTGAACCCGTCGTAGTCAGCCGAGGGCACTGGATCTCTCTGCTGGAGTCGCTCGATCACATCGCGTCACGAGCCGTAAGGATCGGGTCGTTCCCCGTGGTCCGCCCGAAGCCGGTCGAGGGCGTGTTGGACGATCACCTCGTGGTCGAGGGGCAGACGTTTCTGGCGGTCGGGAAGCTCGAGCGACGAGCCCTGGGGCGAGTCCCGATTCCGTACCGGTACCCATCGCAGGTCATTCCGCCGCCAGTCCGATACCTCTGAGCCGTGACCCTCTCGAGCCGGAACCTGCTGGCCCACGCCCCGGCGGATGTCTCTACACGAAGCCGCACTCACGGGACTGGCGGTCGAGCGACAGGTGACTTCCGGTGGGC
>JBPPNA010000250.1:0-7043 GCA_051306355.1 Acidimicrobiales bacterium | reverse complement strand
CTACTGACACAGCTCGACCCAGTCCTTGTGCTGGGCCAGCTCGCCCCGGACGCACCTGGCGTACGCCTCGGCGATCGCCGTGGTGGCCGGGCCGGGACACGGGATGGGCCGGTCGTCCACGGAGTTGACCGCCGACACCTCGGCGGCGGTCCCACACACGAACACCTCGTCAGCGATGTACAGATCGGACCGGGCGATGTCGCCCACCACGACCTCGTAGCCGAGCTCGCCGGCGATGGTGGTCACGCTGTCCTGGGTGATGCCCTGCAGGGCCCCCGACGACAAGGGCGGGGTGATGAATCGGCCGTGGCGCGAGACGAAGATGTTCTCGCCCGTGCACTCCGACACCAGCCCGGCCCGGTTCAACATGATGGCCTCTTCGTAGCCCGCCTTCAGTGCCTCGACCTTGGCCAGCGAGGAGTTGACGTAGTTGCCCGTGGTTTTCGACGCGGGCGGCATGGTGTTGTGGTCGTGGCGGGTCCACGACGAGATCTTCATGCGGACGCCCTTGGTCACGGCCTCGGCGCCGAGGTACGCGCCCCAGGGCCAGCAGGCGATGGCCACGTCGACCGAGCACGGCAGGGTGTTGAGACCCATCTCGCCGTAGCCGTAGTACGCGATGGGCCGGATGTAGCACGACGGGAGTCCCGACTCGCGCACCACGAGCTTGGTCGCCTCCACCAGCTCGTCGACCGAGTAGGGCAGGTCCATCATCAGGATCCTGGCCGAGTTGTGGAGCCGCTCCATGTGTTCGGTCAGCCGGAAGATGCCGGGCCCGTCGGGCGTCTCGTAGGCCCGGATGCCCTCGAAGACCCCCATGCCGTAGTGGAGCGTGTGCGTGAGCACGTGGACCTGCGCAGCGTCCCAGGCGACCATCTCGCCGTTCATCCAGATCTGCTCGGTGGGAGTGATGGGCATGACGATCTCCGTGGGTCCGGGTGGTGCTCAGGCGAGTCGGGCGGCGACGGCGTCGCCGACCTCGGTGGTCGATCCGCTGGGGGCATCCTCGCACGCGTGCCGGATGCGGGCGGCCGCGTCTGTCTCCCCCAGGAACTCCATCATCATCGCTGCGGAGAGGATGGCGGCCACCGGGTTGGCGACGTTCTGGCCGGCGATGTCTGGCGCGGATCCGTGGACCGGTTCGAACATCGACGGCGCGGTCCGATCGGGGTTGAGGTTGGCGCTGGCGGCGAGCCCGATGCCCCCCGACACCGCACCGCCGAGATCGGTGAGGATGTCGCCGAAGAGGTTGTCGGTGACGATCACCGAGTACTGCTGCGGGTTGGTCACGAAGTGGATGCACGCCGCGTCGATGTGCTGGTAGGCGGTCTCCACCTCCGGGTACTCGGTGGCCACGGCGTCGAAGGTGCGCTGCCAGAGGTCGCCGGCGAAGGTGAGGACGTTGGTCTTGTGCACGAGGGTCAACTGCCTGCGATCGCGGCCCTGGGCCAACTCGAAGGCGTACCGGATGCAGCGTTCGACACCCATACGTGTGTTGACCGACCCTTGGGTGGCGATCTCGTGGGGCGTGTCTTTGCGCAGGAAGCCACCCTCGCCGGCGTAGGTGCCCTCCGTGTTCTCCCGCACGACGACGAAGTCGATGTCGGGCTGTCCATCGGCTCCGGTCCGGAGGAAGGGCCGCAGGTTGATGTACTGGTCGAAACCGAACCGCATCTTGAGGATGATCCCGCGCTCGACGATCCCACCGGGGACCTCGCCGGGAGCGCCGCCGACCGCGCCGAAGTAGATGGCGTCGAAGCCACGGAGCGTCTCGAGGGTCTCGTCCGTGAGGACCTCCCCGTCGCGCTTCCATCGCTGTGCGCCCATGTCGAAGTCGGTGGTGTCGAGATCGACCCCGGCGGCGCGCAGGACCTTTATGCCCTCGGCCACCACGTCGGGCCCGATGTAGTCACCGCCGACGACGGCGATCCTGTGCGACATGTGTCTGCTCCCTGGAACGGAGAAACCGCCCGCTGGAGGCGGACGGTCGGAACAGCACGCACCCAGAGGTGCGCGCTACGGAATGGTGATGGCGACGGCGCGCTGCGCTCCCGGACCACGGGTTCCACCACGGCGGGAGGTGTTCGCGACCGACATCACGTCCGCAATGCAACCCTCTCGGCGCGCCGCCGTCAACCTGAGCACCGTCGGTCCGTGCCGATAGCCTCGTTCCATGGCTGACCCCGACACCCGAGGCACGGACACCAAGGGCGTGCTGGACAAGGCGCCCGACCGGGACGTGTACGAGCTCACCCAGGCTGCATACGACCGGCTCAAGGCCGAGTACGTCGATCTGGTCACCAGCAAGAAGATCGACATCGCCCGCAAGATCGAGGCGGCCCGGGAGCTGGGCGACCTCTCCGAGAACGGCGACTACCACGCCGCCAAGGAGGAGCAGGGGAAGATGGCGGGGCGCATCGCCCACCTCAACGCCATCCTCGAGAACCACGTGATCATCGAGGCCGGCGGGTCCACGGAGGTCCGGACCGGATCGGTCGTGACCCTGCGCTACCTCGATGCTGACGGAACGCCGGACGACGACCCCGAGCGGTACCTGCTCGGATCGATCGAGGAGAGATCCGACGACCTCGAGGTCATCAGCCCCGGATCGGCGCTCGGAGAAGAGCTCATGGGCAAGAAGCCCGGCGACTCCGTGTCGTACGAGACGCCCACCGGCGCGACCCTCACGGTCGAGCTGGTCGACATCGAGTGACCGTCCCCACGTGACGAACAGCGGCAGGAGCGAGCCTCGGTGAGCGGCGGGGCGCCCCGACTCCCACCGGGACGGCCGCTCGACCTCCCCGGACGGGGGACGACGTTCGTGCGCGAGCTCGCCGGGCCACCGGGCGCGCCGTGCGTCGTGTTGCTGCACGGCTGGACGGTCAACGCCGACCTCAACTGGTTCACCGCCTACCGCCGCCTGGGCGAGCACTTCCGGGTCGTCGCCATCGATCACCGGGGCCATGGTCGAGGGATCCGGGCCCGCCGCCAATTCCGCCTCGCCGACTGCGCCGACGACGTCGCTGCGGTGTGCGCAGCGCTCGACATCGAGTCGTGCATCCCAGTCGGGTACTCGATGGGTGGTCCGGTGGCCATGCTCACCTGGCACCGACACCGCGATCTCGTGGACGGACTCGTGCTGTGTGCCACCTCGTCCTACTTCCGGGGCACGGGCCCGGAACGTCAGCTTTTCACGTTCCTGCCCGTCGTCGCCGGCGCGGGGCGGCTGACGCCGCGGCCGCTGCGCCAGGCCATCGCCAGCCGGCTCCTCGGCGGTCGGACCGACGACACGCCGTTCGGGGAGTGGGCCCGGACCCAGATCGCCCAGGCCGATCCCGTCGCCGTGGCCGAGGCCGGCGCCTCCCTCGGACGCTTCGATGCCCGCGGGTGGCTCGATCAGGTCGACGTGCCCACGGCGATCGTCCGCACCACCCATGACCGCTCGGTCCCACCAGATCGTCAGGCCGAGCTGGCAGCCACCATCCCCGGGGCCCGGACGATCCACGTCGACGCTGACCACGCCGCGTGCGTCACCGCCGCCGACCGGTTCGTGCCTGCACTGGTCCGAGCGTGTGCGATCGCGTCCAGCCCGGGCAGGAACGACCCGGGCCGGGCGGATCCCGCCCGAGCTGGATCCTGACCCTCGCCAGCCCGGGCAGGATCGAACGCAGCCGGGCGGCTCCCGCCCGGGCAGCTCGACGGTCAGTGAGGGGCGATGGCCCGCTCGATCGAGTGGGCCGCCTCGAGGACGGCGCTGCCGAAGGCGACGCCGGGTCGCTTGGTCAGCCGCTCGACGGGACCGCTCACGCTGACAGCGGCCACGACCCGGGCTTCAGCCCGCACCGGTGCGGACACCGACGCCACGCCGGGGGCCCGCTCCGCCACGGACGCGACCCAGCCCTCCCGTCCGACGGACCCGACCAGGACGTGGCCGGCCGAACCCACCTCGAGGGGGAGTCGGGTTCCCACGTCGATGATCGTGCGCAGCTCCTGGGCGGACTCGACCGCCGCCACGCACAGCCGCTCACCGGCGTCGGCCACGTAGAGCTGCGTGGACTCTCCCGTCTCCTGCTGCAGTGCCTCGAGCACAGGCCGGGCAGCGAACGCCAGCGGGAAGGCATCGGTGGCGATGCGGCCGAGGCCCACCAGTCCCAGCCCGAGCGCGTAGGCCCCCGACGGGTCCCGGCGGAGCAGGCCGTGGGTCTCGAGTCCGGCAGCGAGTCGGTACGCCGTGGCCCGGCTCATCCCCGAGCGTGCCGGCAGGTCGGCCGGCCGCACCGGGCCTTCCGCCACGACCCGCAGGAGGTGGACCGCCTTGTCCAGCACGCCGATCCCGCTTACAGTGTCCATGGGTTGAGCACACTATCTCAACATATGAGATTGCGAAGGATCAAGGACACCATGGGAAAGACACTGAGCCAGAAGGTCTGGGACCGCCACGTCGTCCACGCCGGTGACGCGGCGAGTGGCGACGGCGACCTGCTCTTCATCGACCTCCACCTCATCCACGAGGTCACGTCGCCGCAGGCATTCGACGGGATCCGGCTCACCGACCGGACGGTGCGCCGACCGGACCTGACGTTGGCCACGATGGACCACAACGTCCCCACAGCGGACATCGACCAGCCGGTGGCCGACCCCATCTCCAAGAAGCAGATGGACACTCTCGCCGCCAACTGCGAGGAGTTCGGCATCACCTGCCACGCCATGGGACAGCCCGGCCAGGGCATCGTGCACGTCATCGGGCCGGAGCAGGGCTACACCCAGCCCGGCATGACCATCGTGTGCGGCGACTCGCACACCTCGACCCACGGCGCCTTCGGCGCCATCGCGTTCGGCATCGGTACGTCAGAGGTGGAGCACGTCCTGGCCACCCAGACGCTCCCCCAGCGCAAGCCCGGCACGATGGCCGTCACCGTCGAGGGCGACGTCCGACCCGGCGTGACGGCCAAGGACATCGTGCTCGCCATCATCGGTCGAATCGGTACGGGCGGCGGCATCGGCTCGATCATCGAGTACCGGGGCCCGACCATCCGCGCCCTGTCCATGGAGGGCCGCATGACGGTGTGCAACATGTCCATCGAGGCCGGCGCCAAGGCCGGGCTCATCGCTCCTGACGAGGTCACCTTCGCCTACCTGCAGGGCAAGCCCAACGCACCCTCCGGCGCCGGGTGGGACATGGCCGTGGCCGACTGGCAGACGCTCTACACCGATGACGACGCCACCTTCGACAAGGAGGTGGTCATCGACGCCCGCGAGATCGAGCCCCATGTCTCCTGGGGCACCAACCCCGCCCAGGTGGCACCGATCTCGGCGACCGTCCCCGACCCATCGGGCTTCGCCGAGGCCTCCGAGCGGGAGGCAGCCACCAGGGCCCTCGACTACATGGGCCTGACCGCCGGAACACCTCTGCGCGAGGTCGCCGTCGACACCGTGTTCATCGGATCCTGCACCAACTCCCGGATCGAGGATCTCCGCGCCGCGGCTGCCGTGGCCGAGGGACGGACGGTCAGCGTCGGCCGGGCCATGGTCGTGCCGGGCAGCTTCGCGGTGAAGGACCAGGCCGAGGCCGAGGGACTGCATGAGGTGTTCCGGGCCGCCGGTTTCGACTGGCGGGAGCCGGGGTGTTCGATGTGCCTGGCCATGAACCCCGACAAGCTCGCCCCCGGGGAGCGCTGTGCCAGCACGTCGAACCGCAACTTCGAGGGCCGTCAGGGCCGCGGCGGGCGTACCCACCTCGTGTCCCCGGAAGTGGCCGCCGCCACCGCCATCGCCGGCCACTTCGCCATCCCCTCGGATCTGGAGAACCGATGACCATGCATGCCGTACGCACCATCGAAGGCACGGCGGTCCCCCTCGACCGCTCCGACGTCGACACCGACCAGATCATCCCGTCGGACTGGCTCAAGCGGGTCGAGCGGACCGGGTTCGGCAAGGGCCTGTTCTCGGAGTGGCGGGACGAGCCCTCGTTCGTGCTGAACCTCGAGGAGTACCAGGGGGCCAACGTGCTGATCGGCGGATCCAACTTCGGAACGGGCTCGTCACGTGAGCATGCAGTCTGGGCGATCCAGCAGTACGGGTTCGAAGCCGTCATCTCCCCGCGCTTCGGCGACATCTTCCGCAACAACTGCACCAAGAACGGCCTCGTGCCCGTCGAGGTGTCGGCCGAGATCGGCGAGCGGCTCCTGCGGGCCGTCGAGGCGGATCCGAAGCTGGTCTTCCAGATCGACGTGGCGACGAGGACCCTGCAGGCCGGCGACGTGGAGTGCGAGTTCCCGCTCGACGACGCCACGCAGCACCGGTTCCTGGAGGGACTTGACGACATCGGCCTGACGCTGCAGCTTGGCGACGAGATCACCGCGTTCGAGCGCCAGCGCCCCAGCCACCTGCCGACTGTGGGCTGAAGCGAACGAGTAGTTCCGACATCGCGTCAGGAGCGCCCTGGCGCGACGTCGGAATCCCCAGTTGCTACTTCGGGGGCATCCGGATGCCCCCGTCGACGCGGACGACGTGGGCGTTCATGTAGCTGTTGGTGAGCAGCTCGTGCGCCATGGAGGCGAACTCGTCGGACGTGCCGAGACGCTTCGGGAACAGCACGCTCTCACCCAGCTGGGCCTTGAACGCCTCGGAGGCCTCACCCTCGCCATAGATCGGGGTGTCGATCAGCCCGGGGGCGATGCAGTTGAGGCGGATGCCGGCGGCCGAAAGGTCGCGGGCCACGGGCAGGGTCATGCCCACGACGCCACCCTTGGACGAGGAGTAGGCGGCCTGGCCGATCTGGCCGTCGAAGGCGGCAACCGAGGTCACCGTGACGATGGAGCCCTTGCAACCGTCGTCGTCGCCGTCGTTGAGGCTCATGACCGACGCGCCCAGACGCACGCAGTTGAAGGTGCCGACCAGGTTGACCTCGATGACCTTCTTGTACATCTTCAGGTCGTGGGCCGACTCGTAGGAGCCGTCGCGCCCGATGGTGCGGGTGGCGAAGCCGATGCCCGCAGCGGTGACCATGGTCCGGAGCGGGCCCATCTCCTTGGCGGCCTCGA
>JBPPNA010000186.1:0-7079 GCA_051306355.1 Acidimicrobiales bacterium | reverse complement strand
TCCACACGTGGAGGTGACCGCCGGCCAGATCGACCACCGGCATCGGGCCGGTGCCCTCGTCGGTGTCGGTGGCGCCCGTCCGGGTGCCCACCTGGTGGACATCGAGCGGGCTGATCGTGGTCATGTCGGGCTCCTGGGGCGTCACGTTGCAATCATGTTACAACCCGTCATGAGAATGTCAAACCGATTTCGGGCCACTCCAGGGCGAGTCAGGCCTCGTTCCTCTCCAGCAGCGAATCCAGCGCCTCGCCTTCGATGCGGGCGAACTTGCGGCGACCGTTGGTCCGGGCCAGGACGGCCACCTCGAGCTCGCCGGCGACGATCTGGCGGTCGGGGCCGGCCAGGGCACCGACGGCGGCGTCGAGCGCCGTCGCGAGGTCTGCGCCCGGCGCGAACGACTCGTCGAGGCGGGTGGCAATGGCCTCGGCCTCCCCGCCGAGGACGGAGAAGCGGTCCTCGTCGACCACGGAGCCGTCGTAGAGCACGTGGAACAGCTCGTCGTCGTCGCCGGTGTCGCCGATCTCGGCCACCAGGATCTCGACCTCCATGGGCTTCATCTCGTGGGTGAAGATCTGGCCCAGCATCTGGGCGTAGGCGTTGGCCAGGCTGCGGGCATCGACGTCCTCGCGGGAGAACGAGTAGCCCTTCATGTCGGCGTGGCGGACCCCGGCCACGCGTAGCTGGTCGAACTCGTTGTACTTGCCCACCCCTGCGAAGGCGATGCGGTCGTAGATCTCCGAGACCTTCCGCAGCGTCGACGAGGAGTTCTCGGCGCAGATCAGGATGCCGTCGTCGTAGGTGACGGCGCACAGGCTGCGACCGCGGGCGATGCCCTTGCGGGCGTAGTCGGCCCGGTCCTTCATGACCTGCTCGGGGGCGACGTAGAAGGGGGAGGTCATCGCGGCGCGCCTCCCTGGTCGGTGGGTCGTTCGGAGGGGGTGCTCGAGGCCGAGAACGATCCGAGGAGCGCTTCGAACCGGGTGCGGATCTCTGCGTCGGTGACCCGGGCGAAGCCTTCGGCGTCGATCGTGGCCACCACGGGAAAGATGCCCCGGACGAGGTCGGGGCCACCGGTGGCGGAGTCGTCGTCGGCCGCCTCGAAGAGGGCCCGGATGGCGAGGTCGATGGCGTCGGAGGGTTCCATGTCGTTGCGATAGTTGATCTTGATGACCGTGCCGGCGTGGAGCGAGCCCGAGCCCGTGGCGGCGTGGTGGAGCTCCTCGTACCGGCCGCCGGTGACGTCGAACTCGAAGAGGCGGCCCATCTCGCGGGCGAGGTCGTAGCCGGCGAAGAGGGGCACGACGGCCAAGCCCTGCATGGCAGCCGGAAGGTGGTTGCGGACCATCCCGCTGAGCTGATTGGCCTTGCCCTCGAGGCTGAGAGGGTTGCCCTCGACCTTTTCGTAATGCTCGAGCTGCAGCTGGAACAGCTTGACCATCTCCATGGCCGGGCCGGCCGCACCGGCGATGGCCACGCCCGACCAGCGGTCGGCGGGGAACACCTTCTCCATCGAGCGATGGCTGATGAGGTTGCCGCTGGTGGCTCTGCGGTCGCCGGCCATGACCACCCCGCTGGCGGTGCGGATGGCGACCACAGTGGTGCCGTGCGTGATCGTCAGCGGCGGTCCGGCCGAACCGGGCGCCGCAGGCTCGCGACCCTGGATTCGGAGCAGTCCGGCGAAATCGGGTCCGGGGTCGGACTCGGGGGTGAAGAACGGCAATGTCACGGCGCCGACCCTAACGGGCGCTGCCCGAGACGAAATGCGGAGCATTTCGTCGACGAACCCCAAAGGGCTGTCAAGGTCCGACGGGTTCGCTCACTCGCCGCCCTTCTGGATGTAGGACTTGACGAAGTCCTCGGCGTTCTGCTCGAGCACGTCGTCGATCTCGTCGAGGAGGTCGTCGAGCTCGGCCTTGATCTTCTCCCCGCTCGCGGACCCACTCTCGGAGGCCGAAGGGACGTCTTCGACGGTCTCGTCCTTGCGCTGTGGGGCGGACTTGCGCTTCTGCTCCCGTTCAGCCATCACCGACTCCAGATCTGCTTGCGGTCGAGACGGATGTCACGACCCGAGGCGACCCAGCAGCTCTGCGGCCGTGTCGCACTCGTCGATCAATGTACCCACGTGCGCCGCCGTTCCACGCGACGGTTCCATCATGGGAACTCGGCGGAGCGGATCACCACCGACATCGAAGACGAGCGAGTCCCAGTTGGCGGCCACGATCGACTCCGGCCACTTCTGCAGGCACCGTCCCCGGAAGTAGGCCCGGGTGGATTCGGGAGGATTCGACACAGCCCACGCGACGGCGTCGGGATCAGTGAGGGTCTGCAGCCCGGCCCGCGACGCCAGGCACTTGTCAGGGCGCAGGTCGTGGTACTGCAGACCGATGGCTGCGATCCGAGCGTCGTCCCAGGCCAGTCCGTGGCGATCGCGGTACCCCTCGAGGAGGCGGTGCTTGGCCACCCAGTCGACGATGTCGGCGACGCTCGCCGGGTCGGTCTCGAGGCCGCTGAGCACCGTCTCCCACCGGGCGAGCACGTCGGCTCCGACCGACTCCCCCACGCTCTCGAGTCCCTGGGTCTCGGCATACTTGCGGGCCCGCTCGAGGTACTCCCACTGCAGCTCGAGGGCGGTGATGGTGCCGCCGGCGGCGAGCTCCAGCGGCTCGGACATGGAGAGGTCGTGCGACACCGCCCGCAGCGCCGGGATCGGTGTGGCGAGGGTGAGGTCGACCCCGAGCTCGTCGTCCTCGATCATGGCGAGCACGATCGCCGTGGTGCCGACCTTCAGGTAGGTGGCGACCTCCGACATGTTGGCGTCGCCGATGATGACGTGCAGCCGCCGGTACTTCTGGGCATCGGCGTGGGGCTCGTCGCGCGTGTTGACGATGGGCCGCTTCAGTGTGGTCTCGAGGCCGACCTCCTCCTCGAAGAAGTCGGCGCGCTGGGAGATCTGGAAGGGGATGTCGGCGGCATCGGCGCCGGGGACCTCGATGCCGACCTTGCCGGCTCCGCAGAACAGCTGGCGGGTGACGAAGAACGGGGTGATCTGACGGACGATGCGCCCGAAGGGCGTTTCCCGGGCCAGGAGGTAGTTCTCGTGGCAGCCGTAGCTGTTGCCCTTGCCGTCGGAGTTGTTCTTGTGGACGACGATCTCGTCGTCGGGCGAGAGCAGCGACTGCGCCGCGACCATGGAGCGGCGCAGGATCTCCTCGGCGGCCCGGTCCCACGTGACCACCTCCAGCGCGTCGGCGCACTCGGGGGTGGAGCACTCGGGGTGGGCGTGATCGACGTAGTACCGGGCCCCGTTGGTGAGCACCGCATTGACGAGGTGGGTCTCGACCTCAGGTGGGTAGGACCCCGCGGGCGTGGTGCCCCGGGCGTCGTTGTGGGGCATCTCGTCCTCGAAGTCCCAGCTCACGCGGGGTGCGGTCCGAGCGGCCTGGCCGGAACGGGCCAGCTCCTGGACATAGGCGTTGATGAGGATCGACGAGGCTGCGATCGGATTGGACTCGGCGCTGCCCCGCACGAAGATCCCGAACTCGGTCTCGACACCGATGATCTTGGGGACCGCCATGGGACGAACCTACCGGTGTCGGGCCGATCAGCGGGGCCGGCGGAACGGGTTCAACGCCTCCATGCTCTGTGCCGTCGTCCGCATCACCTTGCTCGACTGCTGGAGCATCTCGGTCGCCTCCGCCAGGCCGGCCGCATCGAGGGCATCGGTGACCCGACGCAGCGAGGCGACCACCTCGGTGAGGTCCTCGCTCACCTGGTGGATGTTGACCGACGACTCCCGCAGCGCGGCGAGCGTGTCGGGCAGGTGCTCGACCTCGGTCTGCATCTTCTTCGCCCACGGCAGGATCGCCACGGCCCCCCTCCGTCCTCAGTGGCCCGTCACAAGTATTGCCCGGTGGTGACCCGTTCGATGGATCGACCACCCGAGGCGTCCTCGTCCTCGGCCTTTTGCACCAGCGTGCGCACGTACACGATGCGCTCGCCCTTCTTCCCCGAGATCTTGGCCCAGTCGTCCGGGTTGGTGGTGTTGGGGAGGTCCTCGTGCTCCTTGAACTCCTGCTTGATGGAGGCCAGGAGGTCATCGGTGCGGATGCCTCTGGTCCCACCGGCCAGCAGGCGCTTGATGGCCAACTTCTTCGAGCGCCGCACGATGTTCTCGATCATGGCGCCGGAGGAGAAGTCCTTGAAGAACATGATCTCCTTGTCGCCGTTCTGGTAGGTGACCTCGAGGAACCGGTTGCGGTCGTCGGTGGAGTACATCTCCTCCACGGTGCGCTCGGTCATGGCGATGATCGCCTTGTGGACGTCGCCGCCACCCAGGTCCCGGATCTCGTCTCCGTCGATGGGCACGTCGCTGGTGAGATAGCGGGAGAAGATCTGGGTCGCCGACGCCTCGTTGGGACGTTCGATCTTGATCTTCACGTCCAGACGTCCGGGCCGGAGGATGGCGGGGTCGATGAGGTCCTCGCGGTTCGACGCGCCGATCACGATGACGTTCTTGAGGGACTCCACGCCGTCGATCTCGGCGAGCAGCTGGGGCACGATGGTGGACTCCATGTCGGAGCTGATCCCCGACCCGCGCGTACGGAACATCGAGTCCATCTCGTCGAAGAACACGATGACCGGCCAGCCCTCCTCGCTCTTCTCCCTGGCTCGCTGGAACACGAGCCGGATCTGACGCTCGGTCTCGCCCACGTACTTGTTGAGCAGCTCGGGACCCTTGATGTTGAGGAAGAAGCTGCGGGCCTCGTTGCCGGTGGACTCCGCCACCCGCTTGGCCAGGCTGTTGGCCACGGCCTTGGCGATGAGCGTCTTGCCGCAGCCGGGCGGACCGTAGAGCAGGATCCCCTTCGGCGCCGGCAGCTCGAACTCCGCGAACAGCTCCTGGTGCATGAAGGGCAGTTCGACCGCATCGGCGATCTGTTCGATCTGGTCGTCGAGGCCGCCGATGTCCTCGTAGCGAACGTCGGGGACCTCCTCGAGCACGAGCTCCTCGACCTCGGGGCGGGGCAGCTTCTCGAGGAGGAGACCAGAACGGCTGTCGAGCAGCATCGTGTCGCCGCTGCGGAGTCGTTGACCGATCAACCCGTCGACCAGCTCGACGACGCGCTCCTCGTCGGCCCGGCCCACGATGAGCGCCCGCCGGCGATCCTCGAGGATCTCCTTGAGGGTGACCACCTCGCCTTGGCCTTCCGGGTTGCGGGACAAGATGATGCTGAAGCTCTCGTTCAGCACGACCTCCGCCCCCTGGGGCAGGGCTCCCGCTTCCTCCGCCAGCTCCGGGTGCACGGCGACGCGCATCTTGCGCCCACCGGCGTGCACATCGGCCGTGCCGTCGTCGTTCAAGCCGAGGAAGGTCCCGTAGGCCGACGGCGGCTGGGTGAGCTTGTCGACCTCCTCGCGCAGCGCGGCGATGTGCTCGCGCGCCTCCCGAAGGGTGTAGGTGAGCTTCTCGTTCTGGGACACGGCCTGGGAGAGCTGGCCCTTGGTCTCGAGCAGGCGCTCCTCCAGGGTGCGGACCCGCTTGGGGGCGTCCTGCAGCCGCTTGCGGAGCTGGGTGACCTCGTCCTCGAGGCCCTCCACCTGACGCAGCAGGTCGGCTCGGGCGCCGTCGTCGGGGGCGTCGAATCCGTCGCTGGATGCCATCGGTGCACTCCTGTGGTCGTCTGTTCGCGGACCATACACCGGTCCCGAGCCGCCGCGGTGTCGTTCCGTGACACCAACACTCGACGATGGTCCGCCTCGATGTTGTGAGGTCCTGCCGAACAACTCGGAGTGGCCGAAGGCCACACGTGAAGCCCACACGTTTTCACGGGAGTTGCCTTGTCAATTCGGTGACCCGGTAGGGTGCAGGGCACCGGAAGAACTCCCGCACCGCAGGAAGGGCGACACCGACATGAAGGTCTGGATCGATCAGGATCTGTGCACCGGCGACGGTCTCTGCGAGGAGATCGCGCCCGACGTCTTCGCACTGCTGGACGACGGACTCGCCTACGTCAAGGAAGGCGACAAGATCCTCAGCGAACCGGGTGGCGCCGAAGCCGTCGCCCCGGTCCCTGCCGGTCAGGAAGAGGCGACGATCGAGTCCGCCGAGGAGTGTCCCGGGGAGTGCATCTTCATCGAGGTGTAGACACTCGTCAGGTGTCGGTCGATGTCGCGAGGATGCCGCTGGCCTCGGTGACGTCGCGATCGACGACGGTGACCGCCCCCCCGGCGAGGTCGAGGCGGACGTGGGCGAGCCGACGACGACGTTGGAACCACGACGCCACCGTCGATCCCGACTGGATGCGGGCCTCGGGGACGACGACCCGGTGACGGGTGAGCGCCCCGGTCCGGCTGTGCACGATCCCTCGGTCGCGGGCGTGACCCAGTCCCCGGTAGTACGCCTCCCCCCAGGCTGCGCCCACGGGTACGAACACCAGTGCGGCCACCGCGAGCGCGGGGACCGTGGAGCGTAGGGCGAGGAGCCCGAGGACGACGGCGAGCATCGCCGACGTCACCGTGGCGCGGAACACGGCGCGCCGGCGCGCACCGGCAGGCGCAGGTTGCAGGGTCGGTAGCGGGGCGGCCGCCGGGAGGACCCGGGCCAACACGGTGGCCACCTCTGCATGGTCGAGCAGCGGGATGTCGACCCTGCTCTGGTCGCCCGATCCTGAGGCGGCCGTCCGGACGCGCACGTCGGCCCGACCGAAGGGCCGCAGCAGCAGTCGGTGCGCGATGCGGACGTCCTGGACCCGCGAGGTCTTGACCACGAACTCGTTGCGTCGGAGCAGGCCGTAGGTGACGCGCAGCTCGTCCCCCACGATCGTGGCGGTCAGGTCCCACCGTCGCACGAGACCGATCAGGGCGGCCAACACCAACCAGAGGGGGACGCCCAGCACGGCCAGGACCGCGAGCGCCGCCGCGGAGGCGTCGACCGCCTCCACCTCGGTGGGATCGACACCGAGGTCGCTCACGAAGTCCAGCCCGACGGTGATGGCGGCCAGGACGGCCAGCACCTCGGGGCCCGTCACCCCGGCGAGCAGCAGCCGGCTGGGTGGTAGCCGGACCAGCACCTCCGGTGG
>JBPPNA010000176.1:0-4185 GCA_051306355.1 Acidimicrobiales bacterium | reverse complement strand
GTCTGGCCGGAGTTGATGTAGCACTTGCCCACGCCATCGCGGACGGCGGCCTCGAAACCGGCGTCGTCGAGGTCGTCGAGGAGGATGTTGGCCGACTTCCCGCCCAGCTCGAGTGCGACCCGCTTGAGGGTCTTGGAGGAAGCGGCGGCCACGGCCTGCCCGGCGCGGGTGGACCCGGTGAAGCTCACCATGTCGATGTCGGGGTGGTTGGAGATGGCCTCGCCGACGACGGGGCCGGTGCCGGTCACCATGTTGAACACCCCCGCCGGAACGCCGATGTCGTGGATGACCTCGGCCAGGATGAAGGCGTCGAGGGGGGCGACCTCGCTCGGCTTGAGGACCACCGTGCAGCCGGCCGCCATGGCGTAGGCGACCTTGGCCGCGATCTGGTGGAGCGGGTAGTTCCACGGCGTGATGCAACCGACGACGCCGACCGGCTCCTTGACGACCAGGCTGTTGCCCACCTTCTCCTCGTACTCGTAGTTGTCGGCCAGCTGCGCCGCAGTGGCGAACGAGTTGATCGGCAGGCCGGCCTGGACGATCTGGCTCAGCCACTTGGGCATGCCCGCCTCGCGGGTGACCACGGTGGCGATCTCGTCCATGCGAGCGCCGAGTCCCTCCGCGATCCGGCCACAGATCTTGCCTCGCTCCTCGGGGGTCTTGGCGGCCCAACCGTCGAAGGCGGCCCGGGCGGCCTTGGCGGCCTTGTCGAGGTCGTCTGCGGTACCGGCGGGAATGGAGCCGAACACCGACCCGTCGGTGGAGTCGTAGACGTCGATCGTCTCCGACCCCGAGGACGAGACCCAGGTCCCGTCGATGTAGAGCTTGTCGTGGTTCAGCGTGTCGGACACGGTGATCAATTCCCCCTGTTGGGTACGAATGTTTCCTGAAATCGACGCTATCGGCGCCCGGGTCGAACCGCCAGCGCGCCCCGTGGCCTGGCCATACGCTCGGGGCGTGGGCGCGGAGCGGGACGACAGGGGTCGGGGGGTGGTCCGGCTCGTCGTGGTATCGCCTGACGGGCAGCGGGTGCTGGCCCGGCCGAATGGCCTCGCCGGCTGGGTCCTGCCCACGATCCCCGTGGCTGTCCCGTTCGACACCTGGACCCCTGACGCGTCCAGACGAGCCCGGACGCTCCTCGGCGTCGAGGTCGAGCCGGTGCGGCCCCTCGGTGCGGACGCATGGGAGGTGACCACGTCCGGTCGTCTCACCGCAGCGGGGAACACCTGGATCGGCGCGGGCGAGGCCGGTCGTCTCGGCGCCGACGAGGCAACGGTGCGCCAGTGGTCCGAGACGAGGCGAGAGCCGCACGGCGACGTATACGGCGGTTAGGTTCCGATCGATGCCCACGACCCTCGTTCCCGTCGTCGACGGACTCGCCTTCGCCGAGGGTCCCCGGTGGCACGAGGGCCGACTCTGGTTCTCCGACATGCACGCCCATCACGTGATGGCCGTCGATACCTCGACCGGAGACTCGGACACGATCGTCGGCGTGCCGGGCCGGCCGTCCGGTCTCGGGTGGCGACCCGACGGCACGCTGCTCATCGTCTCCATGACCGACCGTCGGTTGTTGTCGTACGACGATCACGACGGATTGGTCGAGGTCGCCGACCTGTCCGACGTGGCGCCCCACGATTGCAACGACATGGTGGTCGACGCCGACGGCAATGCCTATGTGGGCAACTTCGGCTTCGATCTCCACGACCCGGAGGCCGACCAACGCACCACGACCCTGATCCTGGTCACCGTCGGGGGCGATGTCCGGGTGGTGGCCGACGAGCTCTTTTTCCCGAACGGATGCGTCATCACACCGGATGGCGGCACGCTCATCGTCGGCGAGTCGTTCGGCGCCTGCCTGACTGCGTTCGACGTCGCCGGCGACGGGTCGCTGTCGAATCGACGTGAGTGGGCGAGGGTGCGCGGGGCGGTGCCCGACGGGATCTGCCTCGATGCCGAGGGGGCGGTCTGGATGGCATCCCCGATCAGCAACCAGGTCCTCCGGGTGGCCGAGGGGGGCGAAGTGCTGACCGAGATCCGCACCAGCGACGAACGTCAGCCCTTCGCATGCATGCTCGGCGGGGACGAAGGCCGGACGTTGTTCGTGTGCACTGCGCTCGAGAGCGAGCCCGAGGCCTGCCGACGCCATCTCGCCGGCCGCATCGAGGCAGTCACCGTCGACGTCGGTCACGCTGGCCTCCCGTAGTCGACCGCTTCGCGACCGGCAGCGGGTCGATAGCCTCGGAGCCGGTATGGCTCCCACATCGAAGATCATCTACACGCTCACCGACGAGGCTCCGGCGCTGGCGACGCGATCGCTGCTGCCCATCGTCCAGGCCTTCACCGGTGCGGCCGGCGTCGACGTCGAGACGCGTGACATCTCCCTCGCTGCGAGGATCCTGGCCGCGTTCCCGGAGTGGCTGTCGCAGGACCAGCGGGTACCCGACTCGCTGGCCGAGCTGGGGGCGCTGACCCAGTCGCCCGAGGCCAACATCATCAAGCTGCCCAACATCAGCGCCTCGACCCCCCAGATCAAGGCGGCGGTGCGAGAGCTCCAGGACCAGGGGTACCCGGTTCCCGACTATCCGGAGGAGCCGGAGAACGACGAGGAGCTCGACATCCGGGCCCGCTTCGACAAGGTGAAGGGGAGCGCTGTGAACCCGGTGCTACGGGAGGGGAACTCCGACCGTCGCGCCCCGGCCTCGGTCAAGGCCTACGCCCGCAAGAACCCGCATCCGATGGGCGACTGGTCGCCTGATTCGAAGACCCACGTTGCCACCATGGACGAGGGTGACTTCCAGTCCACCGAGACGTCGGTGACCATCGCCGGCGGGGACGACGTGCGCATCGAACTGGTGGGTGCTGACGACTCGGTCACCGTCCTCAAGGAGTCGACGCCGCTGCTCGCCGGAGAGGTCATCGATGCCGCGGTGATGCGACGCGACGCCCTCATCGAGTTCATCGCGGCCCAGATCCAGGACGCGAAGGACCGAGACGTGCTGTTCTCGGTCCACCTCAAGGCGACCATGATGAAGGTCTCCGACCCGATCATCTTCGGCCACGTCGTACGCACCTACTTCGCTGACGTGTTCGTCGACAACGCCGAGGTGTTCGACGAGGCCGGGATCAGCCCCAACGACGGGTTGGCCAGCCTCACGTCCGCCCTGGAGTCCCTTCCGACCGACACCCGGACCACGGTCGAGGCGCAGATCGAGGCGGCGTACGAGCGCGGACCCAGCCTGGCCATGGTCGACTCCGACCGGGGCATCACCAACCTGCACGTGCCGTCGGACGTGATCATCGACGCATCGATGCCGGCCATGATCCGCACGTCGGGGCAGATGTGGAACGCCGACGGCGAAGCCCAGGACGCCAAGGCCGTCATCCCCGACTCCAGCTACGCCGCCCTCTACGACGAGACGATCCGGTTCTGCCAGGAGCACGGTGCATTCGACCCCACGACCATGGGCACCACCCCCAACGTCGGGCTCATGGCGCAGAAGGCCGAGGAATACGGCTCCCACGACAAGACGTTCGAGATCCCCCACGCCGGCACGGTGCGCGTCGTCGACCAGTCGGGGACCACGTTGCTGAACCACGACGTCGAGCCCGGCGACATCTGGCGCATGTGTCAGACCAAGGACGCGCCGGTTCGCGACTGGGTCAAGCTCGCCGTCACCCGGGCCCGGGCCACGGGCTGGCCGGCGATCTTCTGGCTCGACGAGAGGCGAGCGCACGATGCCGAGCTCATCGTCAAGGTCCGCGAGGAGCTCGACCGCCACGACACCGATGGACTGACCATCGACATCATGGACGTGGCCGCCGCCACCCGCTACACCCTCGAGCGGGCCCGGGCCGGAGAGAACACCATCTCGGTCACGGGCAACGTGCTCCGCGACTATCTCACCGACCTGTTCCCCATCCTCGAGCTGGGCACCAGCGCCAAGATGCTTTCCATCGTGCCGCTCATGAAGGGTGGCGGGCTGTTCGAGACCGGTGCCGGAGGCTCTGCCCCCAAACACGTCCAGCAGTTCGAGAAGGAGAACCACCTGCGGTGGGATTCCCTCGGTGAGTTCCTGGCCCTGGCCGTCTCGCTCGAGCACCTCGGCGAGAGCGCAGGCAACGCCCGGGCCGCGCTCCTGGCGAAGACGCTCGACGCCGCAACAGAGAAGTTGCTCGACAACGGCA
>JBPPNA010000156.1:0-3773 GCA_051306355.1 Acidimicrobiales bacterium | reverse complement strand
GTGTGGAGGTCGGTGCGGGGCGGGTTGCGCCGGCCGAGCACCACGCGTCGTCCGGTGCGGACGTCGACCGTGACCAGCCAGAGCGGCGCAGGAGGCCAGGCCGTGGGCATGAACTGCGACAGGGTGTCCTCGGCATCGGCGATGCTGTAGAACCCGCCGGGGAACCAACGCCGCAGCGGTGCGGGGAGATGCGGGACGGGGAAGCGCATCATCGACCGTTGCAGCACGTACGCCGATCCCAACGCACGCCGGACGACGTCCACGGGGTTCTCCCACAAGGCAGCCCACGGGTTCTCGCTCTGGTCGAGGATCAGCGCTTCGTGCGCACCCAGCGATGCGAGCCACAGGTCCTCGGTCGTCAACCCCGATCGCAGTGCTGCGCCCACCATCGATCCGGCCGAGGTGCCGATGACCAGGTCGGCGTCGTTGGGTCGGAACCCGCCGACCTCCTCGAGGGCCCGGAGCGCGCCGGCGTGGTACGCCATGCCGACGGTCCCGCCGGCGCCCAGTACGAGTGCGTTGCTCACGGAGCGTCGCTCAGGCGAACTTGTCGAGCTCCTCGGCCATGGCCCAACCGAAGCCGATGACGCACTCGCCGGATGCGGGGTCGATGTCGCCGAAGAACTCGACGTAGTCGGCCACGTTGTCGGGCTTGGTCGATTCGTGGTCGAAGGCGATGGGAACGGTGCCGCCGCCGGTGACCCGGAAGCGGCGGTCGTCGTAGCGGCTGGGCCCGATGCCGAAGCGCTTGGCCAGACGCCGACCCCACGCCCGTTCCTCGCCCGATGCCTTGTGGTCCTTGCGGGGGACGATGTCGCTGAGCGTCCGGTAGGCCTCGAATGCCGAGGCGCTGGTCATCCGGGTGGCGACGAGGACGTCCTCGTCGGGGAAGGCCAGAACGGCTCGGTGCAGCTCTTCGGTCATGAGCGCCCGCAGTACGGTGTCGCGCTTCGCATTCTGCTTGATGGCGGAGAGGCCGATCAGGACACAGGGCGTTCCGCCGATGCGCTCGAGCGTGGAGAACGTGAAGCCCTTCAGCTTGCCGGCGTCGCGGGCCTGGGTCACCAGGACCCACGCCTCCGACTCCTTGGTGAGCGTGCCGATCTCCTGCGGGAACGAGCATTCGGCCGACAGATCGGCCATCTCCTCCAGCTCGACGTCGCACAGTCCCGTGCAGTCCTTGGTCTCGACCTCGATCGACATCCGAGCTTCAGCCCCCGTGGTTGCGCCGTTGGAGTCCACATAGTCCAGTCCGAGCGGGACCCAAAGCGCAAATCTGGCCCGCCGACCCGGGCGAGGAGCGAGCGCCAGCCGGCTGCCTCGATGACCAACGGGTTCACCGACAACGCGGCGAACGGGTGCAGATCCGCCTCTGCCGCGGTGGGAGCGGGCTCCCAGGTCCCCGCCAGGCGGTCCCAGATGGTGAGCACGGATCCCAGGTTCACCGGGGTGACCGACGCGTGGTGGGCGCGGTGCGTGCGGGGGGTCATGGCAGCCCGCTCGAGCCATTCGGGCAGGCGCACCGGGGCCGTGGTGTGCACCAGGGCCTGCCAGGTGTTCGACACGACGGCGCAGGCCAGCGCCGTCGTGAAGCCAGCGCCGGTCAGGGCGACGAGGGGGAAGGTGACGACTGCGGTGACCGGGAGCCAGGACTGGCGCCAGGCGAGGGAGAGGTCGTAGTCGGGACCGGTGTGGTGCACCTGGTGGGATGCCCAGCCGATGGCGGTGCGGTGCCCGAGCCAGTGATGGGCGAAGCCGGCGGCGTCCCAGGCCACGAAGACCACGACCAGCTCGACCAGCGGGTGCACGCCGACGAGCGCCTGGACGGGCGCGGGCGAGTGGACGCCGATCAGCGGCCACAGGACCCGCTCCACTGCAGTGACGAGCCCGCCCACCACCAGGGCGCCGCCGCCCATCGCCGCTGCAGTGGCCAGGGACGGGAGACGGGCGTTCCCCGTGGTGACGGCCAACCAGGCCCGTTCGGCCAGGACGGCGACGATCACCGTGGCGTAGGCGAGGGCGATGAGCAGGTCGAGGTCGGCCACCCGCCCATGGTCCCCGGGGCCCAGGTCCCCGTCGACACGGCGCATCCCCCAGATGTCGTTGGGGGACGCGCCCCACAGACGACAGGGACAACGTCGGGCACGGTGCACACATGGTCCTCGCCGAAGCCCCCATGATCGATCCCGGGTTCATCATCCTGCTGCTCACCATCGTCGCCGTCATCGCTGCTGCAGGCATCGCGCTGGTGGTCGTGACGATCGTGGCCGGGTATCGCCACGGTCGCGACCCGTCGAACCGGCGTGCCAGGACCGTGTGGACGTGCGGTCTCCTGGTCCAAGCGCTGATCGCGGCCACATCGCTCGCCAGCGGCGACGTCGTGTGGCTGACGCCGCTGGTGCTCGCGTTCGCCGTCTCCCTCGCCGCTCGGTGGGTCGGAGCTCCGACGCCCCGCCCGCCTACGCGTCGATGATCGCCGATGGACCGAGCAGCACCCGGATCTCCGAGATCAGCTTGGTGTCGAGGTCGACGCCGTACGCCGGGGGGAGCCGCAGGACCTTGTCGGCGCCGAGGTGGAGCAGGGCGGGATGGTCGCCGGGGTGCTCGAGGAGGATCTCTTTGAGCTGGCCGATGAGCTCGGGGGTGATGCGGTTGGGCATGACCGAGATCCGGCACGGCTCCGCCACATCGGACACGCCCTCGACCACCTCGATCTCCATGGCGATCAGCTTGGGCATGTCGTCGCGCTTGTCGACCCGGGCCTTGATCAGGACGATGGCGTCGTCTTCGAGCTTGTGGCCGTGCTCGGTCATCGTGCGGGGGAACACCATGACCTCGGCGTTGGCCTGGGTGTCCTCGAGGACGAAGACGGCCATGAGGTCGCCCTTCTTGGTCCACTTCCGCTGCAGGGTGGTGATGACTCCGCCGAAGGTCTTGATCGACCCGTCCTCGCACTCGTCGAGGCTGGCCAGCGTGCAGTCGATGCGGCGGGCCATGAAGTCCTCGGCACCGAACATGGGGTGGTCGGAGACGTAGAGGCCGAGCATCTCCTTCTCGAAGGCGAGCTTCTGCGTCTTGGGGAACTCGACGTCGGGGATCTCCTGGCGCTCGTCGAAGCCCAGCGCGGTACCGGCGTCGGCGGCGGGGTCACCCCCCATGGAACCGAACAGGCTCATGATGCCGGCGTCGCTCTCCTTGCGGCGGGCCACGGTGTGGTCGATGATCGTCTCGAACACCATGAGCAGGCCCTGGCGGGGGTGGCCCACCGAGTCGAACGCCCCGGCCTTTATGAGGGCCTCGACCGTCTTCTTGTTGAGGACGCCGGTGTCGACCCGCTCGCAGAAGTCGTAGAAGTCGGCGTAGGGGCCGCTGGCGTCACGCTCGGCGATGATGAGCTCGACGAGGCCGGTGCCGACGCCGCGAACCGCCGAGAGACCGAAGATGATCTCCGAGGACCCGTCGTGGCTGATCTCGGGAGCGAAGTTCATCCACGACCGGTTCACGTCGGCGACGGTCACCGGGATGCCCATGACCCGGCACTCGGCCAGGTAGACGGCGGCCTTGTCCAGGTTGTGCTTGACGCTGGTGAGCAGGGCCGACATGTATTCGGCCGGATAGTTCGCCTTCAAGTAGGCGATCTGATAGGCGATGAAGCCGTAGCCGTAGCTGTGGCTCTTGTTGAAGGCGTAGTCGGCGAAGGGCTCGATGATGTCGAACCACTCCTTGCCGAGCTCCTTGCCGTAGCCGTTGGCCTCGCAGCCTTCCTCGAACTT
>JBPPNA010000127.1:0-6787 GCA_051306355.1 Acidimicrobiales bacterium | reverse complement strand
GGAAGGCGTCGTCGACCTCGTGATCGGGCACGCACGACGTGGGGTGGGCGCCGTTGGGGGCCTCGACCACGCCGGCGACGAACATGCGATTGGTACGCATGGCGTGCAACGGCGCTTCGACCGCGAGTTCGTCGGTGGTGACGAGACGCTCGCACGAGACGTAGCCGGCGTCGGCGGCCTCGAGGAGCAGATCGTCGAAGTAGAGGTCGGGCCCGAGGAAGGCGGCGTTGCCGCGGGCGTCACAGCGGTTGAGGTGCACGATGGCGCCGTCCAGGTGGAGCGCGGGCACCGCCAACAGCTCCTCCGGCGTGCCGTCCGGGCCGGCGTAGGGCGAGCGCACGGTCCGCAGATCCGGGTCGTCGCGGACCAGGTCCGATCCGAGCCCGACACGGGTGGGCAGGAAGGGGACTCGCCACGCCGCCGCCTGGAGGCCGAGCAGGAACATGCCCTCGTCCATCGGGCGCTCGGTCACCGCTCCCGACTGCCGGGCGGCCCGGTAGTGCGGCTCGAGCGGGATCGAGTCGAGCGACACGAACGCACTGATGAGTGTCGAGACCTTCCCGGCGGCGCAGAGCATTCCGACATCGGGACCGCCGTAGGTGGCGATGGTCAGGTCGGTGAGGTCGGAGCGCATGATGGCGCGGATGATCGACATCGGCTTGCGCCGGGCGGCCCAGCCGCCGATGCCGATCGTCATGCCCGACTCGAGGCGGGAGACGACCTCGTCCTCGGTCATGGTCTTGTCGAGGGTGGGGCTGGCGGTGGTCATGAGGAGGTGTCGGTCTCCCGTTTGTCGACGAAGGCGTCGCGGTGCTCGTCGGCCACGCCGAGCAGGTTCAGCTCGAAGGTGAAGCCTTGTTCGAATCGGTACGACCGGTTGACGTCGACGGGGTCGATGCCGTTGAGGCTCGCCTTGGCGGCCCGGATCACGGCGGGGGACTTGGCGGCGATGTCGCCGGCCACCCGCATGGCCTCGTCACGCAGCTCGGACGGCGAGACGACGGAGAGCACGGATCCGAAGTGGTGCAGCTCACCCGCTGTGGCCGTGGCCGCCGTGTAGACCATCGCCCGCATCTTGTGCTGAGGGACGAGGCGGGCCAGGTGGGTGGCGGCACCGAGCGCACCACGATCCACCTCGGGGAGCCCGAACGTGGCGTCGTCGGCGGCGACGATGATGTCGGCGTTTCCCGCCAGGCCGATGCCTCCGCCGAGGCAGAAGCCGTGCACGGCGGCGATCACCGGGACGGCGCACTCGTACACGGCCTTGAACGCAGCGAAGCAACCGGCGTTGGCGCCCACGAGGGCATCGAAGCCCTCGGTCTGCTGCATCTCCTTGATGTCCACGCCGGCGTTGAAGCCCCTGCCCTCCGCTCGCAGCACGACCACGTGGACGGATGGGTCCTGGCCGGCCTCTGTGACGAGGCGTCCCACCTCGAACCAGCCGGCCACGGTCAGCGCGTTGACCGGCGGGTTGTCCATCACGATCTCGGCCACGCCGGAGGACGGGCCCGAGTCGTGGAGCGTCACGGTGGTCGGCATGCGGTGGGACCGTAGTTCGAATCTGACGCCGCGTCAGATCCGAACTACCGTCGTGGCGTGACGTCGATGAGCAGCGCAACCCGAACGGAACCCGCCATCGAGGGGTGGTTCACTGACGATCCCGAGCCGGCGCTGCTCGGGACCCGATGCGCCGTCTGCGGCACCGTCTTCTTCCCCCGGGTCGAGGGGCTGTGTCGCAACCCGGGGTGCTTCGGTCGGGAACTGGTCGAGCACCGCCTCTCGAACCGGGGACGGATCTGGAGCTTCACCGACGCCCGCTACCAGCCGCCGCCACCGTACGTCCCACCGACCGACGAGCATGAGCCGTTCTGCCACGTGGCGGTCGAGCTCGAGGCCGAGGCCATGATCGTGATGGGCCAGGTCGTCGCCGGTATCTCCGTCGAGGACCTCGAGGTCGGCATGCCGGTCCGGCTGGTGATCGACACGCTCTTCGTGGACCAGGAGGCGGACGGCGGTCCCGTCCGCAAGACGGTCTGGAAATGGGAGCCGAGCTACGGGGAGGGGAAGTTCGGATGAGCGACGCCGCGCAACACGTCAGGGTGGCCGGGGTGGCCATGACCGAGTGGGGCAAGTGGGGCCGCAACTTCGCCACCTACGGCGTCGACGCCGCCGAAGCAGCCCTCCAGGACGCAGGCATCGACTGGCGCGACGTGCAGTTCGTCGCCGGAGGCGAGACGGTCCGCAACGGCTACGCCGGCTACGTGGCCGGCGCCACCATCGCCCGCATGCTGGGTTGGAACGGCGCCCGGGTGTCCACGAGCTACGCGGCATGTGCGTCCGGCGCCACCGCCATGGAGTCGGCCCGCACCCGCATCATGGCCGGCCTGTGCGACGTCGCTCTCGTGGTGGGCGCCGACACCACCCCCAAGGGCTTCCTGGCCCCCAACGCCGGTGACCGTCCCGACGACCCCGACTGGCTCCGCTTCCGCCTGCTCGGTGCCACGAACCCCACGTACTTCGCCATGTACGCCCGCCGGCGCATGGCGCTGCACGGTGCCACGCCCCTCGACTTCGCCCGGGTGAAGGTCAAGAACGCCAAGCACGGCCTCGCCAACCCGAAGGCCCGGTACCGCAAGGCGGTCACGGTCGAGGAGGTGCTCGCCTCGCCGGTGGTGGCCGATCCGCTGCACCTGCTCGACATCTGCGCCACCTCCGACGGTGGCGCCGCCGTGATCCTGGTGAGCGACGACTACGCCCGGAAGCACGGCCTCGCCGACGCCGTGCGCGTGCGGGCCATCTCCACGGTGACGCCCTCGTTCCCCAACATGCACCTCGACCTGCCCGAGTTCTCGACCGACTCTGCCGTCGCGGTGCCGGCACCCGACGTGGGGTTCAAGGACTCGATCGCCCAGGCCTGCTACGAGGAGTCTGGCATCGGCCCGGAGGACCTCTCCCTGGCCGAGGTGTACGACCTGTCCACCGCCCTCGAGCTCGACTGGTACGAGAACATCGGGCTCTGCAAGCCGGGCGAGGCTGAGAAGCTGCTCAACGACGGCGACACCACCATCGGCGGACGGGTGCCGGTCAACCCCAGCGGCGGTCTCGGCTGCTTCGGCGAAGCGGTACCGGCGCAGGCGCTGGCGCAGGTGTGCGAGGTCACGTGGCAGCTGCGCGGCCAGGCCGGCGATCGCCAGGTCGAACGCGCCACGGTCGGCATCACCGCCAACCAGGGCCTGTTCGGCCACGGCTCGTCCGTGCTCCTCTCGACGTGAGTCGCATCGTGGTCGTGACCGGCGGGACCCGCGGGATCGGTCGCGGCATCGCCCAGCGGTTCGCCGACGGCGGCGACACCGTGGTGGTGTGCGGCCGGCAGGAGCCTGACGCTGGTTCGGTGGGCGAGTTCCGCCCGTGCGACGTCCGCGACCCCGAGGCCGTCGAGGCGTTGTGCGACGACATCGCCGCTGACCACGGTGGCATCGACGTGGTGATCAACAACGCCGGCGGTGCGCCCACGATGGACTCCGCAACCGACTCGCCGAACTTCACCCGCAAGGTGGTCGAGCTGAACCTGCTGGCGCCCATGTACCTGAGCCGCTTCGCCCATCGCCACCTCGCTGCGGCCGAGGACGGGTGCCTGGTGAACGTGGCCAGCTTGTCCGGCGTCCGGCCGTCGCCGTCCAACTCCGCCTACGGCGCGGCCAAGGCCGGGCTCCTCGGGTGGAACCGATCGCTGGCCGCCGAGTGGGGCGCGCAGGTACGGGTCAACGCCGTCGTGGTCGGGATGATCCGGACCGAGCAGGCCCACCTCCACTACGGCGACGACGCGTCCATCGCCCGGGTGGAGGAGACGATCCCCCTGGGACGCATGGGCACGCCGACCGACGTGGCCGAGGCCTGCTGGTGGCTCACGTCGCCGGCGGCGGCGTGGATCAGCGGCGCCGAGCTCGAGGTCCACGGCGGCGGCGAACCACCGGCGTTCCTCGGCGCCGTCGACACCTGACGTGACTGGGTTGCCAGGAGCGGTCCCGACGTCGTCGTGGCCGACCCAGTCGACTTCCAACACCTCGTCTGGGTTGCCGGGATCGGACTCCACGCCGTTCGGAGCGACCCGGTCGCGGCCGGGTCAGGGGCGCTGGTATGAAGTGGCGCTCGATGGCGCTTCGATGCCGGCGGTCAATCGCTCGTCGTCGATCGGTGGGCCGAACGTCGTCGTCATGGGGATGACCCCGGCCCAGACGCCGGGGAGTGAGTAGTCCTCGTCGTCGTCGATCGGGCCGTCGCTGCGCACCTTCACGGAGGCCTCGGCCAACGGGAGGCGCAGGACGAGCGTCTCCGTGATCTCCGATTCCCACGTGGGTCGGACCTCGGCGGTGCGGCCGGGGACGATGTGTTCGACGATGGCGTCGAGCGCGGCCGCCTTCGCCGCCGGGTCGGTGATCTGCTCGGCGACCCCGAACACCACGACAGAGCGGAAGTTCATCGAGTGGTGGAAGGCGCTGCGGGCGAGCACCAGACCGTCGACGTGGGTCACCGTGACGCACACCGGTGTCCCCTTCCCGGCGGCACGGAGCCAGGTCGCGGCCGGCGAACCGTGGATGAGCAGCTCGTCGGACCGCCGCGCGTAGGCCGTGGGGATGACGACGGGGCCGTGGTCGGCGCTCAGCCCGATGTGGCACAGCACGCCCTCGTCGAGGATGGCGTCGGCGGTGGCACGGTCCCGGGTGGCCCGTTCGGCGTTGCGGCCGATGGTGGTGCGGTCGGTGACGGGGAACTGATCGGTCGAGGTGTCGTTCACGTCAGGAGAGCCAACGGGAAAGTGCCTCGACGATGCACGCGGGTTTCTCGGCGCCTTCGACCTCGACCGTGATCACCATCGTGGTCTGGATCCCGCCGGTCACCTCCTCGGCCGCCTGGAGGCGCACGTGGCCCCGCACCCGGCTCCCGACCGGAACCGGCGCCGGGAAGCGGACCTTGTTCACCCCGTAGTTCACCCCGGACGAGACACCTCGTACCTCGACCACCTCGGGCAGGAACAGGTTGGTCAGCGACAACGTGAGGTAGCCGTGGGCGATGGGCCCACCGAACGGGCTCTCCGCCCTGGCCCGATCCACGTCGACGTGGATCCACTGGTGGTCGCCCGTGGCCTCGGCGAAGGTATCGACACGATCCTGGGTGATCTCGACCCAGCTGCTGGTGCCGAGGTCTCGGCCGACGGCGGTTCGTAGCTCGTCGAGGCCGTGGATGGTGATGATCGCCATTGCCCGACCCTACGGCGATCGCAGGACGTGGTCCCGGGGGTCAGACCCGTCGACGCGTTCTCTCCCGGAGCGCCCGTAGCCTGATCGGCGTGAGCACCGACGACCGTTCCGCACAGGATGAGCGTTCCACCCGTGATGAGGTCATGGCCGTGGTCCGTGTCGTCGCCGGCCGGGGTTGGGCCCTCGCAGGCACCGGCGCCCATGCGCTGAACAGCGGGGCGGACGACGCTGTGCGGGTGCTCGTGGGCCGTCGGGTCCAACGAGCCCTCCGGCCCGGCGCGACGGCGGTGACCACCGAGGACCTGGTCGAGGCGCTCGGGACACGGTCGGGTCCGCGGTTGTCGCCATGGATCGGTGCCGGCGCGGCCCGCCTCGCCCGTACCGGACGGACCGCCAAGGTCCTGGGAGGCCGCACGCCCCTCGGATTCGCCGTGCTGATCGGCCCTGCGCTCTACGCGGCGGTCACCAGCAACCTGCGCGGTCTCGACGCCTCCATCGCCCACCTCGCCGGCCGAGCCCGGCACCGAAAGGTCGATCCCGATCCTGAGCGGCTTCGTCGTGTCGTCGTGCAGGCGCTCGCCGGTGATCCCGTCGATCCCGACGTCGACGCCGACCACGGAGCGCTCATCCGCGTCTGGCTCAGCGATGCCGGCCGGCAAGCGGTGCCCTTCGGGCTCGACCGCATCAGCGGGCTGGGGAGCGGTCGCACGCCCGAGGCGGTCGCCGCCGTGCTCGGTGCCGTGAACGTGACCCGCCTCGCCCGCCAGTGAGCCAGGAGCGGATCGGAGCACCCGGTTCGAGGTGCGGCCGTCAGATCGTCGAGTGCGTGACCGTCCAGCGTCCCGCACTCAGAACGCGCGAGTGCCGGCGGTGGCGGCCACCGCTGCGAGCACGACGAGGACGAAGGGGACCCGCAAACGGAGGGCGATTCCGGCCACGACGACGCCGACGACACGTGCATCGAAGATCAGACCTCGACCGTCGGCGACGGTGCTCACCACGACCAGCGCAGCGAGCAGTGCGCCGGGCAGGCGCGCCGCCACATGGTCGAGCACCGGCGGGAGGGAGCGCCCGCCGAGCACGAGGGGCCCGGCGGACTTGAGCCCGTAGGTGCCGAGCGACAGCCCGATCAGCACCAGGATCGTGGCACTCATGGCGCGGCCTCCGACGACGGGCGACCGACAGCGAGGACGCCGAGGCCGGCCAGGAGGATGGGGATGCCCGGAGGGGTGAACGGTACGGCCAGCGTGGCGATCGCTCCGCCGAGCAGTGCGATGCGCAGGCCGTCGCCTCCTGATGTCCGTTCGCCGGGCGTGGCTGAGAGCCGTGGCCAGAGCAGTCCGAGGAAGGCGGCGGGGGCGGCGGCGTCGAGGCCCCAATCGGTGATGAACTCGTCCCCGACCGACGCCAGGGCCACGCCGAGCAGCGTCGTGAGGTTCCAGATCACGAAGACGGCGAGACCGCCGGCGAGGAACCCGTAGCGGCGCCACCGCTGTCCCTCCTGGGCGGTGGCCACCGCGGTGGACTCG
>JBPPNA010000125.1:0-28870 GCA_051306355.1 Acidimicrobiales bacterium | reverse complement strand
CCCGACGACCGTGCCCGAGGCGCCGACCACCACTGCGCCGGCTCCCGCACCCACCCCCTCCACAACCACCGCACCGGAGCCCGTGCCCGCCGTGACGGTGATCGGCGAATCGGTCACGGTCGGTGGCGCTCCGGAGCTCAGCCGGGTCTACGGCGCCAGGGTGCAGATCGACGCCGCCGAGAGTCGCTCGTTCAGCGAGGGGATCGCCGTGGTCGAGGGCCTGGCCGCCGCCGGGAAGTTGACCCCGATCGTCGTGATCCACATGGGCAACAACGGCGCCGTACCGGAGGGTGGGATGGAGCGGATCGCCAGCGCCATCGGCCCCGACCGCCTGACCGTGTTCGTCACCGTCCGGGTACCACGCCGGTGGGAGGGCCAGGTCAACGCCGCCATCGTCCAGCACGTGCAACAGAACCCGAACGCCGTCTTGGCCGACTGGTACGCCCTGTCCGGCGCCGAGCCGGAGGTGCTGGTCGATGACGGCGTGCACCTCACCGACCTCGGCGAGCGCCGCTACACCGATCTCATCGTCTCCGCCACCGGCTGAGCGGCGTCAAGTGCCGGGGATGTCGAGGAGCTTCTCGCGCACCGCGTACATGACCGCTTCCATGCGGGTGTGGAGATGCAACTTCTCGAGGATGTTGCGCACGTGGTTCTTCACGGTGTTCTCGGAGATGAACAGGTCGCCGGCGATCTCGCGGTTCGACTTGCCCTTCGCGACCAGCCGGAGGACCTCGAGCTCACGATCGGTCAGGCGGGGCGTGGGCACCGTGGTGCGCTCGTCGGCCCGCTTCGACAGGTTGGTGAACTCGGTGAGGAGCTTCGACGCCATCGATGGGCTGATCAGGCTCTGGCCCGCGACCACCGCCCGCACGGCGGACGCGACCTCCTCGATGGAGATCTCCTTGAGCAGGTACCCGGTGGCGCCGGCCTTGATCGCGTCGTAGAGGTCGGACTCCTCGTCGCTGACGGTGAGCATCACGACCTTGGTGCTGGGCACGGTCTCGCCGATGCGCCGGGTGGCCTCGATGCCGTCCACGCCGGGCATCCGCACGTCCATCAGCACGACATCGGGGACGAACTCGCCCACCTTGCGGACTGCATCCTCACCGTCCTCGGCTTCGGCGACGACGTCGATGTCGCTCTCCGCCTCGAGCACCATGACCAGACCCCGACGGAACAGAGCGTGATCGTCACAGACCATCACCCGTACTCGGTCGGTGTCCTGACTGGCCCCGTCGTCGTCGCTCATTCCCCGCCTTCCGGAATCGCTCGGTCGCCCACCGTACCGACATGAGCAGGTCGGGTCGTAGGTCGTGGCCGATCGGGCCAGGCAGCATGGCCCGTGTGGTTCAGGGCGTCCGCGCCACGACAGCATGATCGATGTGGCCCCACCCCGCGTCGCCGAGGGTGCCGGCCGCGCTGCGGATGGTGGCTCCCGTGGTGCAGACATCGTCGATCACGACCGTCCGACACGGCTCGGGTAGGCGTCGAGCCAGCACGAACCGAGGGTTGTCCGCTCGGTCGGCCCGGCTCCGCCCGGTCTGGGAGGGTCCGGGGACCCGCCGCAGCAGCGGACGACACGGGAGCTCCAGCCGCCGTCCCAGGGCGCGCGCCAGGAGCTCCGCCTGGTCGAACCCACGGCCCCGACGCCGGGCCGACGAGGTGGGGATCCAGGTGAGGAGGTGCACCGGGGCGGGCGGCAACAGGCCGCACAGCCCATCGGCGAGTGGACCGACGAGCCGCCGACCGTCGCGGAACTTGAGAGCCTGGACCACGGTGGCGCCCATGCCCTCGTAGGCGAAGAGTGCCGCAACCGGGCCGATGCCGCGCACCGTCCCGGTGGGGGGCGGGACCAGGTGACGCCCGCAGCCGTGACAGAGCGGTTCGGATCCCGACTGGCACAGCACGCATCCGGTGCGGAACAGCTCCATGCGGTCGACCCTACGAACCGTCGGTGACAGGATCCCGGGACAGTCCGGTCAACCCATGCACCCCCTGGGGCGTCTGTCGGGGTGATGATGTCTGCGATGGCACCGCCACGACGTGAACCGGGCCCGGCCGGGGTCGATCCCTGGCTGGTCGAGCTCTACCGCTCCGACTACGACCGCCTGGTCCGCCTCGCCGCCCTGCTCGTGGACGACGTCGGCGTCGCGGAGGAGCTCGTCCAGGACGCGTTCGTGGCCTTCGCCACCCAGCAGGTCCGAACGCCGCTGCGCGACCCGGCGGCCGCGCCGGCCTATCTGCGCAGTGCAGTGCTCAACCGGGCCCGGTCCCAGCTGCGCCGGCGCGCGGTCCGCCGCCGGCACCTGCGAACCGTGGGTCCACCGGCGACCGCCCCGCCGGCGGACCGCGACGTCGTCGCCTCCGACGAGCACCGGCGGATGCTCGATGTGCTGGACGAGCTGCCCACACGGCAGCGACAGGTCCTGGTGCTGCGGTACTACGGCGACCTGAGCGAGGCGGAGATCGCCGACGCCCTGGCCATCTCGGCCGGGAGCGTCAAGACCCATGCCCACCGTGGGCTCGTCGCCCTCGGAGCCCGCCTGGAGGGATCATGACCCACGACCCCGGCGCCACCGACCCAGACCACAAAGGGACCCCAGACCACACAGGGATCCCAGAACACACGGAGACGCAGGAACGGCTCCGCGCCGCACTCGCCGACCGTGCCGCCCACATCCGGCCGTCGCCCGACGGCCTCGATCGCATCGAGGAGAAACTCATGGAAGAACGCACTCGTACCGGCGACGGCCGTTGGATCTACGGCGCCGTCTCGGCCGCAGCCGTCGTCCTCCTGGTGGTCGTCGGGTTCTTCGTGCTGGGCGACGATGACGACGATGCCGCCGTCGTCGCCGATTCGTCGACCAGCACCACCGAGGAGTCCACCACCACCTCGAGCACCACCGCGTCCACGACCACCGAGCCGTTCGCACCCGAAGTCGACCCCTTCGCCGTGGCCTATCCCAGTCCGACGACCAGTCAGCGCTTCGAGTCGCCCGAATCGGCCGGCCAGTCGTACGCCACCGAGGTTCTCGGCTTCACCGAGATCGTAGTGGGCGAGTACCGCGCCGGCGACAGCCGTTCGGGCGAATTGCCCGTCACCGATCGGGAGGGCGGCCCCGAGACCACGATCCTCGTCCGGCAGATGGAGGACGACACCTGGTACGTGCTCGGCTCGGTCACCGAGGACATCACCGTGGACCAGCCGCAGCGCGGCGATCCGATCAGCTCGCCGTTCGAGACGACCGGCTCCGCCCTCGCCTTCGAGGGCCACGTCAGCGTGGTGGTCCGGGCCCTGGACGATCCGACCCCGCTCGGCGAGGGCTTCGTCACCGGAAACGGCGTGCCCCCGGCCGGACCGTTCGAGGGGAGCATCGAGTTCGAGGCGCCCCCCGAGGAGGTGCCCGGGATCGTCATCTACCTCGAGTACTCCGCCCAGGACGGCCATGTGCGCAAGGCCACCTCGATTCCCGTACGGCTGTCGCCCTCGTGAGCTGACACAATTCACCGGGCTCGGGGGCGAGATCGATAGCGTCGTCGAGATGCTCCCCCAGCCCCGTCTCACCCGGCTCGTCCGGTGCTTCGTCGGCTTGGTCATGCTCGGGGTCGGCCTGGGGCTGACCATCGCCGCCGACCTCGGGGTGTCGCCGTGGGACGTGCTCCACCAGGGGCTGTCCGGTCGGCTCGGGATCACCATCGGGACGGCGAGCATCGGCGTCGGCATCGTCGTCCTGCTCGGGTGGATCCCCCTCCGGGAGCGCCCGGGCGTCGGCACGGTCCTCAACGTCTTCGTCATCGGCGCGACCATGGACCTCACGCTGTTGGTCGTCGACACTCCCGACGCGCTGTGGATTCGCATCCTCCTCCTCGCCTCCGGCGTCTGGCTGTGGGGGCCGGGATCCGGGCTCTACATCGGCGTCGGCCTCGGGCCCGGCCCGCGCGACGGGCTGATGACGGGCCTGGCCCGTCGCGGGTTGCGGGTGGGGTGGGTTCGTTCAGGGATCGAGGTCTCGGCGCTGGCCGTGGGCTGGTTGCTCGGCGGGACGGTGGGGATCGGCACCCTGGCCTTCGCCGTTGGCGTGGGCCCGAACGTCGCGTGGTGGCTCCCCCGCCTGGAGCTGCCCCGTCCGACCCCGCCAGCGGTTCGTGCCAACCTGCCGCTGTGACCGCATCGCCGACGCAGCCCACCATCAACCTCTTCTCGGACACGCAGACCCGGCCCACGCCGGCGATGCGCGAAGCCATGGCTGCGGCCGAGGTCGGCGACGAGCAGCGCAAGGCCGACCCCACCGTGAACCGGCTCCAGGACCGCATGGCCGAGCTGGTCGGCAAGGAGCGGGCGCTCTTCTTCCCCACCGGCACGATGTGCAACCTGGTCGCCATCGCCGCCCACACCCGCCCGGGAGACTCGATCATCCTCGAGCACTCTGGACACGTACTGCGATCGGAGACCTCCGGCGCCGCCGCCGTGAGCGGATGCGTGATCGAGACCATCCGAGGTGAACGGGGCACGTTCTCCGTCGGGCAGCTGGCCGAGGTGATCACCCCCGGCAACCAATACGTCCCGCCCACCCGTCTGGTGTGCCTCGAGCAGACCCACAACTTCGCCGGCGGGACGGTCTGGCCGCTCGACCAGTACCAGGCGGTGGCCGCCTTCGCCCACGAGGCGGGCGTGGCCGTCCACACCGACGGGGCCCGACTGATGAACGCGGTCGTGGCGACCGGGGTCCCCGCCGCCGCCTGGGCCGCCCCGGTCGACACCATATGGGTCGATTTCACCAAGGGCCTGGGTGCGCCCACCGGCGCAGTGCTGGCCGGGCCGGCAGACGTGATGGACGAGGCCTGGTTGCTCAAGCACCGATTCGGCGGTGCCATGCGCCAGGCGGGAATCGTGGCCGCGGGCTGCCTGCACGCCCTCGATCACCACGTCGACCGCCTGGCCGACGACCACGCCAACGCGCAGCACATCGCCGACGAGCTCGCCGCCCTCGGGTGCACGGTCACCGATCCCGACACGAACCTGGTGTTCGTCGATCCGCGACCCACCGGCTTCGATGCCGCCTCCTTCGCCGATGCCCTCGCCGAACGGAGCATCGAGATCAGCACCATCGGGGAGCGCAACCGCTTCTGCACCCACCTCGATGTGTCGGGCGACGACGTCGAGGTCGCCCTCGACGCGGTCCGAGCGGTGCTCGCTGCCGGACCGGCCTGACCCGACTCCTCTGCCGGCCTGCCGCCGTTCGCTGCCCGCCTAGCCGATCCGCGCCGATTGGCCCCCGTCCACCGGCAGCACCACCCCCGTGATGAACCGGGCCTCGTCGCTGGCCAGGAAGACGACGGCGTTGGCCACGTCCCACGCCGTGCCCTGGCGCTGGCCGAGCGGGACCTGTTCGGCGCGTCGCTCGGCGACGGTGGACCGGTCCACGCCCAGTGCGTCGGCGAGCGCGTCCACGGCCATCGGCGTGTCCATGAGGCCGGGCATGACCGCGTTGGCCCGGATGCCGTGCCTGGCATTCCCCATGGCCACGGCATGGGTGAGGGCGTTCACACCAGCCTTCGACGTCTTGTAGGCGAGCATCCCGGTGGAGCACGTGGCGGCCACGGACGAGATGTTCACGATGGCGCCGCTGCCCTGGGCTCGCATGACCGGCAGGGCGTGCTTGCAGGTCAGGTACATGCCCTTCAGGTTGACGTCCTGGATGCGGTCCCAGACCTCCTCCTCGAGGCTCACCGGGCCGCCGTCGCCGCCACCGATACCCACGTTGTTGACCAAGACGTCGAGCGTGCCGAACGCCCCGGTGGTGGCCTCCACCATCGCAGCGCAGTCGCCGCTCGAGGTGACGTCAGCCTCCACGGCGATCGCCCGTCCTCCGGCGGCCTCGATCTCGGCCGCCGTCTCCTCGGCTCGGCTCCGCAGGCGATCGGCCACGACCACAGCCGCACCCTCGCGAGCGAGGAGCAACGAGATGGCTCGGCCGTTGCCCACGGTCTCGCCCGGCGTCTGGCCGCCGCCGGCGACCAGCGCGGCCCGTCCCGCCATACGGTCGCGACTCATCGGGGAAAGCCCGGGACGCCGTCATCGAGTCGGACCCCGCACGAGTTCAGCGCCATCGACACGAGCGTGTACTGCCCGACCGTGAAGACGAGGTCGAGCACCTGCTGATCGCTCCACCGTTCGGTCAGCGCGCCCCAGGTCTCGTCGGTGATGCACTGGTCGTCGTGGAGCTCGTCGACGGCGGTGAGCACCACGCGATCCTCGTCTGACCAGCCGTGGCCGTCGAGCGGCTCCGTGAGGGCTGAGATCTCCGCATCGGTCACCCCGGCCTCACGCCCGATGACGGTGTGTTGGCCGAACTCGTACTCGGCCCGACAGCGCCACCCGACCCGCAGGATGGCGAGCTCGCGCGCGCGTTCCGGCAGCGTCGACTTGGCCAGGACGTGGTTGCCGAACACCAGCCAGCGCTTCAGCAGCTTCGGGTGGTGGGCGAGCGTCCGGAAGATGTTCAGGGCGCCGGCGGGGACGATCCGGCGGGTCTCCTCGTCGAGGCTGGCCGGGTCGAGCGGCTCGAGGCGGGGACGATCGGGACGGCGTCGGTCGGTCATGCCGGGACCGTAGTGCCAGGCCCGTACTGCCGGGCCGGGCCGCTGGCCGCTGGCGGCCGGCTGCTGGCTGCTGGCTGCTGGCGCTGGCGATCAGGCGGTGCCGGTGGCCAGCGCCCCGAGCCGGTCCAGATCGACGTGGCCGACGGCGAGTCGGTCCACGAGGTCCGCAGCCGCGCACGGTCGGGCAATGAGGAAGCCCTGGGCGAAGCCGCAGCCCGCTGCTTCCAGCACATGCAGCTGCTCCATGGTCTCGACCCCCTCGCCCACGACGCTGAACCCGAAGACCGAGCCGAGATCGGTGAGCGAGCGGATGATGGCTGCGTCGCGGGTGCTCGTCGGAGCGCCGTCGACGAAGGACCGGTCGATCTTGCAAGCCGCGACCCGGAGGCGGTGGAGCTGGCTCATCGAGGAGTAGCCCGTGCCGAAGTCGTCGATGGCGAGGGACACGCCGAGACGACGCAGGGCGTCGACCGTGCGATCGACCTGCTCGAGGTCCTGCAGGAGCGTCGACTCGGTGACCTCGAGGACCAACCGGTCGCAGGCGATGTCGGAACCGTGGAGCGCATCGACGATCTCGGCCACCAGGCGTGGATCTTGCAGATCGACCCCGCTCACGTTGACCCAGGCGCACAGGTCTCCCGTGGTTCCCGTGATCCGATCCCACTCGGCGAGCTGGCGGCACACCTGCTCGAGGACCCACCGGGTGATGGGTCGGATGAGACCGGAGTCCTCGGCGGCGCCGATGAAGTCCCCGGGCGGCCGAAGCGTCCCGTCGTGCAACTCCCACCGCACGAGGGACTCAACGGCCACGATGGTGCCGGTGCCGAGCTCGACGATGGGCTGGTACTCGAGGCGGAGTTGGTCGTCCTCGATGGCCTGGCGCAGGTCCATCTCGAGATCGATGGGATTCGCCACCTCGACGGCATTGTCCCGTTCGTGGATCGATATCCGGTTCCGCCCCGCTCGTTTGGCCTCGTACATCGCGGTGTCGGCCATCTGGACGAGCCGCTCCGGCGTGTCACCGGGGCGCCCGTGCGCCAGGCCGATCGAGGCCGACAGACGGATGTCGCGCTCGTCGATGAGGTAGGGCTCGGCGATCGCCTGCAGCAGCCGATCGGCGATGCCGAGGGCGACCGGTTCGCTCGTCTCACCCTCGAGCAGGACACAGAACTCGTCCCCCGCCCAGCGCACCAGGACATCATCGGCGCGCAGGCACCTGCTCAATCGTTCGACGACTCGCACGAGCAGCTCGTCGCCGGAGCGGTGACCCAGGGAGTCGTTCACGATCTTGAAGCGGTCCAGGTCGATGAAGAGCAGGGTGGAGGGGGTGGTCCGATCGGGGGCCAGCGTCTCCTCGAGGACCTCTTCGAGCCGGAGCCGGTTGGGGAGCCCGGTGAGGGAGTCGTGCATGGCCTGGTGGCTGAACTCGCGCTCGAGCTGCCGTCGTTCGGTCACGTCCTTGCCGACACCGAACACCCCGACCACGTCGCCGTCCACGACGATCGGCATGTTCGTCACGTCGAGCTCCACTCGGCGACCGTCGCGGGAGATCACGACCGTGTCGTAGTTCTGGGAGGAACCGCGCATGGCCTGTTCGAAGCGCTGGAGCGTGCGATCCCGGTGCTCCGGGGCGATCAGGTCCAGGAAGCTCGACGCTCGCAGTTCGTCGGCGCGGAATCCCGTGAGCCGCTCCGTTGCCGGGTTGACGGCGGTGAACCGCCCGCCGGCGTCGAAGGAGTAGACGGCGTCGGCGTTGTGGTCGAAGAGGGAGCGGAACCGCTGCTCCGAGGTCGAGACCTGGCGCTCCACCTCCAGTCGCTCGGTGACGTCGCGGCCCGTGAGGTAGACGATGCCGGTCTCCGGGTCGGACGAGACGCTGAGCTCGACCCAGAGGAACCTCCCGTCAGCGCACACGAAGCGGCGCAGGGCGAGCAGCGGCGGCGCGCCGGGCTCGAGTCGCGACAACAAGGCGGCATCGGCGATCTCGATCGACTGGTCGGGGTCCAGGAAGTCCCGCCCGTCGCGACCGATGACCTCGTCGGGACGCCATCCGAGCATCGACTCGATCGCCGCGTTGACCGAGAGGATCGCGCCGGTCGGGTCGAGGGTCACGATCAGATCCCGGCTGGTGTCGAGGACTCGCTGGAGGGCGCGGTGCTCGTCCGACAGCCGGCGGGTCAGGGACCCGAAGAACACGCCCAGCACCAGCAGGATCCCGGCGCGCATCGTGGCGAAGGAGTACTCCGGCGGCCGCCCGATGCGTTCGTAGACACCGATGGTCCAGATCGCCGCCGCCACGCCCCCGAGGGCACCGGCCACGGGTCCTCCGAACCTCGGCCAGCGCAAGGTCGCTTCCAGGATGGCGAGGATGCTGACGAGGTAGACGGGTTCGGCGGGATCGGTGGTGTTGTTGGCCAGGACGCTGATCACGACGACGGCGTCGACGGCCATCACCGCCGCGCCCACGGCCCGCACGGCGCGGTCGCTGACGCCCGGCCGATCGAGCACCAGCCAGGACACGCCGATCGAGGTCGAGAACAGGGCGATGACCGCCCAGCTGAGCGCGGCGACATCACCGGGCTGGACGACCGTCTGGAGGGTGGTGAAGACCACCGCGCCCAGGCGGAACCGCCGGATCAGGCGTTCACGGGCGTGCCGTTGCTCCGAGTCTCGACTCTGCAATCGGGCGGGCACGTCCACGGACGGATGATCGACCATCCCCGACCGATCTTGAGGACCGGGCGGGTACGGCGGGGCCGCTAGTACCGATAGTGGTCCGACTTGTAGGGGCCCTCCTGGGGGACACCGAGGTAGTCGGCCTGGTCCTTGCTGAGCTGGGTGAGCTTGACGCCGAGGGCGTCGAGATGGGCGCGGGCGACCTTCTCGTCGAGCACCTTGGGGAGGACGTGCACACCGAGGGGGTAATCGGCCGCCTTGTTGAACAGTTCGATCTGGGCCACGACCTGATTCGAGAACGAGCAGCTCATCACGAAGCTCGGATGGCCGGTCGCACAACCCAGGTTCAGGAGGCGCCCCTCGGCCAGCAGAATGATCGAGTGCCCATCGGGGAACCGGAACTCGTGCACCTGGGGCTTGATCTCGATCTTGGTGACGTCGCTCATGCGGGCCAGGCCGGCGATGTCGATCTCGTTGTCGAAGTGGCCGATGTTGCCGACGATCGCGTTGTGCTTCATCTTCGCCATGTGGCCGGCGAGGATGATGTCCTTGTTGCCGGTGGCGGTGACGAAGATGTCGGCCCGTTCGATCACGTCCTCGAGCGTGGTGACCTCGTAGCCGTCCATGGCGGCCTGGAGGGCGCAGATGGGATCGGCCTCGGTGACGACCACGCGAGCTCCCTGACCGCGGAGCGATTCGGCGCAGCCCTTGCCCACGTCGCCGTACCCGCAGACGACCGCAACCTTGCCGCCCATCATCACGTCGGTGGCCCGGTTGATGCCGTCGATGAGGCTGTGCCGGCACCCGTAGAGGTTGTCGAATTTTGACTTCGTCACGCTGTCGTTGACGTTGATGGCGGGGAACAGCAGCTGGCCGGCCTCGAACATCTGGTAGAGGCGGTGGACGCCCGTGGTGGTCTCCTCGGTGACGCCCTGGATGTCCGGGGCGATCTTGTGCCAGAGCCGGTCGTCCTGGCCCTGCAGCTTGCGCAGGAGGTCGAGGATGACCCCGTACTCCTCGGGATCGTCGTCGGTGGCGTCGGGGACGGCACCGGCCTTCTCGAACTCCAGACCCTTGTGGACGAGGAGCGTGGCGTCGCCGCCGTCGTCGAGGATCATGTTCGGGCCTTCGTGCTCGCCGGGCCAGCGCAGCGCCTGCTCGGTGCACCACCAGTACTCCTCGAGCGTCTCGCCCTTCCAGGCGAAGACCGGCACACCCTTGGGCTGCTCGAGGGTGCCCTCGGGCCCGACGGCCACCGCGGCTGCGGCGTGGTCCTGCGTCGAGAAGATGTTGCAGCTGACCCAGCGCACCTCGGCACCCAGCGCGGTGAGCGTCTCGATGAGCACCGCGGTCTGGATGGTCATGTGCAGGCTGCCCATGATGCGGGCGTTGGCGAGGGGCTGGTCGTCGGCGTACTCGGCCCGCAGCGCCATCAGACCGGGCATCTCGACCTCGGCGAGTTCGATCTCCTTGCGGCCCCAGGGGGCGAGGGAGAGGTCTGCGACCTTGAAATCAGAGAACGGCATGGTTGCGGGCACCTCATGTGCGCGTCGAAGTGACGGGAAGGAAAGAGCAGGTGGCTGGGCGCAACCAACGCCGTTCATACAGCCAACCGGCCCACCCTACGCCAGCACGGTCGGACAGACCCGATCCACCCCACGCACCCCCACGCCGTTCTTGTCACCGAAACGGGAACAGTCCACGTCGTCTCATCGCTCGACGCCCGCGACCGCACCGTCCACAACGACGTGCCGATCTCGCGGCCCGAAGCCACAGTGCTGTGGCTCGCCGGCATGCTCACCCATCGCTTCGGCCATGAGGTCGCCTTCCCCCGCACGGAGGTGGTGCTCGACCACGCCTGGCGTCAGCGCCTCATCCACGGCCAGTACATCCACGACCTGGCAGACCGATGCGGCGGGCGCGGGCGTTCAGGGATCGTGGTGCTCCGGCAGGCACTCGAGACGCGTCCGCCCGACTACCAGCCCGCCGGAAGCCGATTGGAGGAACGATTCGAGTCGAACCTCACGTCCCGTGTGCGTGACGACCTCGAACGTCAGGTCACCGTCGACGTCGAGCCGGTGATCCGCACCGTGGACTACCGAGCGAGGAACTGGCCGCTCATCGTCGAGATCAATGGCGAGACGTTCCACACCTCGCTCACCGATCGATCCGCCGACAGCGAGCGATACGAGCATTTCCTGTCGAACGGTTTCTCGGTGGCCGTTTTCTGGGAGTACGACATCTGGCACGACTCGTCGACAGTTCGCTGGGCTCTGGATCGCATCCACCGCCACCCGGATGCCGTCCCGACACTGCACCGCCCGACCAAGGCGCCCTGGGAGTGGTGAGATCCCCGTTCTTGTCGTCAAAACGGGGATCCACGGCCCCGAAACGGTGACAAGAACGGGTGTTGGGGGTCAGGCTCGGGGAATCTCGGGGCCCATCGTCGCCCGAGCGAGGGCGGCGACCTCGCCGGGTTCGGCGTGGCGGCCGAGCGCAGCCTTGGAGAAGATCAGCTCGCCGTCGAGGGTGACCTCGAAGCGGCCCCTGTCGGCGGGGACCAGATCGATGGCCTCGATGATGGGAGCCCAACCGCTCAGCAGTTCGTCCGTCAGACCGACGGCTCGGGGGACGTAGTTTCAGGGGACGCAGAATTCGATGGAGATGCGGTGACGAGGATCGAGGAGGCTCATGGAGTCGACCATATCGTCGTGATCGCCGCCGTCGGCCCGGGGTCGATCTCCAGCTCCTGGGCCAGGTACCAGCTCAACAGGTCGCCCTGGAAGGTGAGGTCGAGGACCTGGGCCAGGGAACCGTTGCCCTCGGCGGCCACCTCGTGGCGCTCGTGCACCACCTCCTCCACCAGCTCCTCCACGACGCGCATGGCAGCGTCGGTGCCGGGCGGTTCGTGGTCGTGTCGTAGCGTCACCATGGTGAACACCTGACGGGTCATGTCGCCGTGCTGGCCCCATCCGGAGATCTCGTCCCAGGCGATGTCCGGGAGCGAGCCGGCGAACGACGCCGCCTTGGCGTCCAGGTTCACCCGCCGCTTCCAATGCCGGGCCGCCACCCCGGCGAGATCGTCGCTGCCGTAGACGATCGGCAAGGTCCGACCGATACGACGGGCGAGTCGGGCGATGGCATGGTCGTGACCACCCAGTTCGGTACGTCGCCGGCCGACCTGGCCGACCGCAGCCGACACCGCCGACTCGACGTCGGAGTACTGGCCGAGCTGCTCGAGCACGGCGAGGAGGTGCACGGTGAGCGCACCGACCGCGGCCCGGGCCACCGGAACGTCGACCGGCGTCGAGACCGACGAAGACCCGAGCATCCGGCCCGCTTCCGCCAGCGTCGAGCCCGCCGACGCCACCACCACGGTGGCCGCTCCGCGCTGGTCGGCCGTGCGCAGTGCCGACAGCGCTGCGACGTCGTCGTCGACGGAGACCACCACCACGAGCGACCGCGCCGTCACGAAGGCAGGCAGCGTCGGACCCGGATGCACCAGCACGGGAACGGTGGCCACCGGCGCCACCAGCACTCGGGCGATGTCGCCGGCCGTCCGGGCGGCCCCCGGTGCCACCACCACGACGTGGTCGAAGCCGCCGATGGCCGGCAGGCCGGCGACCGGCCCGATGTCGTCGGCCTCGGCGAGCTGCTCGGGTAGCCCCAGTACCGCCTCGCGCAGCCCCAGCGTGTCGATCGGCCCGTCAGGCAGGAGCTTGGCCACGAACCAGGCTCAGTCGTCGACGAACGTGGGCGAGATGGCCTCGGCCTCGGCCTTGGCCAGGAGGCGTTCCACCTCGGCGTCTTCGATCGAGGTGGCCTCGTCGATCAGCATGATCGGGATGTCGTCGCGAATCTCGTACGTCCGCTTCAGGCGAGGGTTGAGGAGGATGTGCTCGTCCTCGAAGTAGTAGAGCGGACCCTTGTCCTCGGGGCAGGCGAGGATGTCGAGCAGGAGCTGGTCGAGCGCCATGTGGATTCTCCGTGTGGTCGTGTCCGGCGAGTTCCGATCAGGCCGGTTGGTTCGGATCAGGTGAAGTGGGAGCGGACTTCGGCGACCTTGGCATCGCACGCCTCGCGGGTGGCCGCCTCGAGGTTCAGGCGCAGCAACGGCTCGGTGTTCGACGCTCGCAGATTGAACCACCAATCGCCGGCGTCGACGGTGAGGCCGTCGACGCGGTCCTGGTCGAGATCCTCGTACGCGGCCGCCACCCGCTCGATGACCGCGGCAGCATTGTCGACCACGGTGTTGATCTCCCCGGATGCGGCGTAGCGCTCGTACGGCGCCCGCAGCTCGGAGAGCTTCAGCCCGCTGACGCTGAGCTGCTCGAGCACCACCAGCGCAGCGATGCAACCGGAGTCGGCCCGGAAGTTCTCCCGGAAGTAGTAGTGCGCCGAATGCTCACCACCGAACGCCGCTCCGGTCTCGGCCATCACGGCCTTGATGTAGCTGTGCCCGACCTTGGTCCGTACCGGGGTCCCACCGTTCTCGCGCACCACCTCGGGCACGGTCTTGGAGCAGATCAGGTTGTGGAGGATGGTGGCGCCGGGCTCCTTGTCGAGCACGCCCTTCGCCACGATCGCCGTGGTGGTGGAACCCGACACCGGCTGGCCCTCGTCGTCCACCAGGAAGACGCGGTCGGCGTCACCGTCGAAGGCCAGGCCCACGTCGGCGCCGGTCTCGAGGACACGCGCCTGCAGATCTCGGAGGTTGTCGGTGTTGAGCGGATCGGCGGGGTGGTTCGGAAAGGTCCCGTCGAGCTCGCCGTACATGATCTCGAGATCGATCGGGAGCGGCCCGAACACCTCGGGGACCACGAGGCCGCCCATGCCGTTGGCGGTGTCGGCCACCACCTTCAGGGGCCGCAGGACGCTGGTGTCGATGAACGACCGCACGTGGTCGCCGAAGGCGGAGAGCATCTCGTCTTCGTCGACCGAGCCACGGTCGCCCTGCGGTGCGAGGTCGCCGGCGAGGATCGCCTGCTTCATGTCCTCGAGGCCGGAGTCGGTGCCGATGGGGCGGGCGCCGGCGAGGGTCAGCTTGATGCCGTTGTACTCCGCCGGGTTGTGGCTGGCAGTGAAGATCGCACCGGGCTGATCGAGGGTGCCGGACGCGAAGTAGACCATGTCGGTGGAGGCCAGCCCGAGCATGGTGACGTCGAGGCCCTGGTTGGTCACGCCGTCGGCGAAGGCCTCGACGAGCTCCACGCCCGACGCGCGCATGTCGCGGCCGACCAGGACCCGATCGTGCGGGTGGGGCTGCGTCCGGACGAACCGGGCGAACGCCATGCCGATGTGGCGGACGAGGTCGGCGTCGAGTTGGTCGGGGGTCGTCCCCCGGATGTCGTACGCCTTGAACACGGCATCGATGTCGGCCACGCCCCGCAGGGTGCTCGCCCCGGCCATGCGTCCGCAAGCGCCGGGCGCAATCCGATCCGTCACCCATCGCGGCCACCGAGCAGAATCGAGCACCCGTCGTCCCCACCAGGAAGCACCATGCCCACCGAACCCAGCGCTGCCCGAACCCGCCGAAGCGCCCTGGGTCGACTGTGGCACTACGGCACGCCCTACCGCCGACGCGTGTGGTGGGCCACCACCGCCTCCGTCCTCAACAAGCTGTTCGACCTCGCCCCGCCGCTGCTCATCGGCCTGGCCGTCGACGTGGTGGCCAACGGGGGCGATGCCTTCCTCGACGGGCTCGGCTTGTCCACCCAGCGCTCCCAGATCGTCGGACTCGGTGCGCTGACCTTCGTCGTGTGGGCGCTCGAATCCCTGTTCCAGTACCTGCACCAGCTGGCCTGGCGGAACCTGGCCCAGGACCTGCAGCATGATCTCCGTCTCGACGCGTACGGGCACGTCCAGGAGCTCGAACACGCCTGGTTCCAGGAACGGGCCACGGGCGACCTCCTGGCCGTCCTCAACGACGACGTGAACCAACTCGAGCGCTTCCTCGACATCGGCGCCAACGAGATCATCCAGGTGCTGACCACGGTGATCGCCGTCGGCGCCATCTTCGTGATCCTCGATCCCACCATCGCACTGCTCGCCATCGCGCCGATGCCGCTGATCCTCTACGGCTCGTTCTGGTTCCAGCGACGGCTCGAACCGCGCTACGAGGTGGTCCGGAACCAAGCCGGGTTCCTCAACGGCCAGTTGGCCAACAACCTGCTCGGCATCTCGACGGTCAAGAGCTTCACGGCCGAGGACCGGGAGACGGCGCGCATCGCCGGCGAGTCCGATCGCTACCGCGCCGCCAACCGGCGTGCCATCTCGCTCAGCTCGGCGTTCATACCGCTGATCCGGATGGCCATCCTGGTCGGCTTCACCGCCACGATGATCTGGGGCGGCTTCGAGGCGATCCGGGGCGGCACCATCACGGTAGGTCAGTACAGTGTCCTGCTCTTCCTGAGCCAACGTCTGCTGTGGCCGCTCACCCGGCTGGGCGAGACCTTCGACCAGTACCAGCGGGCCATGGCCTCGACCAACCGCATCCTCGACGTGGTCGACACCGAGCCCGACATCGTCGGTGGTCCGCGGCGAGTCGAGCTCACCAAGGGCGAGGGGCAGGTGCGCTTCGATGCCGTCACCTTCGCCTACGACGACGGCGGACACGCACTCGACGACGTGAGCATCGAGCTCGAAGCCGGTCGCACCACCGCGGTCGTGGGACCCACCGGCTCCGGCAAGTCGACGCTCGTCCGGATGCTGTTGCGCTTCTACGACCCCGACCAGGGCCGGGTGACGATCGACGGCCACGACGTCCGGGATCTCGACCTCGGAGATCTGCGCCGCCTCACCGGCCTCGTGAGCCAGGACGTGTACCTCTTCCACGGGACGGTGCGGGAGAACATCGCCTACGCCCGTCCGGACGCGCCCCTCGAGGACGTGGTCGCCGCCGCCACGGTCGCCGAGATCCACGACTTCGTCATGGGCCTCCCGGCCGGCTACGACACCATCGTCGGCGAACGGGGCCAGAAGCTCTCGGGTGGCCAGCGCCAGCGCATCTCCATCGCCCGGGCCGTGCTCAAGGACCCCGTGATCCTGCTCCTCGACGAGGCCACGTCCGCCGTGGACAACGAGACCGAGGCCGCCATCCAGCGATCGCTCGACCGGATCTCGCTGAACCGGACCACGCTGGTGATCGCCCACCGGCTCTCGACCGTGCGCCACGCCGACGTCATCCACGTGCTCGACCACGGCCGCATCGTGGAGCAGGGCACCCACGACGACCTCGTCGGCAGGGAGGGGCCGTACGCCGCCCTGTGGGCGGTGCAGACCGGCGAGGCCGTTCGGCGGCGACCGTCCGGCGCCACCGATCGCTGACCCGGAGTCTCGGCACCGGATTTGTTCCCCTGTTAGGTTCCGTTCAGCGGCGGGTCACCGAGGCCGGCCACAGCAATGGGGGAACAATCCAAATGACGTCTCGTACGACGTTCCGTGGGCTGTCCGTCCTGGTCGCGCTCGCCCTCGTCATCGCTGCGTGCAGCGGCGATGACGACGACGCTGCCAGCGACGACACGGGCACCACGGAGCCAGAGGACACTGAGATCACGCTCACCCAGGAAGGCGACAACGGCCTCGAAGCGGTCAAGGAGGCCGGCGAGCTCAAGTGCGGCACGCGCGACGCCCTGCCCGGCTTCGCCGTGCTCACCGAGGACGGTGACCACGTCGGCTTCGACGCCGACTTCTGCCGCGTCATCGCCGCAGCCATCCTCGGCGACGCGGAGGCCGTGAACTTCGTCGATCTCGAGACCGAGGCCCGGTTCACCGCCCTGCAGTCGGGCCAGATCGACGTGCTCGTCCGCAACACCACGTGGACCGCCGGTCGGGACGGCTCCGAGGGCGCCACCTTCCTGCAGACGACGTTCTACGACGGCCAGGGGATGATGGTCAACGCCGACAGCGAGTTCGAATCGGTCGAGGACATGGACGGCACGTCCATCTGCGTCGCCGCCGGCACCACCACCGAGGGCAACGTCGCCACGGAGTTCGCTCGTCTCGGCATCACGGTGAACGAGGTCCTGTCCTTCGACGACGTCGCACTCATCCAGGAGGCGTTCATCCAGGGCCGTTGCGATGGTTGGTCCTCCGATGTCTCCCAGCTCACCGGGCTGCGATCAGAGTTCCCCGACGGACCCGATGCGCTGCGGATCCTTCCCGACGTGTTCTCCAAGGAGCCTCTCGGCCCGGCCGTGCTCGACGGCGAGGTGGAGCTCGGCGAGGCCGTGAACTGGGCCATCTTCGCCACCATCCAGGCGGAGGAGTTCGGCATCGACTCGACGAACATCGACGACTTCACCGACAGCGAGGACCCGAACATCCGCAAGTTCCTCGGCACGGACGAGGAGGGCAGCACGTTCGATCCCGGTCTCGGCCTCCCGGCCGACTTCGCGCTCCAGGTCATCTCCCAGGTCGGCAACTACGGCGAGATCTTCGAGGAACACATCGCTCCCCTCGGTCTCGAGCGTGGCTTCAACACCCTCTGGAGCGATGGCGGCATGCTCTACGCGCCGCCGTACCGCTGAGCCAGGAAGGTGATCCTGCGGTAACGATCCGCTCACCCCGGGTGAGCGGATCGTGACCACGCCGGCGTCGGCGGCCCGACCACCTCTCTGGCGCGACGTCCGGATCCTCCGGGTCGTGGCCCAGGGCGCAGTGGTCCTCGTCGTCGGCGCGTTCGCGCTCTGGTTGTGGAACAACGTCCAGACCAACGCGGCGTCGACGGGCATCCCGCTGACCCTCGACTACCTCGACCAACCCAGCGACATGACCGTTCCGGGCAACGACCTGCGAGCCACGCAGAGCGTCCAGGACGCCATCATCGTGGGGTTGGGGAACACGATCCGGGTGTCGCTGGCCGGAGTCGTGCTGGCGACCATGGTCGGCATCATCGTCGGCATCGCTCGCCTGTCGACCAACTGGTTGCTCTCGCGTCTCGCCCAGGCCTACGTGGAGACGCTGCGCAACATCCCCCTCCTGGCCATCATCGTCTTCGCCTACATCGCGTTGGCCCTCCGGTTGCCGCGACTCGAGGACGCCACCACCATCGGCAACTTCTTCATCGCGTCCATCCGAGGGGTCGCCGTCCCGTGGTACCGCATCGATGGCAGCCGCCTCGCCGTCGGCATCGTCTTCGTCGCGGCGCTGGCCGTGGCCTGGCTGGTGGCCCGGTGGCGACGACGGACCAACGAGACCACCGGTGCGCCGGCATACCGGTGGACCGCTGCGCTGGTCGGCTTCGCCGTCACCCTGATCGTCGGCCAGGTCGCGCTCGGCTCCCCGGTGTCGATCTCGGGACCGTCCGTCGGCGGCCGCCAGATCATCGGGGGCATCACCATGCTCCCTGAATACGCCGCACTGCTGGCTTCGCTCGTCGCCTACACGTCGAGCCACATCGCCGAGATCGTGCGGGGCAGCATCCAGGCCGTTCCCAAGGGCCAGGTGGAGGCCGCCTCCGCGCTCGCCCTGTCGCCGTCGCAGCGCATGCGCCTCGTGATCCTGCCCCAGGCGATGCGCATCGCCGTCCCGGCCATCGGGAACCAGTACCTCAACCTCACGAAGAACTCGTCGCTGGGCGTGGCCATCAGCTACTTCGAGCTCACCAAGATCACCTCGGTCAGCATCGGGAACCGGGCGCCGGCCGTGCCCTCCTACGCCGTGCTGCTGGCCATCTACCTCGTGCTGTCGCTCGTCCTCTCGGCCATCGTGAACGTCGCCAACCGTCGGTTGGAACTGGTGGAACGATGACCGCAGTCGCACGGTGGGCGAGGGTCAATCTCTTCGCCGACGTCCGTGACACCGCCATCACGATCGTCACCGGTGCAGTTGTCGCAGTGGCGGGATTCCGGTTGGTCCGGTTCGTCTTCCTCACGGGCCGGTGGGAGATCGTCCGCGTCAACCTGGGTCTCTATCTCTACGGCCGGTACCCACGCGACGACCTGTGGCGGGTGGTCCTGGCGGTCGTCCTCGTCGGCCTCGTGGGCGGCGCCCTCGCGGGCATCATCGCCCGCCGGCGCGACACCACCGCACGCGAAGACGGCGAGGCCACGGACGAGCGACAGCTCGGCAGCCGGCTCCGGGACCTGGGCGTGCGGATGTGGCCCCTGCTCGCCCTCGTGATCCTGCTCCTCGCCCTGACGACCACCATCACGCCGACGCTCGTCGCCATCGGTGTGCTGGTGGCCATCGCCTTCGGACGCGTCCTCGGCGCGCATCTCCCCCGCCGGCTCGACATCTTCTTCTTCGTGCTCCCCGTGGTGCTGCCGTTCGTGCTGCTGCCGTTCCTCACCGGCCCGCAGGGCTGGGACGATTGGGGCGGTCTCATGCTCACCCTCCTCATCGCCGCAGTGAGCATGCTGGCGTGCTTCCCCCTCGGGCTGCTGCTCGCCCTCGGACGGCGGAGCAACCTCCCCGCCATCCGGGTGCTGTCGGTCGGGTTCATCGAGTTCTTCCGTGGCGTCCCGCTCGTGGTTCTGGTGCTGATGAGCTCGCAGGCGCTCGGATTCTTCTTCCCCCAGTCGCTCCTCCCGGGCAAGGTGGTGCGTGCCATCGTCGTGTTCACGATCTTCACCGCGGCGTACGTGGCCGAGATCGTCCGGGGCGGCCTGCAATCGGTGCCCCGTGGTCAGGCGGAAGCAGCCCAGGCGCTCGGCATGGCCCCGTGGCGGGTGATGGGCTGGATCGTCCTGCCCCAGGCCCTCCGCAACGTGATCCCTGCCCTGGTGGGCCAGTTCATCAGCTTGTTCAAGGACACCACGCTGGTGTTCGTCATCTCCCTGCTCGACCCGCTGACCGTGGCTGACGTCGTCACCAAGCAGCGGGACTTCGAGGTGTCGAACTTCGCCGAGTCACTGATCTTCGCCGTCTTGTTGTTCTGGGTCGGCTCGTACACGATGTCACGCGAGAGTCAACGTCTCGAGAGGCGATTGGGAGTGGGAACACGATGAGCGAGGGCGCGACGACCGAGACCGGGGTCTTCAGCGACGCCACCCAGGTGGGTGGAACGGGCGACGTCATGATCGAGCTCGAGGGTGTCGACAAGTACTTCGACGACTTCCGGGCCCTGCACGACATCAACCTGCGGGTCGGCAAGCAGGAGGTCGTGGTCGTCTGCGGGCCTTCGGGTTCCGGGAAGTCCACGATGATCCGCTGCATCAATCGGCTCGAGCGCCACGACAAGGGCCGCATCGTGATCGACGGAACCGAGCTGAGCGAAGACATCCGCAACATCCAGGCCATCCGCCGGGAGACGGGCATGGTCTTCCAGTCGTTCAACCTGTTCCCGCACCTCACGGTCCTCGACAACATCACCCTCGCGCCCCGCCAGGTCCGCAACCTGCCGCGCCGCGAGGCGGAGGAACGGGCCCATGAGCTGCTGGAACGGGTCCAGATCCCCGAGCAGGCCAACAAGTACCCCGGCCAGCTCTCGGGTGGCCAGCAGCAGCGGGTCGCCATCGCTCGCGCCCTCGCCATGCAACCGAAGGTCATGCTCTTCGACGAACCCACCTCCGCCCTCGATCCGGAGATGATCGGCGAGGTGCTCGACACCATGAAGCAGCTCGCAGAAGACGGCATGACCATGATCGTGGTGACCCATGAGATGGGCTTCGCACGCGAGGTCGCCGACCGGGTGCTGTTCATGGCCGACGGCGAGGTGGTGGAGGTGGGTACGGCCGAGCACTTCTTCACCGACCCGAAGGAGGAGCGGACGAAGCTGTTCCTGAGCCAGATCCTCTAGACCGCCTGCTCGATCGGGACCACGTCGTCGTAGGCGCCCGTCGTCGACCAGTAGCGCACCCGGAAGAGGTCGCGGACCAGCCGTCCGACGTCGACGAGGACACGCACGGTGGATCCCCCGCCGGGATCCACGACCTGGACGGGGATCTGCTGTAGCGACCGTTCCGCCCGCTCGACGAGGTGCAGCACCTCGATGTCGAAGGCGAAGCCGTCGATCCGGGTCCTCGCGAAGAGCTCGCGAGCCAGGTCACCGCGGAATCCCTTCAGGCCGCACTGCGTGTCGAGGGGCGCCGCCAGGAGGACACCGGTGGCGAGGCGGTTGACGATGCGGCTGCCCACGGCCCGGAGCCCGTCGGGGGCGGGAGCTGACGAGTCGGGATGGCGGCGGTTCCCGATCACGACGTCCCACCCGCCCTCGACCTCCGACAGCACGCGCCGGAGGTGCGACGGGTGATACGCCAGGTCGGCGTCGGTGAAGGCGACGGCGCGTCCTCGGGTGGAGACCATCCCCGCCCGGACCGCGGCGCCCTTGCCGCAGTTCTCGGGAAGGATCACCACCTGGTCGGCCCCGGCGACGAGCGCAGCATCCGCCGTGCCATCGCCCGAGCCGTCGTCGACGACGACGATCTCGAGGCCCCCGTCGACGACCACGTCGGCCAGTTCGTCCCGCACGGCCGCCACCGTGATCCCGATGCGTGCCGGTTCCCGGTATGCCGGGATGACCACGCTGAAGCGCAGCGAGCCGTCCGAAGGGCTGCGATCGGTCCGCTGCCGGGACTCGGAGACCAGGTCGGACAGGACGAAGCGGTAACCAATGGCACGGAGCACCACCGCGACGGCCAGGGAGATCGACTTGGCCATGAGGAGTCCCCCGATCGAGGTGTAGCCGGCGGCGCTGAAGGTCAGGCGGAGCACGAGTGCATCGGCCAGGCCCGCGATCGACGCCACGACGACGAACGCCCACGGGTACCGCACCCATCGGAAGTACGGGTTCGACCGGTACGTCGCGACGCGGTGCATCGAGTACGAGACCACCGACGCCATGGCGATGGCCGCGAGATCGGCGATCAGGAGCGGCCATCCGAGCCCTTGCCGGAAGCCGACCAGGAGACCCACGTCGATCGCCGTCGGCACCACCGCCACCACGGCGACCGTTCGCAGCGTGCGGCTCACGGACCGAGCCTCAGTCGAGCTCGCGCAACCGAGGGACCGGCACCGGGCCGGCACGGACCAGCAGGACGACCAACGCGAGACCGACCAGGCTGAGGACGAGGGCGGCGAGGTCGATCCCGGTGCGGCCGTAGGTCAGGGACACCTCGGTGTCGGTGGGCACCACCACCATCAGGTTCGGGGCCACCCGGTAGGGCCCGTCGGCACCCTCGACCTCCCAGTTCGGGAAGTAGGACTGCTTGACGAGCACGGGCGTGCCGGGCCGGTCCACGGTGAAGGAGATGCCGTCGCGATCCACCTCGATCTCGGAGGCCACGGCCGGCTCGACCTCGCGCCGCTCCGGCTCCTCACCCGGTACGACCCGCTGCCACTCCTCGGGCCCTGCGGCGGCCAGCGCCACGTCCCAACGGGACGGGTCCTGGAACCACTCGAGCGCCACACCCGGGCAGGGCTCGTCGCCCTCCTTGCACCCCAGCCACTCGCCCTGGGACTCCTCTGCGGTGGTGACCGCCGGCCAGTGCCCGAGGGGCTCGACCATCGGGGAGTCCGCCACCTCGTAGACGACCCAGGGGCCGGACGTGGCGATCTCGGTCAGGTCGGGGTGCTGGTTGGCCGCCGCGACGGCCTCCGGGCTGCGGGCGGTGTAGTACCGAACGCCCAGCAACTGCAGGTGCTCCACCCCGGCGTCGAGGTCGAGCTCGCGGTACGGCAGGTCCCGTTGCGCCCGCGAGGGAGCCGCCGAGAGCTCGGACTGCATCAGGAAGTGGAACGGCGTGGTCGACGAGGCCTCGAAGTAGAGCCCCTCCATCGAGCCGATGCAGCCATCGGTCCAGTGCGGGAGCAGCATGAGCGCCATCGGCGTCCCGTAGTCGTTGAGCTCGGAGCTGTACTCCCACAGCGACATCCCGCAGCCCCGCTCCCGACCGACCTCGGCCATGGTGGAGACGATCCCTCGGTACTCCGGGTAGCCGTCCTTGCGCTCGTATCCGCTGTAGTTCCACCGGGACCAATCGGTCACGAAGTTGCGTCCCTGCACGTTGATGCCGAGGGCATCGGGGAGGTCGAGGGACGCGACGCCTGGGATCCCGATCTCGGACAGGAGCCGGTAGCTGCCGTCGTCGTCCTGTCGACCGGTGGGGAGGTTGTGGAGCTGGCCGCCGAGGAAGCCGGCGACCAGGACCAGACCCACGGGAGCGGCGAACCAGCGGACCGAGCGCACCGGCCGCTCGGGACGGGATGCGGAGACCTGGGCCAGGGCCCGCACCACCTCGCCGACACCGACGGCAGCCAGGAAATAGACGACCAGGTACCAGAACGGCAGGAGGCGGGCGTTCCAGAGCCGACCCTGGGGCACGAACACGAACGCCGCCGCCAAACCCAGGCCGATCACCACGAGCGCGGACCCGACGCGGTTCCGGAAGCCGACGGACAGGGCGGCGCCGACGAGGGCGAGGGCGGCGGCCACGCGCAGCCCCGGCGTCACCAGCTCAGGCCAGACGCTGTCGGTGAACCAAGCCCACAGGGCGGTGCCCTCGGCGTGGACGGCGATCTTCTCCCAGCCCATGTCGTTGAGGTAGGTGCGGCGGGCGAAGAACGGCAGGACCCACCAAGCGGCCAGCAGCGCGGCGACGAATCCGACGCATGCCGTCCAGTACAGCCGGGCCGCGCCCAGCGGGAGGCCGGCCGCCCACGACGACTCCCGGCCTCCCTCGGCCGGCTCGCGGTCCGGTTCCGGATCGGCTGCTTCCAGCTCCACGGGGCCCGGCCCTGCCGGGCCGAGGCGGGCCCACCACACGACAACCACGATGATCGTCGCCACGACGGAAACGGCCAGGACCGGTCCCCGTTCGGCCAGGCCGAACAGGTCGACGACGAGGGCGACGAGTCCGACGACCACCACAGAGGCGATGGCCACCAGATCGCCCCGCCGCGCACGCGGGCCCCGGGTCTCGGACTCGCCCACGACGTGGACCAGGACCAGCACGGCCGTGGCCCCCATGGCGAAGAACGCGGGGATGAGGTGGCAGAGCCCGACCATGGCCAGGAGCACGGCGGCGGTGCCGCGGTGGGTACCCGTTCGGAGTCCGTGGACCAGGACGCCCAGGTAGGCGATGGCCAGGGCGAGGCTAATCGAGAACGCGAACTCGCCCGCCATGGTCGAGGCGATGTTGCCGCCGTAGATGGTGAAGCTCTTGTCGAACAGGAACCCGAGGGTCGCCACGGCCAACAGCGCCGGCGTCGGGTACGGGAAGCGGGCGAGACGACCGAACACGTAGGCCGACACGGGCATGGCGACCACGCCGGACACGGTCACGACCTTGAAGGCCGTGCCGTACGGCAGACCGATCCCCACCACGGCGAGGATCACGGCGGCCACGACCCACCACCATCGTCGGGGCCGAGACCCGCGGACACCGGACGCCACGGCAGTGACTGTGCAGGCGGCGATGGCGAGGAAGGCGAAGCCGGGCCCGTAGCCGCTCCACAACCCACCGGCGAGGGCGATGACGGCCACCACGCCGAGGATCGCTGCGAGGGAGCGCCCCGGCATGCGACCCGACACCCGGGAGGAGAGCCCCAACGATCCGAGGGCCGGCACGATCGAGGCGACACCGGTGAGGCCGGCGTTCAACAGCACCATGGCCAGGAACGGAACCACCATGTAGAAGTGGAAGACGGGGAAGCCGGCGTACCAGTCCGGGGTCCAGCCCGAGAGGCGTCCGGACGGGATGAGCACGTCGCGGAGGTAGCCGAGGGCCCAGACATGGGCGCCCATGTCGCCGCCAGCGGGCGTGGTGTCGGCGAGGATCAGATCCGGGTGGAGCTGCCAGAAGACGAATCCGGCGCAGGCCGCCACGACGGCGACGTCGATCGCCGTGCGGACCCGGCGGTCGTCGCGCTGGAGTGGGAGGGCATCGGCACCGCAGGCCTCGTCCGCGGTGTGCTCCGGCGGGGGGAACGAGTCGACGGGGTCACCGGACCGTTCTCTGGCCGGGTCTCTGGCTGGGTCTCTGGCCGGGTCTCCGGCCGGGTCTTCGTGGTCCACCAGGCTCATGCGGTCGACATCTTCCCACCTCCACGGCGCCCGACGGGCTCACGGGTCAGCGCTGGAGGAGGAGGACCGCCACCGTCGTGGCGTTGAATCCCACGTGGGCCCAGGTGTTCAGTCCGAGTCGACCGGTCCGGTGCGCCAGGTACGACAGCACGAGGCCGAACGCGGCCAGGGCGGGGAACTGCAGCAGTTGGAAGTGACTCGCCCCGAAGGCCAGGGAGGTGACGACCATCGCCGGCCAGATCGGGAGGCGCCGGGCCAGGGTCCGCTGTAGGAGCCCCCGGAAGAAGACCTCTTCTGCCAGCGGTGCGGCCACCACCACCACCAGGATGAGCACCAGCACGCCCGGGCCCGTGGCCTTGTCGGTGAGCTCGCGCGCCGGCGCCTCGAGTGCCGCTCGATCGGTGTCCGACAGCAGGAACACCGGCAGGGTGACGATCGGGACGAGCACGAACTGGCAGGCGACCCCGATGGCCACGCCGGCCGGCGCGTCCCACAGGGTGGAACGCCAGCCGAGATCGGTGACCGGCCCGTTGCCCCGGAGGCGCGTGGCGAGCAGTGGGACGCCGAGGAGGCCGAGCCAGAGCGGGATCTGCAGCAGTGCCACCTCGCCGATCGCCAGCGTGTCGGTGGACAGCTCCGACGCCGGCACGCCTCGGACGGCGGCGAAGACGCTGAAGCCGACGAGCGACGCCACCTGGGCGACGAGGAAGGCGACGACGACATCGGCCATCCCCCAGCGGGGCGCCTGTTCCGACGTCTCGGACTCGGTGGGCGTGACCGTCACCGGGACGAGGCTACCGAGAGCCCCGGGCCGGTCAGGAGGCGCGCCGGACCCCGAGGTCGAGTACCGGGGCCATGACGCGCTGGTCGACCAGGGTCCAGCCTCGGGGCACCGACAGCCGCTCGGTGTGCAGGTCGCACAGGTCGTACTGCATCGGGTGGGGGACGGAGAGGCGCTCGATGGTGGCCACGCTCGACGCGTAGTCGTAGGTCAACGTGGCGGTGGGCGCCCGTTGGCACGTGGGACGGCTGCAGCTCGCACTCACGACCGAGAGGGTAGCTGCCGCCCGGGCTCGCCAACAGGGATCCCCGGTCACCCGGACGGGCCAACTGCGGGGCCGTATGCCCGTCGGGGCGCGACGGACCGTATCGTGGGAGGATGCAGCCGCAGTCACCTCCCCCGCCGCCGCCCCCGCCGGGGCGCAAGTCCAGCGGTGGCCAGTCGGGTGGTTCCGGTCTCTTCGGCGGCCTGCCGCGCTGGTCGATCTGGGTCCTGGTCGGCGTCCTGGTGCTCGGTTTCGGGGTGGCGAGCTTCTTCCCCGGCGAGTCGAGCGAGGAGCTGACCTACAGCGACTTCCGCCAGGAGGTGGTGGCCGGAGGCGTCGAGCGGGTCACGATCGACAACAACAACGGCAACATCAGCGGCGAACTCGGCGACGGCACCCAGTTCGACACCACGGGCCCGCTCGACGGCGGCATCCCCGACGACGACCTTCGGATCCTGCGGGACAACGACGTCGAGGTCAGCTACGAGACGCCCCAACCCAGCTTCCTCTCGGCGATCCTGCCCTACATCATCCTCATCGGCCTCTTCGTCCTGTTCTTCCTGTGGATGCAACGCCGGGCCCAGGGCCAGATGAGCGGCGTGATGAACATCGGTCGCTCCAAGGCCAAGACCTACGACACCGAGCGTCCCGGCACGACCTTCGACGACGTCGCCGGCTACGAGGGCGTCAAGCAGGAGATCACCGAGGTCGTCGACTTCCTGCGCCATCCCGAGAAGTTCGCCGAGATCGGCGCCCGCATCCCCAAAGGCGTGCTCCTCGTCGGCCCGCCGGGCACGGGCAAGACCCTCATCGCCAGGGCCGTGGCCGGGGAGGCCGGGGTCCCGTTCCTGTCGGTCACCGGATCCGACTTCATGGAGATGTTCGTGGGCGTCGGCGCCAGCCGGGTGCGCGACCTGTTCCAGAACGCCAAGAAGCTCGGCAAGGCGATCATCTTCGTCGACGAGATCGACTCCATCGGCCGCAAGCGCGGCGCCGGCCTCGGTGGCGGCCACGACGAGCGCGAGCAGACCCTCAACCAGATGCTGTCGGAGATGGACGGCTTCGAGGCCACCGAGGGCATCGTGATGATGGCGGCCACCAACCGGCCCGACATCCTCGACCCCGCCCTCCTCCGTCCCGGCCGCTTCGACCGTCAGGTCGTGGTCCCCCTCCCCGAGCTCGACGAGCGAGTCCAGATCCTGGGCGTCCACGCCAAGAACAAGCGCCTCGACGACGACGTCGACGTGCTCACCGTGGCCCGGGGCACGCCCGGCATGAGCGGGGCCGACCTGGCAAACCTCGTGAACGAGGCTGCCCTGTACGCGGTGCGCGCCGGCGACGAACGCATCCACATGCGGCACTTCGAGATGGCCCGCGACCGGGTCCTCATGGGTCAGCGCCGCGAGTCCATGGCCCTCTCCGACGAGGAGAAGGAGGTCATCGCCTACCACGAAGCCGGCCACGCCGTGTGCGCTGCCGTGCTGCCCACGGCCGATCCCGTCCACAAGGTCACCATCCTCCCGACCGGCATGGCGCTCGGCGTCACCCAGCAGCTCCCGGCCGAGGAGCGCCACATCCACCGCCAGGACTACATCGAGGACAGCCTCGTCGTGCGTATGGGTGGCCGCATCGCCGAGGAGACCATCTACGGCGTGTACTCCACCGGCGCCAACAACGACCTGGTCGGTTCCACGGAGCTGGCCACCAAGATGGTGCGCGAGTGGGGCATGTCGCCCCAGATCGGGCCCCAGGCGTGGGGGCAGCAGGGCCAGGTGTTCCTCGGCGACAGCCTGATGAACTCCCGCGAGTACTCCGACGACACCGCCCGGGTGATCGACGAAGAGGTCGAGCGCATCCTCCGCGACCAGGAGCAGCGCTGCCGCGAGCTGCTCCACGGGCACCGCAACGGGCTCGACCTGGTCGCCCGAGCGCTGCTGGAGCGCGAGACGATCGACGGTGCCGAGGTGACCCGTTTGATCGATCTCGGCCGCCAGAACGGCGCCGGCGTGGAGACGCCGGACGACACGAGGACCTCCACCTCGACCGTCGCCTCGCCCGACTGATCCGGCGCGCGCCGGGCCCTCAGTCGTCAGGAGCATCCGCCGGCGCAGCCGGCGTCGTGTGGTCGCAGGACTCGGGCACCGAACCCGGATCGCGCAGCTCCGCCAACGCGGCCCAGACATCGGTGGCGGTCGCGGGACCGAGGAACGAGGCCCGCACGACCCCGTCGGCGTCGGCCACCACCGTGGTGGGAACCCCGTCGATGCCGTAGCGGTCGTGGAGGTCTCGTCGCACCGTCGCCTCCACGTCCTCGACCGCCACGACGTCCGACTCCAGCTGGCGGACCTTGTCCCACATGCCGGCGCAGGTCGAGCACGTCGACGAGGAGAAGACCACCACCAACCACGACGCCTGGGGGCGAACGAAGTCCGGCCGGTGGAGCTGCGGCGGGACGCGGTAGCCCGTGTCCGCGGGGGTGGCCGGCCGACGGCGCTGGATCAGCGCAGCCAGCACAACCGCCACCACGGCGACCACGGCGACGATGAGGAGCCGTTCCACGGCGCCGAGGCTACCGGGA
>JBPPNA010000116.1:0-7717 GCA_051306355.1 Acidimicrobiales bacterium | reverse complement strand
TCGACGCCGATCTCGGCGGCCAACGCCCGTTCCGCGCGCCGCGGAGCCACGCGATTGGTGGCCGCAGCAGGCTCGTCGTGAGCCTCGGATCGGTGGCCGCGAGACCCCTCGATCGACCGGCCGTTTCCGTTCCTTGTGGCACGGCTATGGCACGCCATCAAGTCTGGCTGGTCTCCGAGGCCGAAGACCCCATGACCTGGGCTTTGCGTGGAGCGGGTGACGGGAATCGAACCCGCGTTGTGAGCTTGGGAAGCTCATGTTCTGCCATTGAACTACACCCGCGAAGACCCTCCGACACTAGTGGTGTCGCGTGGCCGAGGGGCAAGGGTCCATTGACCCTCAGGGATGGAGATGTACCCTTCGACTGCGAGCCCCGGCAACGTCGGGTGATCACGGGCGTGTAGGAGCAACGACATGGTGCGAACCCGGCACACTGATATCGAGATCGATCTGGCGGCCGACGGCGCGGCTCGCTCCGCGGTCGACGAGCTCGCTCGCGGCGACGGAGCAGTTCGTCTCGAGGCGGCGAACCGCCTGCGGCACGCCACCGAAGCACTCGTGACCGAGCTCGTCGCCGCCGCACGCGCCGACGGAGCGACGTGGGCCGACGTCGGCGAGGTCCTCGGCGTGTCGACGCAGGCCGCCCACCAGAAGTACCGATGGGCCGTCGCCGACGCCACCGAGCCCGATGTCACCGATGTCACCGACGTCACCACCGCAGAGGCCAGCACCCCGGAGTGAGTGCACCGCTCGCCTACATTGGCGAGTCGTGATCTTGTCCGACCATTCGATCCGCGAGGAGCTGGCTGCCGGCCGCATCGTCGTGGACCCGCTCGACCAGTCCTGCATCCAGCCGTCGTCGATCGACCTCACGCTCGATCCGCGCTTCCTGGTCTTCCTGAACCACACCCGCAGCATCATCGACGTCAAGCAGGACCTGAGCGACCTGACCGAGTTGATCGAGGTCCCTGACGACACCCCGTTCATCCTCCACCCGGGCGAGTTCGTGCTGGGCGCCACCCTCGAGCGCATCGCCGTTCCCGACGATCTCGTCGCCCGCTTGGAGGGCAAGTCGAGTCTCGGGCGTCTCGGCCTACTGATCCACTCGACGGCCGGCTACGTGGACGCGGGGTTCGACGGCCAGATCACCCTCGAGCTCTCGAACGTGGCCAACCTCCCGATCACCCTCTATCCGGGGATGAAGATCGGTCAGGTCAGCTTCCTCCGCATGACCACACCGGCCGACACGCCGTACGGGTCCGGCAACCTCGGATCGAAGTACAAGGGCCAGTCCGGACCCACGCCCAGCCAGTACTGGAAGAACTTCCAGTAGAGCCGAAGTGGCGGCGCCGTCTCAGTCCCGGAGCGTGGTCAGCGGAGCCTCGGGGTCGAGGGCCTCGCCGGCTTCGATCGCCTCGAGGACGTGCATCGACAGGTCAGCGACGCGCACCTCGTGCTCTTCCTTGCCCGCGGCCTTCACCCCGTCGTCGATCATGACGTAGCAGAACGGGCAGGCGGTGGCGACGCGGGTGGCGCCGGTCTCGACCAGCTCGCGGGAGCGTTCGTCGTTGACCTTGGTGCCGATCGACTCCTCCATCCACATGCGGGCACCACCGGCACCACAGCACATGCCGTTGGTGCCGTTGCGGGGGGCTTCGACGATGTCGACGCCGCCGAGCGAACCGATCACCTTGCGGGGGCTCATGTAGATGTCGTTGTGCCGGCCGAGGTAGCAGCTGTCGTGGTACACGATGCGCTCGTCGAGGCGGGCCCGGGACAGGTCGAGCTTGCCCTCGTCGATGAGGTTCTCCAGCAGCTGGGTGTGGTGGATGACCTCGTAGTGGCCGCCGAGCTGCGGGTACTCGTTGCCGATGGCGTTGAAGCAGTGCGGGCACTGGGTGACGATCTTCTTCACACCCATGGTGTTCATCGTCTCGATGTTCTGCATCGCGAGCATCTGGTAGATGTACTCGTTGCCCGATCGGCGGGCGGGGTCGCCGGTGCACATCTCGTTTGGACCGAGGATGGCGAAGTCGAGACCGGCGCGCCTCATCAGCTTGACCATGGCCTCGGAGACCTTCTGGTTCTTGTCGTCGAAGGAACCCGCGCAACCCACCCAGTAGAGGTACTCGTGGTCGAAGGCGTCGCCCGGGTCGACGACCGCGACGCCGGTGACCTTGTCGGCCCAGTTGCCCCGCTCGGAGTTGGACATCCCCCAGGGATTCCCCTGGTTCTCCATGCCCTGGTAGGCGTTGCCGAGCTCGGTGGGGAAGTTCGACTCCATCAGCGACAGGTAGCGGCGCATGTCGAGGATCTTGTCGAGGATCTCGATGTTCACCGGGCAGATCTCGTCGCAGGCCTTGCAGCTGGTGCACGCCCAGATCTCCTCGGGCGTGATCCGATCGAAGAAGTTGTTGGCCGGGATGGTGATCTCGGGCACGGTGCCGATGGGCGGGCTGACCTGGGGGGTGCCCGTGGCGGCCATGACCTCACCCGACTTGAGCACGATCTCGCGAGGATCGAGTGGCTTGCCGGTTGCGTTGGCGGGGCACACCGAGGTGCAGCGCCCGCACATCGTGCAGGCATCGAGGTCGAGGAGCTGCTTCCAGGTGAAGTCCTCGACGGTGGAGGCGCCGAAGCTCTCGAGCTCGCTCTCCATCAGGTTGGGCATCGCCTTCATGGCGCCCTTCGGGCGGTCGCGGTCCTTGTAGTACATGTTCAGCGGGCTGGTGAACATGTGGCGCAGCATGGTGACGGGCAGCATGATCAAGAAGGCGAGGAACGTGATGACGTGGGCGATCCACATCACCTGGTGCCAGCCGTGGATGGCACCGATGTCGGTGACGAGGCCGGCGAGCGGGTAGCCGACGAAGCTCCACTTCTCGTAGTCGGGCTGGCCCTCGAGCCCGATGCGGAACATCTCCGCGAGGAACCCGGTGACACCGATGGCGGCGAGTATGAACAGGGCGGCTGCGTGCTCGGCCTTGGTCTTGACCCGGATCCGGTAGGGCCTCTGGATGTACCGGCGGCCGATGGCCCAGAAGACGCCGATGAGGAAGAGGACACCGGCGGCATCGCCGACCGCGGTGTACGCCTTGTAGACGTCGCCGTGGAGGAACTTGGCCGACTCCGGGAGCTGGTGGTTGACCTCGAGTACCGTCGTGACGGCCAGCAGGACGAGGAACGGGAAGTACATCAGGCTGTGCATCACGCCGGCTGCGGGATCGCGCAGCAGCGTCTGCATGTACACGCCGGCCCGGAAGTCCTTGAGACGCTGCTTGACGTTCTTGGGCGTCGTCTTCCGGGACTCGGGGGCGCCGCGCTCCCAGTTCCTCATGCGCTGGCTGAACAGGATCGCCCCGTAGAGCAGGACGATCGGCACTGCCGTGTAGAAGGCGAGCTTCAGCGCCGATGGGATGTTCTCGAAGACCTCGCGGGTCGTCTCCGAGTCGTCGTGGAACTGGAAGACGGTGGAGGCGATGCCGGAGATCACGGTGACGCCGGCGATGAGGACACCGAGGCCGAGCGCGAGCTGATGGGGCTTGAGCCTGCGTGCAGTGCCAGAGGGTTCCATAGCGGCCCGAAGGGTACTTCCGTGCACCGAGCGGGGGGAAAGCTGGCCGCCGATCAGCGCGGTGCGACCACCAGGCCAGCTGCTCGGGCCAACCGAGCCGAGAGGGAGAGGGCCTGGGTCTCACTGATGGTGGCACCCCGCAGGGCGGTCACGTCGGTGACGGCAGAGAGATCGGCGTTGGTGAGATCGACGCGCTGGATGCGGCAACCATCCAGGGTGACCTCGGCGAGGGACACCTCCATCGTCACGTCCAGCAGGCGGGCGCCGGACAGGTCGAGGCCGTCGACCCGACCACCCCGAAGATCGACCCGCTCGAGCTGCGCACCCCGAAGCGAGGCCAGGTCGAGCACACAGCCATCGAACCGGACGTCTCGCAGTCTGGCGTCGCCGAAATCGGCGCCGCCGAGCCGACACCGCACGAGCGTGACGCGGGTGAGCGACTCGACCGTCCTCCCGGTGAGATCGCAGTCCACGAAGGCCGTGTCGGCGGCGTCCAGCGCAGCGTTCGTGTCGGCACCCACGTGGCACTCGGTCAGGGTCGATCGCAGGACGGTGATCGTGCGCGCCGCAGGGAACTCGAGCGCGACGCCGTGCAGGTCGACGTCGACGACATCGGGGAAGTCGGGATCGATGTCCGGATCGAGCTCGGTAGCGGCACGCGCCGCGGCCCCTCGGGCCAGGCTCCGGGGCGGCGCCGGCGCCTTGGCGTCATCGGGGTCGACGGACGGTGGTGCCATGCTGCCGTGACGTAGACGGCCCGGCGCGGCTCAGCTCCTGCGGGTGACGCGTCAGCCGTAGGTCTTCGCGTCGAGATCGCGGACCATGGTGGCGAGCGAGCGCAGGAGCTTGTGGTTGATCGACGGGACGTCGTCGAGCATGGCGGCGAACTCACGTGGACCGATGACCAGCAGGTCGACGGGACCGTCGGCGGTCGCCGTGGCTGTCCGTGGCCCACGATCGAGGAGTCCCAGCTCGCCGAGCATCGAGCCGGGCCCGAGCTCGGCGACCTTGCGGCCGTTCCGCTTCACGGTGACGTTCCCGGACACGATCACGAAGGCCTCGCCCGAGCGCTCGTCCTGGGTGGTGAGGACGTGGCCGTCCTCCACGTGCACTTCGTCGGTCGCCTTCGCGACCCTGGCCAGCTCCTTCTTCGAGCATGCCGAGAAGAGCGGAACCTGGGCGAGGTGTTCGGAGACGTCGTGTCGTGCCATGTGCGGAGTGTACGAAAGGTTCTGTTGCGGTGCTGGCGAAAGTGGTCGCCGTCGGGAACTGAACGAAAACTGATGGGTACGAGGGCGAAACCGGCGAGAAATGTTTCCTCCGTACCGTCCACGATCGATGGACGACGTGACGATGCTGCGGTGGCCGAGCGAGCGCCGAGCACGCGAGGAGCTCGCCAAACGGGGCCGGGCCCGGCTGCTCATCGTGGATGTCGACGCGTCGCCACCGGTCGCAGCCGATCCGCTCGAGGACTGGGTGCGGGCCACGGCCGGTGACCTCGACGTGCGGGCCCGCCTCGAGGGGCTCCGGTTGCGGCTGGAGCAGACACTCGAACTGGTGCCCGAACTGGATGAGGACGGGGTCATCCGCTTCGGGGAACGTTGGGCGCCACTCCCGCCCGTCGAAGCCCGGCTGACCGGCGCGCTCGTCCGTCGCTTCGGGGCCGTGGTGAGCCGTGACGACCTGGCGGCCGCTGGGTGGCCCGACGGTGCCCCGGGTCGCAACGCGCTCGATGTGCACGTGCTCCGGCTCCGTCGGCGGCTCGAGCCCGTGCGCCTCGCGATCCGCACGGTCCGCTCCCGTGGCTACCTCCTCGAGCCCGCGGCGCTGGCGACCTGAGCCACGAAACATTCGCGTCACACAGCGTTGCCCGGGCTGTCATCCCGAGCGAACAGCCGTGCAATGGGCGGTCTTTACGGTCAGTTCCGGGTCAGATCCCTGTAACGCACATCGCCCCATCACCCCTGAAGTCGTCTACCCCAAGGAGCCAACCCGTGAAGCGCAAGTTGCTCATCGGAGCGGGACTGGTAGGTGCAACCCTGTTGCTTCTCGCCAACCCCGCCGCTGCCCAGGAGGCCGAGGAGGCCGTACCGGCGACGCAGATCGTCCTCGACAACATCTTCATCTTCTTCTGCGGCGTCCTCGTCTTCTTCATGCAGGCCGGTTTCGCCCTCGTCGAGGCCGGCCTCACCCGGGCCAAGAACGTCTCGAACATCATGATGAAGAACCTGATGGACATGGCCGCCGGCGTGCTGGCCTTCGCCCTCATCGGCTACGGCATCGCCTTCGGCGGGGACGAGCTGCTCGGCGGCTGGTTCGGCTTCGGCCTCGGCATCGAGAACATCGAAGATCCTGCGTTCGCGCAGGTACTCAACCTCTCGCCGGCAACGTTCTTCTTCTTCCAGGCCGCCTTCGCCGCCGCTGCGGCGACGATCGTGTCCGGGGCCATGGCCGAGCGCACGAAGTTCAAGAGCTACTTCATCTACAGCTTCGTGCTCACCGCGCTGATTTACCCGATCGTGCTGCGCTGGACCTGGGGCGGAGGCTGGCTGGCCCAGCTCGACATCCCGTTCTCGGACTTCGCCGGCTCGACCATCGTCCATGCCACCGGCGGCTGGGCCGCCCTCGCCGGCGCCCTGGTCCTCGGTCCCCGCATCGGGAAGTTCGGCGCCGACGGCAAGCCCCGCGCCATCCCGGGGCACAACGTCCCTTACGTGGTGCTCGGCGCCATCATCCTGTTCATCGGCTGGTTCGGCTTCAACCCGGGCTCCGAGCTCGGCGCCGACAACCTGGTCCCGCAGCTGGCGGTCAAGACGCTGGTCGCTGCCTGCGCCGGTGCCGTCGTCTCGATGGTCGTCAACTGGTTGAAGGACGGCAAGCCGGACGTCACCATGGCGGCCAACGGCCTCCTCGCCGGGCTCGTGTCCATCACGGCGCCGGTCGGCGCCGTCGAGACGTGGGCTGCGGTCCTGATCGGCGCCGTCGGTGGCTTCATCGCCGTGTTCGCCATCGCGTTCTTCGACCGGATGAAGGTCGACGATCCGGTCGGTGCGATCACCGTCCACGGCGTGTGCGGGACGTGGGGCACCCTCTCCATCGCCTTCTTCGCCACGTACGACGACGCCTTCCTCGGTCGGGAGGACGCCGGCCTGTTCTACGGCGGCGGCATCGACCAGCTCTCGACGCAGGCGCTGTTCATCGGCGTGCACTTCGTGTTCGTCTTCGGCGCTGCCTTCCTGCTCTTCCAGGCCATCAAAGCCACGGTCGGCCTCCGGGTCACCGAAGAGGAGGAGCTCGCCGGGCTCGATGTCGAGGAGCACGGCCACCTCGGCTACGCCCCCGACTCCGGTGGCGGTTCGTCCGCAGGCCGCACCTCGTCCAGCTCGACCGTCTCGGTCTGACCCGATCTCGAACACAAGGAGCACAACGTGTTGCATCTCGTCACCGCGGTCATCAAGCCGCACAAGCTCGACGACGTGAAGGAGGCCCTCAAGGGGGTCGGCGTCCAGGGCATCACCGTCTCCGAGGTCAAGGGGTTCGGCCGTCAGGGCGGACACACCGAGACCTATCGAGGCGCCGAGTACACCATCGACTTCGTCCCCAAGGTGAAGATCGAAGTGGTGTGCGGCACCGACGAAGCCGAGAAGGTCGCCGAGGCGATCGCCACCTCGGCCCAGACCGGCAAGATCGGCGACGGAAAGATCTGGATGACCACCGTCGATCGTCTCACCCGCATCCGTACGGGTGAGATGGGCGCCGACGCCGTGTGATCTCGGGCGCAGTGCGCCCTCGACCACCCGCAGTTGCTCGGCTGAGCCTCGCAACTGCCCTGAACGAGCTGCGCCCCCGGGGCACCACCCCGGGGGTGCAGCGCGCCCGGGCGAACTAACCCTTGGTCTGGTCGGCCACGGCCTTCGCGGCGGCCGCGACGTCGTCGGGGTCGGCCAGATACCGCTCGGTCACCGGCTTGTCCTCGGCGGGATGGAAGTCGTCGTCGAGCTCGTAGAGCAATGGCTGGCCCGTGGGGATGTTCAGACTCGGGATCTCGTCGTCGCTGATGCCTTGGAGGTGCTTCACCAGGGCACGGAGTGAGTTGCCGTGGGCAGCGACCAGAACGACGTGGCCCGCAGCGAGGTCGGGGAT
>JBPPNA010000094.1:0-6861 GCA_051306355.1 Acidimicrobiales bacterium | reverse complement strand
CATCGTGATGGTCCGCATGCGCTCCGATCCACCGACGGCGCGATACAGGTCGAAGGCGACTGCCTTGTGCTCCGACTCCTCGAGGGCATGCCACAGGAACAGTGAGCGGACCTCGTCGTGGGCAATGGTGTTCCGGGCGTCGGGATCCGACAGGAGCGTCTCGGCCAGTGTCGCGGTGTAATGCTCGAGTGCTGCCGTCGACGCCAGGTTCGCCTTCGCCGGTGCCAGCTTCTCCCGGATGGCCAGGCCCTTCTTGGTCAACCGCTCCACCGCCTTGGTCGGGTAGCCGAGCTGGGCGAAGCGTTCGTTGACCTCCCGGTGCTCCCGACCGTGGATGGCCTCCTGCCCGATGAAGCCAGCGACCTGCTTCTTCAGCTCAGGGTCCTGGATCTGGTCCCGGAAGTTGCGGACCGATCGAACGAAGAATTCCTCGCCGTCGGGGAAGACCGCCGAGAGCACGGCGATGACATGGCTGAGCACGATGTCCTCGTCGGCGGCGAAGTACTTCGGCAGGTCGTCGAGGGGATACTCGAACGAGATCCGCCGGGTCGGGACGACGCGCTCGGGTGTGGGGGCGAGGGTTTCGGTCATGAGATCTCTCCGTGGGGTGTGGCGACTCCCGGAGGTCGTCGACGATGACATCGTTACCGCCAGTATCTTCGTTGCGGCCCGGTGATTGCCAGCCGGCGAAGATCCGGCCCGGGTCCCGGGCAAGCCATTCGTACACTGTGCCGGTGACCGCCGACGCCAGGACCCGAGCGCGACTGAGTCGTGGCGATCGACGCGAGCAGTTGCTCGACGCCACCGCCACCCTCCTCGTCGAGCGAGGGGACGGTGCCGTGACCATGGAGCGGGTCGCGGAGTGGGCCGGCGTCAGCAAGGCGCTCCCCTACTCCCACTTCGACAACAGCGACGACGTGCTGGTCGCCCTCTACCAGCGGGTCGTGGGTGAGCTCGGCGAGCGCGTCGTCACGGCCCTCGAGACCTCCGACCCGGAGGAAGACCGCGTCTCCCTCCTCGTCGCCACGTACTTCGACACCGTCGCCGACCTCGGCCCCATCCTCGGTGCGGTCACGGCGCCCGGTTCACGGACATCCGAGCTGGGCGACGGAGACCGCAAGGTGGGCCCTCGATTCGTGGCCCGGATCCTCAACACCTACTTCGACATGCCACGCGAACACGCTCGCGGAGCGGGCCCGATCCTGTTGGGAGCGCTGACGGGAGCGGTGCTCGGCTGGCGTGACCGTGCTGCGTCCCGCGCCGAGCTCGAAGCGCTGGCCACCGCAGCCATACGCGGGATCGTGCCCATCGACGGACGCTGATCAGGCCAGGCCGTCGGGTGTCGACGCGATGACGACCACGGGCGGGTCGACGACGCCGTGCTGGTCGGCGCAGACCGCCCGGTAGAACTCGAGGACCCCCGGCGCGTCGATCACCGACTCGACCTGGCCTTCGGCATCGAGGTTCAGGTTCGCACCGTGGATGACGAACGACACGTCGGTCACGCCGTCGTTGGTGGCAGGGACGTGGAGCGTGTGGGTCGATCCGGCCGGCTCGTAGAGGTACGACCCGGCGGTGTTGGCTGCCTCGGGGCTTTCGAGGTAGTGCCAGGAACCCGAACGGGTGAAGGCGTACACGTGTCCGGTGTGCTTGTGCGTCTGGACGGTGGTGTCGGGATCGAACTGGTTTCGGAGCACCCACACACCCTGCGCGAGATCGACCTGGAGTAGCTGGAGCCGGCCGCTCTCGCCGAGGTCGATGAAAGGGAGATCGCGTTCCCCCCGGTGGATCGTCTGCGGCGCGTTCTCGATGATGCTCACGTCCACGACGATAGTTCGGACGTGTACGGTCCGGCCGTGTGAGCCCGATCGGAACGGTGTTGCGGAGCCGCCTGGACACCGGTTCTGAGCGGTATCGGTCCAACCGCGATGCGATGCAGGCGCTCTGGGACGAGGTGGCCTCCGAGCTGGCGACGGTCCCCACCATCGGTGGCCAGCGCTACGTCGATCGCCACCACCGACGGGGCAAGCTGCTGGTCCGGGAACGGATCGAGGCCTTGGTCGATCCCGACACCCCGTTCCTCGAGCTGAGCCCGCTCGCGGCGTGGGGCACCGAGGACCCGGTGGGCGCGGGGACCGTGACCGGCATCGGCGTCGTCGAGGGCATCGAGGTGGTCATCAGCGGGAGCGACATGACGTATCGGGGCGGCTCCGCCAACCCGACCAGCGTGCGCAAGAGCGCCCGCCTCGACGAGATCGCCCGGGCGAATCGGCTGCCGGTGATCAGCCTCAACGAGTCCGCCGGGGCCGAGTTGCCACGACAGGCCGACATCTTCGTGCCGGGAGGCGCTGGCTTCAAGAACCTCACGCAGCGGTCGAAGCTGGGCATCCCGTCGATCACCGCCGTCTTCGGTCCCAGCACCGCCGGCGGCGCCTACACACCGGGCATGAGCGACTACACCGTCTTCGTGCGCGAGCGGGGCATGGCCTACCTGGGAGGCCCGCCGCTGGTGAAGATGGCCATCGACGAGGTCGTCGACGAGGAAACGCTGGGCGGCGCCGAGATGCACTCGCGCGTCAGCGGGCTCTCCGACTACCTGGCCGCCGACGAACTGGACGCCATCCGGATCGTGCGGGGCATCGTGCGGCACCTGCGGTGGACCAAGCGCGGGCCGGGCGCAACCGAACCGGCCGACCCGCCGAGATACGACTCGGCCGAGTTGCTCGGGTGCGCCTCCGCCGACGTGAAGGTGCCCTTCGAGGTGCGCGAGGTCCTGGCCCGCCTCCTCGACGGTTCCCGGTTCGAGGAGTTCAAGCCGCTCTACGGCGACAAGCTGGTGTGCGGGTGGGCGTCGATCTGCGGCTTCCCTGTCGGCGTCCTCGCCAACAACGGGATCCTCTTCTCCGAGGAGTCCAACAAGGGCGCCCAGTTCATCCAGCTGTGCAACCGAACCGACACCCCACTGGTCTTCGTGCAGAACATCACCGGTTTCATGGTCGGCACTGCAGCGGAGCAGGGCGGCATCATCCGCAACGGCGCCAAGCTGATCAACGCCGTGTCCAACTCCGAGGTGCCCCACTTCGTACTGATGGTGGGCGCCTCCTACGGCGCCGGCAACTACGGAATGTCAGGGCGGGCCTATGACCCCCGCTTCATCTTCAGCTGGCCCAACCACCGGATCGCGGTGATGGGTCCCAAGCAGCTCGCCGGCGTCATGGACATCATCGCCCGCAACGCAGCGGCCGGACGGGGCATCGAGATCGACGAAGAGGCGCTCGCCGCCCAGACCGGGGCGCTCGAGGCCCAGATCGAGGAGGAGTCCACCGCGCTCTACGCCACCGGCCGCCTGTGGGACGACGGCATCATCCATCCAGCCGACTCGCGCACCGTGCTCGGCATGGCGCTGTCGGCCGCGCACAGCAACGAGGTCCGGGGCGCCACCGACTACGGCGTGTGGCGGCACTGATGTTCCGTCGCCTGCTCATCGCCAATCGCGGCGAGATCGCGGTGCGCATCGCCCGCACCGCCCACCACCTCGGGATCGACACCGTCGGGGTGTACTCGACGCCGGATGCGGACGCCTTGCACGTCGACTCGGTCGGTGTCGCCGTGGCCCTGGGCGGCTCGACCCCCGGCGAGTCGTACCTCCGCGACGACGCCCTGCTCCGGGCCGCCGCGGACACGGGTTGCGATTCGGTCCATCCGGGCTACGGCTTCCTGGCCGAGAGCGCCGCCTTCGCCCGCCAGGTGCTCGACGCCGGCCTCGTCTGGGTCGGGCCGACACCGGAGCAGATCTCCCTGCTGGGGGACAAGATCGCGGCCAAGCGCGCCGCCGTGGCTGCGGGGGTGCCCACCACCGACGCAGTCGAGGTCCGCTCGGGCGACATCCCCGATGGGCTGCCCATGCCCGCGTTGGTCAAGGCCGCCGCCGGCGGAGGTGGCCGTGGCATGCGCATCGTCCGCGCTCCGCAGCACCTGCCAGATGCGGTAGCGGCCGCCGCTCGGGAAGCGCAGGCGGCCTTCGGCGACGGGACCGTGTTCGTGGAGCCCTACATCGAACGGGGTCGGCACGTCGAGGTGCAGGTCCTCGGCGACGCCCACGGCAATGTGATCCACCTCGGCGAGCGGGAGTGCTCCATCCAGCGGCGCAACCAGAAGATCCTCGAAGAGGCACCGTCGGCGGGCATCAGCGACGAGACGCGCCGCGTGCTGTGCGACGCCGCCGTGGCCCTCGCCCGCCACGTCGGCTACCAGAGCGCCGGAACCGTCGAGTTCCTGGTGGGCGACGACGGCACCATCACCTTCCTCGAGGTCAACACCCGCCTCCAGGTCGAGCACCCCGTCACCGAGGCCGTCACCGGACTCGACCTCGTCGAACTGCAGCTCCGCATCGCTGCCGGCGAGCCGCTCCCCCTCGCGCAGGAGGACGTGCGCACCGAGGGCCATGCCATCGAGGTCCGACTGGTGGCCGAGGATCCGGCGGCCGGGTGGCTCCCCGTCGGCGGGCACCTGCGATCGTTCGAGATCGACGGCCCCGTTCGGGTGGACTCCGGCGTGCGGTCCGGATCTCGCGTCGCCACCGAGTACGACTCGCTCCTCGCCAAGGTGATCTCTCACGGCCCGACACGGGCGGAGGCGGCCTTGGTCCTCGGCCGCTCGCTGCGCACGGCGCGCCTCTCCGGGGTCGTCACCAACCGAAACAGCCTCGTCGCGCTCCTGGGAGAGCCCGACTTCCTGGCCGCCCGCACGACCACCTCGTACCTCGACGACCATCCCGACGTCGGCGCGGCAGCGGGCCCCTCCGGCGAGGACCGTCTCGCCCTCCTCCTCGGCGCGGTCTTCGCCCACGAGCAGCACAACCGCTCCACGGACCCGGTCACCGGGTTCGCCCCATCCGGGTGGCGAAACCTGCGCACCCGGGGGCAGCGCCAGATCTGGCGGTCGGGCGACGAAGCGCACCCCGTCGAGTACGTCGTCGAGGGGCCACGGGCCGAGATCCGGATCGGTGCGTGGCCCGAACCGGGTGACGACGGGGCGCTCCCTGCCGATGATCGGCGCGTCGTCGACGTGGGATTGTTGCGACGGTCCGCCGACGAGCAGGTCCTCGAGATCGACGGGACGCGTCACCGTCTGGACATCTCGTCGATGGCCGATGAGGGTTCGAGGGAATCGACGACATCTCCGACGGTGGAGGTGCGGGGCGACGCCGGTTCTCTGACATGGCAGCTGGCACCCCGCTTCGCCGACCACGCCGCCGAGCTGATCGGCAGCGGCCCCATCGCCCCCCTTCCGGGCACGGTGATCGCCGTCCACGTGAGCGCCGGTCAGCAGGTGGCCGACGGCGACGCGCTGCTCGTGGTCGAGGCCATGAAGATGGAGCACACCATCACCGCGACCGTCGATGCCACCGTCGCCGAGGTGCACTTCGGGGTGGGCGACCGGGTCGATGCCGGCGATCTGCTCGTCACGCTCGACACGGGGGACGAACAGTGAGCGCACCCGTGCGCATCGCCAACTGCTCCGGCTTCTTCGGTGACCGACCGAGCGGCGCCCGGGAGATGGTCGAGGGCGGACCGATCGACGTTCTCACCGGCGACTGGCTGGCCGAGCTCACCATGCTCATCCTCAGTCGCATCCGGGCAAAACGGCCCGGAGGAGGGTACGCACGCACGTTCGTCACCCAGATGGAAGAGGTGATGGGCACCTGCCTCGACCGGGGTATCACCGTCGTGTCCAACGCCGGCGGACTCGACCCTCGCAGCTGCGCCGAAGCCGTGGCCGAGGTGGCCGATCGACTGGGCCTGTCGCCCACCATCGCCTACGTCGACGGCGACGACCTGCTGCCCCGTATCGACGACCTCACCGCGACCGGTGCGCTCGTGCCGTTCGGCCCCGATGGCGACGAAAACGGCGACCTGGGCGACCCCTCGGCCCACCTCACCGCCAACGCCTACCTCGGCTGCTGGGGCATCGTCGACGCCCTCCAGCGCGGTGCCGACATCGTCGTCACCGGTCGGGTGACCGACGCCGCCGTGGCGTGCGGGCCGGCCGCCCACCACCATGCGTGGGCCCGCGACGACTGGAACCGCCTGGCCGGTGGCGTGGTGGCCGGCCACGTCATCGAATGCAGTGCCCAGGCCACCGGCGGCAACTACTCGTTCTTCCACGAGATCGAGGGTGTCGAAAGGCACCCGAGGATCGGGTTCCCGTGGGCCGAGGTGGCAGAGGACGGTTCCTCGGTCATCGGAAAGCACGACGGCACCGGCGGCGCCGTCACCGTGGGCACCGTCACGTCGCAGCTGCTCTACGAGATCGGTGGCCCGGCCTACCTCGGCCCTGACGTGACCGCCCGGTTCGACTCGATCCGCCTCGATCAGGTCGCCACCGACCGCGTCCGCATCTCCGGGGTGCGGGGCCAGGCACCACCGTCCACGCTCAAGGTGGCCATGAACGAGCTGGGCGGCTACCGCAACTCGTTCACCGTGGCTCTCACCGGCCTCGACGTGGACGCCAAGGCCGATTTCGCCGCCGCCGCGTTCTGGGATGCGTGCCCGTTCCGACCGGGCGATTTCGACGCCGTCGTCAGCCGGGTGATCCGCACCGACAAGCCCGATCCGGGCACGCAGGAGGAGGCGACCGCCATCTGGCGCCTGACGGTGAAGGACGCCGACGAGCGGAAGGTGGGCCGTGCCTTCGCCGACGCCATGGTCCACACCGCCCTGGCGGGCATCCCCGGCATGTACGGCCTCGGTGGTGGACCGTCCCCAGCCACGCCCTTCGGCGTGTACCGGCCAGCGGCCATCGCATCCGACCTCGTGCCCCAGTACGTGCATGTCCTGGGCGGCAGCACCGTGCAGGTCG
>JBPPNA010000029.1:0-2576 GCA_051306355.1 Acidimicrobiales bacterium | reverse complement strand
TCGGTGTCGCGCCCGTGGCGGCAGTCGAGTGCGTACGTCCCAAGTCCGCGACCACGGTCACGGCCCCGGCGTATCCGTTCTCCGCAGAAATCGCGTGCGCCCCGATCGCCGATTCCGACCGCGCCTTTGCGACCGCCTCCGCCATCACCGGCACCAACCCGACCGAGGGTGGCGTCATCGACGGAGCATGGCTCGCCAACGACCGCAAGCCGATGCCGAAGGTCGACCTCCACCCCGATCGATGGCCTCTGCAATCCACATCCTGACGACAGTCAGGACGCAAGGACCGCAGAGGCCGTCGGGATCACATCCCGGCGGCCTTTCTCGTTCTCCGGCCTCGATCGTTCCCTCTCCCACCAGACCCTGTCCCCGACACCTGCACGAACACCGCACAGAAGGGAGCGAGCCGTGCTCGCTCAACTCCACAACGAAGAACTCGACCTCACCAGACGGGCCGACACGACCGGCGACATCCCGGTGCTCGACCTGGCCCTCGAGGTCGACACCTCGTTCTGGGCCGACGCCGCCTGCGCCGAGGGCGCCGGCGCCCTCGTCCGGATCTTCTTCTCCGAAGAGCTGCGCGACATCGCCGCCGCCAAGCGCATCTGCGCCGAGTGCCCGGTGATGCACCAGTGCCTCGAGGGCGCCCTGGCCCGCAAGGAGCCGCTGGGCGTCTGGGGCGGCCAGTTGTTCCAGAACGGGAAGATCCTGCACGCCAAGCGCCGGCGGGGCCGTCCCCCCAAGAGCCCTCGACCCGAGGACGAGTTCGTCCACGTCGAGGTCCCCGCGGCGCTCCGCCATCTGGCCGAGCACCGCACCGCCTGAGTCGTTCGCTTCGCTCACTTCTGAAGTTGTTCGCCAGGGCCCACAACTCCCTGCTGAACGGCTTCGAGCGACTGCAACCAGGCAACCCCGCCGCCGCCGGGAACGGTGGGCCGGAGTGACGACCACGGTCGAGCTCCGGCCCGCCCGCGGCCCAATCTCGAGCGGGGCGCCCACGCGCCCCGCGATGGGTGGTCGGATTCGGGCGGCAGTACCGTCGCGTCCGCACCATGTCACAAACCGCTCGCTCCCGCTTCGGTCTTCCCTGGCAGGCCTACGTGGCCGCCACGGTCCTCGCCCTCACCGCGGCCGGTCTGGTCCTGGTCTTCGCCGCCAACCGCGACGACGAGCAGGTGACCGCCAACGGCGAGATCCCCGAGCGGGTCGAGTTGCGGCCTGTCGACGAGGCGCCCACGGGCGATCCGCTCGACTTCGAGTTCACCGACGTCGACGACACCACTGGCGCGCTGCGCGACCTGATCGGGACCGAACCACTGGTGGTCAACCTCTTTGCCTCGTGGTGCCCGCCGTGCATCGCCGAGATGCCCGACGTCGAGGCCGTCTCCGAGGCGCTGGGCAACGACGTCCGGTTCTTCGGTCTCGCCGTGACCGATCGACCCGAGGATTCCAGCCGCATCGTGGAGGAGACGGGAGTCACCTACGACTGGTCGCGCGACATCCAGGGCGACATCGCGGCAGGGTTCGGAATCACGACCATGCCGTCCACCATCTTCATCACCGCGGACGGCGAGGTGGCCCACATCCAGTCCGGTGCGCTCGACCAGGATCGACTCCGTGCCCTCATCGCCGAGCACCTGGGAGTCCCGGCGTGATCGAAGCTCCCCTGGCGCTGGCCTTCGCCTCGGGGATGGTTGCGGCCGTCAACCCCTGCGGCTTCGCAATGCTGCCGGCCTACGTCACCTTCTTCCTCGGACGAGAGGGCGACCGCGTCCCCGGTCGGGGCGAATCGGTGCTGCGCGCCATCCCCGTCGCGTTGGCCGTGAGCCTCGGCTTCGTCGTGGTCTTCGGCGTGGTGGGAATCGCACTCCGGCCGATCTCCTCCACGGTGCAGGAGTACGCACCATGGGCCACCATCGTCGTCGGCCTGGGGCTCGTCGTGTTCGGCGTGGTGATGCTGTTCGGCTACGAGATGACGGCCCGAATCCCGAAGCTCGACCGCGGCGGTCGAACCCGGGGACTGGGCTCGATGTTCCTCTACGGCGTCTCGTACGCCATCGCATCGCTCACCTGCACCATCGGGATCTTCATCGCCAACATCGTGAACGCCTTCTCGAGGACCGACTTCATCTCCGGGGTCTCGGTCCTGGTCGTCTACGCCGCTGGGATGGGCCTGGTGATCACGGCACTGACGGTGGCCATCGCGCTGGCCCGCGATTCGGTGGTCCGCTGGATGCGGTCGGGCATGCAGTACGCCAACCGGGTGGCCGGGGGTCTCATGGTCCTCATGGGGGCCTACGTCGCCTGGTACGGGGTCTTCTCGCTCCGTGTCCGCACCGACCCCACCACCGCCGGCGGTCCCGTCGACAGGGTCGAGGAATGGTCGACGCAGGCCACCGAGTTCGTCGATCGGGTGGGGGCCACCACGCTCGGCCTCTACCTCATCGGTGGCACCGTGATGATGGTGTGCATCAGCGTGTTGGTGGCGTCGGTTCGCCGGGACACCCCCTGACTCCGCTCCCGCTCACCGAGATGCTCGCCCACCCCGGGGTCGTCGAGGAGGTCACGATCGGTTC
>JBPPNA010000028.1:0-12666 GCA_051306355.1 Acidimicrobiales bacterium | reverse complement strand
CGCCGGCTCATGTGCCGAGCCGGTCGTCAGGTGACCACCGGGCGCCGTTCGCCCAGTCGGACGCCGAGCGCCGCGGCTTCCCGGCGGGTTGCACCTCGACCAGCTCGATGTCGCCGTCGCCGGTGGGGTGGATCACGCCGTCGCCGGTGGGATCGAGGCGGGTGCGCCACACCTTGAACCGCTCGCCGTCCTTGGTGGTCCAGGCACCGCCCACGCGCACCTGGCGATGGATCACCGCCGTCGGCGCGTGCCAGTCGATCAGGAGATCGTCCGGAACGACCTTGTGGGCGTAGACGGCCTCGCCCCGTTGAGGGGTCGGTACCCCGAGTCCCTGGCGCAGCTGTTCGACGAGCAGACCGGTACCGGCCACGACCAGTCGGCTCCGCAGCTCGTCCGCGGTCTCGTCCGGGCCGATGTCGATCTCGACCCGGCCGTGGATGGCGCCGGTGTCGAGCCCCTCCTCGACGACCATGAGGTCCACGCCGGTGGTGGCATCGCCGGCCAGGATGGCCCGTTCCACCGGGGCCGCGCCCCGCCACCGGGGTAGGAGCGAGAAGTGGAGGTTCACCATCGGCAGCTCGGCCAGCACGTGCGGGCGGATGATCCGACCGAACGCGACCACCACGCCGAGGTCGGCGCCGACGCCGATGACGTCGTCGACCTCATGGGTCACCGTGATCCCGAGCTCGGCGGCCGCCACCTTCACCGGGCTCGGCGACGTGCTGGTCCCGCGTCCACGGCGACTGTCGGGGTTGGTGACGACGAGGCCGACGTCGAAACCGGCCGCAACGAGCGCTCGGAGCGGGGGCACCGACATGGCCGGCGTGCCCAGGTACCCCAGGCGTCGTGGCGGCGTCGTCATCGTCGTGGGTGTCATGGCGTGCGGGTCACGGCTGCCGTGCGATGACCCGGGGCGTCAGACGAGACGGAGACCCCTCGGCTCCGCGGCGTCGCTGTGCACCCGCTCCCGCATGGCACGGATCTCCTTGAGTGCCAGCTTCTTCGTGTCCGGGTCCATGCGCTCGGTCATCAGCACACCGTCGAGGTGATCGAGCTCGTGCTGGAAGAGACGCGCGGTGAGCTCGTCGGCCTCGATGGAGACCTCGTTGCCGTCGAGGTCGAAGCCCACCAGGTGGACCTCCTTCGGGCGCACGATCTCGAACGACATCCCAGGGATCGACAGACACCCCTCCTCGTAGGTCCACTCGCCGCGAGACTCGACGATGCGGGGATTGACCAGCACTGCCGGTTCCGTGCGGTCGTCGGGGTCGAGGTCGTAGACGAACAGGCGCTTGCTGACACCCACCTGCGGGGCGGCCAAGCCGAGGCCGGGAGCGTCGTACATCGTCTCGAACATGTCGTCGGCGAGCTTGACCAACCGCCCGTCGATGTCGGTGATCTCGGTTGCGGCGGACCGCAGCACGGGATCGCCCACCACTCGGATGCTGTAGGGAGCTGCCACGGCACCGAGGCTACCGTCGGGTCCGTGGGCACCCCACCCGGCCACGACGACCACTACTTCAGCGCGTCGCCGACGTCAGCGTCGCGACCGGGCACGGTCCGGATGCGCCTGCGAGGACTCGATGTCGATCTCGAGAGCGACCGCGGGACGTTCAGCCCCGGACGCATCGATCCGGGGACGCGCTTCCTCCTCGGGTCTGCGCCCGAACCGCCCTCGGGAGGTCGGCTGCTCGACCTCGGGTGCGGGTACGGGCCGATCGCCGTCACCTTGGCCCTGCTCTGCCCGGCAGCCGAGGTGCTGGCCGTCGACGTGAACGAGCGCAGCCGAGCCCTCACCGCCCGCAACGCCGATGCGGTCGGCGTTCGGAACATCACCGTCACCGCACCCGACGAGACGCCGGAAGGAACCTTCGACCTCATCTGGTCGAACCCCCCGATCCGCATCGGGAAGGTCGCGCTGCACGAACTGCTCGGCGAGTGGTTGCAGCGTCTGTCCGTGTCGGGTTCCGCGGTGCTCGTCGTGAACCGCCACCTGGGTGCCGACTCGCTCCAGCATTGGCTCACCGAGCAGGGCTTCCCCACCGAGCGACTGGCGTCGAAGAAGGGGTACCGCCTCCTGCGGTCAACGCTGGGCTGAGCGGTTGTCGAAGCGGACATAGGCCGCACATCCCTCGCCGGCGCCGGAGATTCGGGAGAAACTCGTCCTCTGACGATCTGTCGACTTTCTGATCGGGATAACGTTCCGCTCGGTCCGCCGCCCATGACCGCCACATCTCGCCCCACACTCCGGCACGTTCCGGCGCTCGACGGTCTCCGCGGACTCGCAGTGGCCGGTGTCGTCGCGTTCCACGCCGGGTTCGGATGGGCCGCGGGTGGGTACCTCGGAGTGTCGGCCTTCTTCACCCTCTCGGGCTACCTGATCACCTCGCTGCTGCTGGTGGAGTGGGACGCCACGGGCAGCGTGTCGTTGCGGGGATTCTGGAGCCGCCGCTTCCGACGCTTGTTGCCCGCCGCCCTCGCCGTGATCGCGGGGGTGGTCGCACTGGCACCGTTCCTGGCCGACAGCGGCCAGATCGCCGATCTCCGGGGAGATGTGCTGGCAGGACTCGGGTACGTGGCGAACTGGCGGTTCGTCCTCGAGGACCGCTCCTACGCCGAGCTGTTCGCCGGACCGTCGCCACTCCAGCACCTCTGGTCCCTGGCCATCGAGGAACAGTTCTACGTCGTGTTCCCCCTGGTCACCGTGGGCCTGCTCCGGTTCGGACGCGGCCGGCGGATCGTGCTCACCGTCGTGTTCGGGCTGCTCACCGTGGCCTCCATGGCCTGGATGCTGCGCCTCGGGGCGTCCCCGACCGGTGCCACCCGGTCGTACTACGACACCGGCGCCCGGGCGGCCGAGCTGTTGATCGGTGCCCTCCTCGCCGTGCTGCTCACAGGACGGGTCGAACGTGTGGCGCGGCATCCCCGAACGATCGGCGCACTCGGCGCAGGGGCACTCGTCCTGCTGCTCGTCGCCTGGGTCGTCGTCCCGCAGAGCTCGCCGTTGCTCCAGCGAGGTGGCTTCGTCGCCCACGCGATGTTGATGGCCCTCGTCCTGGCGGCCGCGCACGTCGCCGGACCCGTGCGCTCGCTCTGCTCGACGCGTCCGCTTCGGCTCGCCGGGCGGGTGTCCTACGGCGTGTACCTCATCCACTGGCCGGTGTTCGTGTGGATGGATGCCGATCGCGTGGGCGTGGACGGGCCGGTCCTCGTGGCCATGCAGCTGTCGCTGACCCTGCTGCTCACCGCCGCCTCGTACCGCCTGGTGGAGCAGCCCGTCCGAATCGGCCGTGCCCTCCCGGGCGTGCGGGGCATCACCGGAGCGCTGGCCTGCGGCGCACTCGTCGTGGCCGGCACCGTCGCCGTCGGCGCCCTCGCCGAGCCACGCGACGGCATCCTCGCCCTCGACCAGCTCGCGGGCGCAGAGGTCCCTCCTCCCGCGCCTGACGCCAGCACCCTCGACGTCCTCCCTGTCCGTCGCAGCACGCCCACCACCGCGGGGGATGCGGTCGACGAGGTCCTCCTTGTCGGGGACTCGGTCATGAGCCAGGCGCTGGACGCCCACGTGGGGCGCTTCGCCGCCGCCGGGGTACGTGCGTCGTACGCCGGCGGACCGGGGACCGGGCCCCTCTCCCCCCAGGGATCCTGGGGGGAGCAGCTCGACGCGTGGGTGAACTCCCGGGACCCGGACGTGGTCGTGATCGAGGCCTGTTGCAACTACACCATGGCGACCGACGGCGGCTACATCGACGGCGACGGCCGACCCGTCGTCCCCGGATCCGACGCGGTGCTACCCGCCTGGGAGCACGAGATCCGCGACCTCATCGAGCGCGCCGGCATCCGAGGCGCACGGGTCGCGCTGGTGCGGTACGCGCCCGTGAAGAGCAACGGGTTCTACGGCCCCATCGAGGAACACGTCGTCGCGTTGAACGATCTCTACGACCGCTTGGTGCGCGAGCTGCCCAGCCTCGAGATCATCGATTGGGGCCAGGTCCTCGCACCCGCAGGCACCTTCACCTGGGACGCACCGGGCCCCGATGGCGCACCCACGCGGGTCCGCCTGGAGGACGGTGTGCACCTCACCCCCGCCGGCAGCGCGCTGGTCGCAGAGACCACGGTGGCCGGGGTGATCGGCCGCTGATCACACCCGGAGCGGATCGACCGAGAGGCGCAACCGCCCGGGCGGTCGCTCGACCCGGGCGAGGGTGTCGCACAGTGTGACGTGGTCCGGCGCCCGGACCTGCCACGAACCGTCCACCGGACCGAGGACCGTCACGCCGTCGGCCGCCAGGGCCCGCACGGCCTCGGCGAAGGCCGGACCCGCCTGATCGCCGATCTCCGCCACCACACCGAACGGCGGGAAGCCGAGGCCGACGCGGCGGTCACGCTCGGCGTCCGCGACCGGCGTCGGGTCACCGTCGAGCGCAGCGCGGACCACCTCGTGGTCGGGCGAGCGCGTCTGCAGGACGAGCCGGCCGCCGTTCTGGCGGCCACCCAGCATGCGAGCTGCCCGGACCAGGAGGCCCAGTGCCTGCTCGGCAGCACGGTAACGGGGGGCGAACAGCTCTTGATCCAGGTCGAGGAAGGCAACAACGTCGGCGTCATGGAGACGGTGGAGCGCTGCCTCGGTACCCACGTGGAGCCGCGCCGTGCCCAACTCGGACTCGGTCGTCTCGGCGGTGATGACCACGACCGGTTCCCCCGCCAGGGTCTCGAGGTCGTCGCGCACCCGTCCGACGCCCATGCGGATGGTCCGCAGATCGGTGGCACCGCACGAGGCGCACACGACCGGCCTCGTCGCGGCGCAGCGACGACACACGAGCAGGTCATCACCGGGCCGGTGCACGGCGGCGTCGCAGTGCTCGCAGCGGGCCACATCCCCGCACGCCCGGCAGGCGAGGAGGGCAGCACGACCCTTCTGGTTCAACACGCAGACGACGCGAGCATCGGTGTGCACGATCTCGGCCAGGGCGGGAGAGAAGAGCGCGTTGCGACCGCGATCCTCCTCGCGCCGGTCGACCACCACCACCCGGGGCCAGCCGGCGCGCTCGGTGGCCCGGTCGAGCCGAGCCAACCTCGTGGTCTCGAGTGACTCGAGGGTGGGCATCGGCGATGTCAGCACGCACGGGACACCGGCACGCCTGGCTCGCTCGATGGCGACGTCGCGGGCGTGCCAAGTGGGCGATCGCTCCTCCTGGTGGACCTCGTCGTGCTCGTCGAACACGACCACGGCGGCCAGGTCGGGAACGGGGGCCCATGCTGCGGAGCGGGTCCCGACCACGGTGGTTCCCCCGCCGGCGGCGCGCGCCCAGTCCTCCGGGTGCAGGGCCACCGCCACGCCCGCCCGCTCGAGCCGCCCGACCACGGCACGCGCATGGTGGCGCGAGGTGCACAGGATCAGCGCATCGCCGTGCGAGACCGCGGCCTGGACCACCGGGACCAGATCTGCGGCCGGCGGGAGCCGCAGGGTCGTGGGTCCGTTCGCAAATGCGCCCTGGACGGTCGGATCCTCCGTCGGTGGTACCGGGTGCCGGCGCTCGGCCTTCGCGGGCAACACGGTGACGGCACGGTCCGGCGACGCGGTACGCAGGAACGGCACGGGGGTCTTGGCCGCCCAGCGCCACCGGGCCCAGTCGGCGAGGTCGATCAGGTCCGCCGGCGGCCCGGCACCGGTGACCTTGGCGATGGGCCGCAGTTCGACGTCCGGCGGAGGCGTGACATCCACGCCGACCACCCAGGCCCCCACCCGGCGGGGGCCCAGAGCGATGCGGACCCGGGTTCCGAGCGCGACCCGTCCCGCCCATTCGGGCGGGACGAGGTAGTCGAAGGTCTTCGTGATCCCGGTCTGGTCGGGAAGGACGCGGACGACGTGCGCCCTTCGGGCACGCGAACCCTCCGGGTTCGATGACGAATGCTCCGCATTCGTCTCTGCCATTCAGAGCCCGAGGGCCGACTTCACGTCGGTGACCCGGTCGAGGTTCTCCCACGGGAACTCGCCGGGCTCGCCGGTCCGGCCGAAGTGACCGTACGCAGCGGTGGTGCGATAGATCGGTCGGCGCAGATCGAGATCGCGGAGGATGGCGCCCGGACGGAGGTCGAAGACCTCGTGGACCGCGGTGGCGATCTTGGCCGGATCGACCTGCTCGGTCCCGAAGGTGTCGACCATGATGGACACCGGGTGGGCCACACCGATGGCGTAGGCCACCTGGACCTCGCACCGGCTCGCAGCGCCGGCGGCGACGAGGTTCTTGGCCACCCATCGGGTGGCGTAGGCGGCTGAGCGGTCGACCTTGGAGGGGTCCTTGCCGGAGAAGGCACCACCGCCGTGACGGGCCCAGCCGCCGTAGGTGTCGACGATGATCTTGCGGCCGGTGAGCCCGCAGTCGGCGTGGGGGCCGCCGAGCTCGAACACGCCGGTGGGGTTGACCAGGACCTTGAAGTCGTCGTCGGCGAACTGCTCGGGCAGGGTGGGCCGGATGACCTCCTGGATGAGGTCGGGTTTGATCAGTGACTCTGCGTCGTGGCCCGGGGCGTGCTGGGTCGAGATCAGCACGGTGGTGAGCCGGTCGGGCTTCCCGTCGACGTAGTCGAGTGTGACCTGGGTCTTGGCGTCGGGCCGCAGGTACGGCAGGATCCCTGCCTTGCGGACCTCGGCCAGGCGTTCGGCCAGCCGGTGCGCCAGGTGCACCGGCGTGGGCATCATGGCGTCGTTCTCGTCGGTGGCGTAACCGAACATCATCCCCTGGTCGCCCGCGCCCTGATCGTCGATCTCGTCGACGCGCTCGCCGGTGCGGGTCTCGTAGGCCTTGTCCACGCCCTGGGCGATGTCGGGGCTCTGTGGGTCGATCGAGGTCATGACGCCGCAGGTGTTGCCGTCGAAGCCCATCGACTCGCGGTCGTAGCCGATCTCCTTGATGGTGCGCCGCACGATGTCGGGGATCTCGACGTAGCCGGAGGTGGTGATCTCCCCGGAGACGATCGCCATGCCCGTCGTCACCATGGTCTCGCACGCCACTCGGGCCATGGGGTCCTTGGCCAGGATGGCGTCGAGGATCGCGTCCGAGATCTGGTCGGCCATCTTGTCGGGATGGCCCTCCGAGACCGACTCGGACGTGAAGGTGAAGTCGTTCATTGGTTTCTCCTCAGGGATGAGACGGCATCGAGTACCGCCCGCGCGATGGTTCGTTTGTCGGCCAAGGGCACCTCGACGGCACCCGTCTCGGCCAGCAGAACCACTTCGTTGGTGTCGTGTTCGAATCCTGTTCCGGGGGCGGATACGTCATTGGCGATGATGAGGTCGGCGCCCTTGGCCCGGAGCTTCGCCTCGGCATTCTTGCGCACCGAGTCGGTCTCGGCCGCGAAACCGACCAGGATCTGACCGGCCGGCTTGGCTGCGCCGAGGGCGGCGAGGATGTCGACGGTGGGTTCGAGGACCACCTCGGGCAGGCCGCCGGACTTCTTGATCTTGGAGTGGGTGATCTCCGCGGGGCGGAAGTCGGCCACGGCAGCGGCCATGACGACGATGTCGCAGGACGGTGCCCGATCTGCGACGGCCGCGTGCATCTCGGCCGCCGTGTCGACGTGCACGACCTCGATACCGGTGCTCACGGGTCGGTGGACGGTGGCGACGATGGTGACGTGCGCGCCCCGAGCCGTCGCTTCCTCGGCGATGGCGAACCCCTGCTTGCCCGACGAGCGGTTGCCGATGAAGCGGACGGGATCGATCGGTTCACGGGTGCCGCCGGCGGTGACGAGCACCCGCAGCCCGTCGAGGTCACGGTGCGGGACGGCACCAAGGATCCGCTCGGCCGCGGCCACGATGGTGGCGGGATCGGCGAGGCGGCCTGCGCCGACGTCGCCGCCCGCGAGGCGTCCCTGCTCGGGCGCCACGATGTGCACCCCTCGGGACCGGAGCACGTCCAGATTTTCCGACACCGACGGGTGCTCCCACATCTCGGTGTGCATGGCGGGCGCCACCAGGACCGGGGCCCGCGTGGCGAGCAGGGTGGCGGTGAGCAGGTCGTCGGACAACCCGAGCCGGTAGGCGGCCAGGAGGCGAGCCGTGGCGGGGGCGACGATGACGAGGTCGGCCTCCTGTCCCAGCCGCGTGTGCGGGATGGGGCTCGACTCGTCCCAGAGCGACGTCTGGACGGGCTCCGACGCCAGCGCCGAGAGCGTGACCTCGCCGATGAAGCGGTGAGCTCCCTCGGTCATCACCGGCGAGACGTGCGCACCCGCGTCGACCAGGCGTCGACAGATCTCCACGGCCTTGTAGGCCGCGATGCCACCGGTGACCCCGAGGACGATGCGCTTACCGGCGAGCATGGCGCCAGACGACCGAGGTGCGTCCTACTCCGAGGTGTCTTCGGCCGCCGCCAGCCGAGCGGCCGTGGCATCCGCCTCGGCCTCGCGCTTGGCGATGAGGTCCTCGCCGTACACGGGCAGGATCTTGTCGGCAGCGATCTCCTCGAAGCCGATGGACAGCGGCTTGCGGGCCACCGAGGGCACCTGGGGGGGCACCTGCGAGCCGAGGCCACCGCTACCCACGGCATTGAAGTAGGAGTTGATCTGGCGGGCCCGGGTGGAGGCCAGGGTGACGAGCCGGAACTTGGAATCGGCGCGATCGAGCAGCTCCTCGATCGGCGGATTCATCATGGTGTCGTGGCGGCCGGTCATCGGTCCTCCGAAGGGTTGGCGGAACTCACCACGTTAGCAGTGGACGCCGGCGCTCCAGGAACCCGATGCGTCCGGATGAGGCGTTCCAACTCGGCCACGGCATCGTCGACGACCCGGTTCACGATGTGGTGCATGTCGAGGCCGACGGCCACGCGTCGCTCCTCCTCGCCCTTGCGCATGCGGGCCTCGACGCGCTCGGGAGCATCGCCCCGCTCCACGAGACGCGCCCGCTGGTCCTCGGGCGTCGGGGAGTCGACGAAGACGAGCAGTGCCTCCGGGTCCACGGCCGAGACCGCTCGCGCCCCCTCGACATCGATCTCGAACAGCACGTCGTGGCCAGCGGGGGCATCGGGCACCGGGGTTCCCTGGCGGTAGTCCAGGAAATCGACCCACTCGAGGAAGCCACCGGCGTCGATGTGGGCGTCGAAGCTGGCTCGATCGGTGAACACGTAGGCGTCCTCGGACTCACCCGGCCGTCGGGCCCGCGTGGTCCAGGAGCGGCTGAGCCAGATCTGCGGGTGTCGGTCGAGCAGCGCTCCGACGATCGTTCCCTTGCCGACCCCACCCGGGCCCGACACCACGATGTTCAAGAAAATTCTTCGAGCAGCTTGCGCTTCTGCTGGTCGCCCAGCCCACGGACACGCCGGGTCTCGGAGATCTCGAATGCCTCCATGGTGCGGCGAGCCTTCACCTTGCCGACGCCGGGGAGCGACTCGAGGACGGCGAGGACCTTCATCTTGCCGACCGTGTCGTCGTCGGGAGCCTGCTCGAGCAGCTCGGGGAGCGAGAGCGAGCCCATCTTGAGGCGCTCCTTCAGCTCGGCCCGGGCGCGGCGTGCCTCGGCGGCCTTCTTCAACGCCGCCTGACGCTGTTCCGGGGTCAATGAGGGTGGCTGCGGCATGGCGCGACCCTAGACGACGTTGCGCACGGTTCAGCAGAGTCGCATCGGCTCGGCCCGTCAGGACAGAGCGGAATCCACCAGGCTGGCTGCGGCCATCACGGGGTCCTGGGACTCGGTGATGGCCCGGCCGAGCACGAGCAGGTCGGCACCGGCGGCGAGGGCCTCGCCGGGGCTCGCCACCCGGCGTTGGTCGTGGCTGTCGTCGCCCACGCCCCGGATGCCCGTGGCGGCGATGAAGAGCTCGGGCATCAGCGCTCGAGCGGGCGCGACATCGGCGACGCCGCAGACGAGGCCGTCGCAACCGCTCTCGAGCGCCATCTCCACCCGCCGGGTGAGGACGTGTTCCGGCGCGGTGTCGTCGGAGGTGAGGACCGTGACCGCGAGGCAGCGGGGAGGGACCACCTGGGCGGCCTCGGCCCCCTCGAAGGCGCCATCGACGCCAGCGCGGAGCATGTCGACGCCCCCGTGGGCATGGAAGGTGACATAGGCCGCCCCCAGCGAGCCGAGTACACGCGAGGCCTTGTACACGGTGGTGGGAATGTCATGGAGCTTGAGGTCCACGAACACCTCGAGGCCGAGATCCTGCATGGCGGCCACCGCAGCGGGGCCAGCGCTCGAGAACAGCTCGAGGCCGACCTTGACCGTCCCGAACCATGGACCGATGGCCTTGGCGCGGCGGGTCGCCTCCACCAGATCGTCGGTGTCCAGCGCAAGACACAAGCGGCTGCGGATCTCCTGGGGCGCTTCGATCTCGAACGTCGTCACTCCGGCCCTCCCGTGGTCCGCAGACAGCCTGCCACTTCCGTACAGGCACCGGGATCGCCGGTCCGGGGCGAGGCCGTGACACGATGGCCCATGCCCTTGCGCACCTCGGCGCTGACCGAACGGATCCGCGACAGCCTGTTCTTCGTACCGATGGCGTTCGTGATCGGCGCGATCGTCCTCGGCTTCGCGGCCCTCGAGGTCGACGAAGCCCTGCTCGAAAACGGCAACGACCTGCCGTTCACTCTCACATCGACGGTCGAGAGCGCCCGCGCGGTACTCACCGTGGTCGCCTCCGCGACCATCACCGTGGCCGGCATCGCCTTCTCGGTGTCACTGCTCATCATCCAGCTCGCGTCCAGCCAGTTCTCGCCCCGTGTCGTGAGCGGTCTCTTCCGGGACCCGTTCAACAAGCGCGTCATGGGCGTCGTGGTGGGCACCTTCACCTACTGCCTCGTCGTGCTTCGCTCGGTCCGCACCGCACTCGAATCGGACGGTGACCCGATCATCCCGAACCTGTCCGTGGCACTCGCCACCCTCTTCGGGATCGTTTCGATCATGGCGATCGTTGGTTTCATCAACCACAGCGCCCACACGATGGACGTGTCCCGGATCCTGCACGACGTGACGAGCTCCGCGCTGGAGCAGGTCCGGCGGCTCTGGAGCCTGCCGGAGGACGTCGATGCGGCCGAGGATCCCGAGAGCTCCGGACCTCCGATCGACGTCCTGACCATCGAGTTCCACGACCACGGCTGGTTGCAGAGCATCGACCTCGACCGGCTCGCACAGGCCGCGGACCCTGGCGGGACCGTGCGCTTCGAGACCCACGTCGGCCGCTATGCGGTCGCGGGCACACCGCTGTGCACGATCTGGCCCCGTCCCGCCGACGAGGAGGGCGCCGTGCGCCGGGCCCGTGACAGCACGGTGATCGGCGAGGCCCGCACCTCCCCCCAGGACGTGGCCTACGGGGTGCGCCAGCTTGCCGACGTTGCCTTGCGAGCCCTCTCCCCGGGCGTCAACGATCCCACCACGGCGCAGGACGCCATGTTCCACCTCGGAAGCGTTCTGCGCGAGATCTTCGCCCGCCGACCTCCGCGCGCCCGTCAGACGAAGCCGGAGGGACGAACGGTGCTGCTCGCGGAGGGCCTGACCCACGGTGACCTCGTCGACCTCGCCTTCGACGAGGTCCGCATCGCGGCCGCCGAACTGCCGACGGTATCGATCTACCTCCTCGAGATCATCCACCTGCTCGTCATGTCCGTCGACGAGGACGACCTCGCGCTCGGCGGTTCCGCGCTGCTCGCCCAGGCCCGCCTCGTCCGCGACGGAGTCGAGGCTTCGTCGGTCCTGTTACCGGAGGACGTCCGCCGGGTCATCGACGCCTACGACCACCGCTTCGGGGCGGTCACCCCGGGCTGAGCGCTCCCACGAGGTCGGCCAGTCGACCGGCGCCCGTGCCGGCAGCCAGCTCGGTGAGCTCGCGCAGAACACGGCTCGTGGACCTCGGGTCGTCGAAGTTGGCCGTGCCGACCTGGATTGCGGTGGCCCCGGCCCGCATCAGCTCGAGTGCATCTGCGCCGGTGGAGACGCCGCCGACACCCACGATGGGGAGCTCGGGCAGGGCACGGTGCACGTCGTGGACGATGCGCACCGCCACCGGGTGGATGGCCCGTCCCGACAGCCCACCGCCCCGAGGACCCGACCCCAGCCGGTACTCGCCGGTTCGCGGGTCGATGGCCATGCCGAAGAGGGTGTTGACGAGCGTCACGGCCTCGGCCCCGGCGGTGTGCACGGCCTCGGCCACTTCGATGATCCGGTCGGTGTTCGGGCTCAGCTTCGCCCATCGCGGGCGGCCGCACGTCGCGACCGACTCCAGGACGCCGGCACTCGCCGACGGGTCGTGGGCCAGGAGCGTGCCGCCGGCCTCGGTGTTGGGGCACGACAGGTTCACCTCGACCGCGACGACCTCGGCCGGGCAGTCGGCCAGCTCCTCGGCGGCCTGCCGGTAGTCATCGACCGTGCGGCCCCAGATCGACACCACGATGCGCGCACCGGCATCGACGAGCCGAGGCAGCTGGTCCCGCTTCCAGGCCGCGATCCCGGGCCCCTGGAGCCCTACCGAGTTGACCATGCCGCCGTGCGTGCCGTGGGTCCGCAGGGCCGGGTTGCCGTCCCAGGGAAAGTGGGCGAGTGACTTGGTGACCACGGCCCCGAGCGACGCCAGGTCGACGTAGGCGCCGAGCTCGGTCCCGTAGCCGGCGGTGCCGGACGCCGGCATCACCGGGTTGGGCAGGGTGACCGGACCCACCCGGGCCGTCAGATCCACC
>JBPPNA010000010.1:0-4534 GCA_051306355.1 Acidimicrobiales bacterium | reverse complement strand
CAACAATTTGTAAGATGCCGATAGGAGAAATCCCTGCTCTCGCAGGAACCACCCACGATCACCGGAGGCCCCTGTGGCTGTCACCGATCTCGACCTCGGCAAGTACAAGCTCGGCTGGTCCGACGAAGAGGACTACGTCTTCAAGCCGAAGCGCGGCCTCAACGAGGACATCATCCGCGAGATGACGTGGATGAAGGGCGAGCCGCAGTGGATGATCGACCTGCGGATGAAGTCCTACCGGCACTTCCTGAAGCGTCCGATGCCCAACTGGGGCGGCGACATGTCGGAGATCTACTTCGACGACATCTTCTACTACATCAAGCCGACCGACCATCAGGTCGACGCGTGGGACGAGCTGCCCGATTCGGTCAAGCAGACCTACGAGAAGCTGGGCATCCCCGAGGCCGAGCGCAAGTACCTGGCCGGCGTCACCGCCCAGTACGAGTCCGAGGTCGTCTACCACAAGAACCGGGAGGACCGGGAGGCCCAGGGCGTCCTGTTCACCGACATGGACACGGCGCTGCGCGAGTACCCGGAGCTGGTGAAGAAGTACTTCGGCAAGGTCATCCCGCCGAACGACAACAAGTTCTCCGCCCTCAACTCGGCCGTCTGGTCGGGCGGCTCGTTCATCTACGTCCCGCCGGGCGTCGAGGTCGAGATGCCGCTGCAGGCCTACTTCCGCATCAACGCCGAGAACATGGGCCAGTTCGAGCGGACGCTGATCATCGCCGACGAGGGCTCCAAGGTCCACTACATCGAGGGCTGCTCGGCGCCGACCTACACGACCGACTCGCTGCACTCGGCCGTGGTCGAGATCATCGTCAAGCCCCATGCCCGGGTCACCTACACGACGATCCAGAACTGGTCGAACAACGTCTTCAACCTGGTCACCAAGCGGGCCCGGGTCGAAGAAGGCGGCCACATGGAGTGGATCGACGGCAACATCGGTTCGCGCCTGACCATGAAGTACCCGGCCGTCTGGCTCGTGGGCCCCAAGGCCTCGGGTGAGGTGCTCTCGGTGGCCTATGCCGGCGCCGGCCAGCACCAGGACACGGGCGCCAAGATGGTGCACGCCGCTCCCGAGACCACCTCGAAGATCGTGTCGAAGTCGATCTCCAAGGACGGTGGCCGCACGTCATATCGAGGACTCGTACGTGTCGAGGACGACGCCTACGGATGTGTGAGCCACGTCCAGTGCGACGCCCTCATCCTCGACGAGGACTCCGTCAGCGACACCTATCCCTACATGGAGGTCGGTGCCCGCGACGCCAACATCGGCCACGAGGCCACCGTCTCCAAGGTCGCCGACGAGCAGCTCTTCTACCTGCGCTCGCGTGGCCTCACCGAGGAGCAGGCCATGGGCATGATCGTCAACGGCTTCATCGAGCCCGTCACCCGCACGCTTCCCATGGAGTACGCGGTCGAGTGGTCCCGCCTCATCGAGCTCCAGATGGAGGGCTCCGTCGGATAAGTCCTCCGTCGGGGGCTCCCCCGCCTCGTGGAGCGCTATGGCGGCGCCGCCTGACCCCAGCCCGTTCTCGACTCGGTTCGCGTCGCTCTCCGAGTCTCATTTCGTCGAGAACGAGGTGGTGGAGGACGTGGCGGCGTCGACGGCGTCGCGTGAGAAGCGCATCGGGAGCATCTGCACGGTGGTCCATCGCTCCAGCTGGTCGAGGTGATGCGGGGAGCGGGGGTCGCCGGAGACGCCGTGGGGCACGATCCACGACGAGCGGTCCCAGTCGCCCACGTCGAACACGTAGCGGGCCACGGGTCCGTTCGACGCACGCGTCGACGGCGGGGCCGTCGAGGTCGCCCACACGCACTCGTTGTCCCCTCCGAGTCCCACGGCGGGTGGGACCGAGAGCTGGTCGGCCAGGTCGGGCCGCCATGCGGCGAGGGGGTGGACGAACAGGGCGGTGTGCGAGACGCCCCAGCACCACCCCGCTGGGTCGGTGCCCTGGCTCAGCTCGAGCGATCGGACGGCGAATCGGAGGGCGGCCTGCAGGGCGCGGTCGGAGACGAGGTCGCGATCATCGATCCAAGTGGCGAGGCGGGCGTTCACGAAGCGCAGGCGCTGATGAAGGCTGGGACCGGCGACACCGGGGAGCTGATCGTCGACCAGGCCGATGTCGTGGGACACGATCCGCACGAGCTCGGCGCGGACGTGGCCGTAGAGGGCGGCGGCAGCCGAGTCGGCGTCCATGCGCTGATCCCAGTCCCGGAGCACCCGCCGAGCTCGCTCCTCGGTCGGGTGGAGGTCGTCGAGGGCGAGAAGCCGCCGGGCGAACGCCCCCGCAACGGGGGAGTGGGTGTCGCCCAGGAGCGAGGTCACCGTCGTCACGTCCCAGTCGTCCGCCGCCCCGAGGCGGTCACTGATCGTGGTCGCTCGGGACGGATGGGCCCAGTCGTGGCCGACGTAGGGACCGCCGGCGGTGATGCGGTTGTTGGCGGTGACCAGGTACCCGGCCCCGGGGTCGCGCCAACGGGGGAGGTCGGCATCGTCGACGAATCCGGCCCACCGGCGCTCGGGCTCGTCCCCCGGGACGGCGGTCCAGCCGTTCTCCTCGCCCCGGATGGCCAACCGGCCGCGCATGCGGTAGGCGATCGTCCCGCCGGTGTCGGCCATGAGAACGTTGTTCACCGGCACCACCCAGGCACGGAACGCCACGTCCAGGTCGTCGACCGAGCGCGCGCGCATCATCGGCAGGAGGGCGTCCGCAGTGGTGTCGGGGCCGTCGAGGGCGGTCCAGCGCAGGGCGATGCCGACGTGGTCGTCCCCGGCCACCACCGGGCCGTTGCTGGTGCGCAGACATCGGACGGACACGGGATCGCCCCCGGCCACCTCGATCATCTCCTCGTGCTCCTCGACGGGCTCCCACCCATCGGCCGTCGCCACCTCCACGGCCTCGTCTCCGTCGCCGTCGACCGGGCGGAAGCGCTCCACGTACAGGTCCTGGTCGTCAGCCATGCCGTGGGTGATGCACCAGGCGACGTCGGCGTTGTGACCGAAGTGGGGGAAGCCCGGGACGCCGGGGAACGACAGGCCGATGGCGTCGAGGGGATCGTCGGGATCGGTGCAGGTGATGTGGTTCTGCCAGTAGACGTTCGGCAGGTCGATGGCCCGGTGGGGATCACCGGCGACGATGGGACGACCCGACGACGTCCGGGTCCCGGCGATGACCAGGTTGTTCGATCCGAGCTCGTCGGTGGAGCCGACTGCATCGAGCGCCACCGTGCAGGTTGCCATGGCATCCTCGACCGCGGCTGCGACGCGCACCGCCTCCCCGTCGGGGTCGATCGTCCGTTCGTCGATGGTCGGCCAGAGCCGAGCCGCCCGGGCGGCACCGAGACGCCGCACGAGCCCAGAGCGCCACAGCTTCGCCTCGTAGGTCCCCATGGCGAAGTGCCGCACTTCGTGGACGACGATGCAGTGCCAGGGCTCCCACGGCTCGGGCCCGACACCCAACAACTCGAGCTCGTGGGGGACCGGTGAGCCGTCGGCGAGGTGCCGGTTGACGCCTGCGGCGTAGGCCTCGAGGATCGTCTGGGTCTCCGAGCCGAGCGAGTCGAGGTTGCGCCGAGCCGCATCGGCCAACCCCAGGCGGCGATGCAGCTCGTCGCTCGGAACGGCGGCCGGACCGACCACCGAGGCCAGCTGCCCGAGTGCCTTCCAGCGGTCCAGGCACATCTGCCAGAGACGGTCCTCGGCGGCGGCGTGGCCCTGGCCGGCCATGGCATCGAGCACCGTGGACGCACGCACGTGCGGGATGCCGTCGACGTCCCGGATGATGTCGTAGTGGTGACGCACGCCACGATCCTGCCCCAGGGCGCGCTGTTGGACACGGAGCGGTGCCTGACAGAATGGCCCGATGCCGATGCGGCAGGACTGCAAGTACTTCGAATCCCGGACGTACCCGAACGGTGACACCGTGCGGAAGTGCGATCTCGACCTCGCGCCCGAAGCGCCCTGGCGCTGCCCGGAGAACTGCGCGAAGTATGCGCGTCGTCTCGTCGACGTGAACTGGAAGCACGGCACCCTGGTCACGCCGGAGACGCCGTCGGAGCCCTCGAGCCTCGCCGATGACGACGGGTCGATCGCCGCACTGCTCGACGCCGCAGAAGAGATCGTGAACGCTGCGGGGCCGGGGATGCTCGCCGAGGTCGAGGCCGAACGTGCCCGCCAGGCGACGCCCCGATGGAAGCGCATGTTTCGTCGGGACGGGAAGGGCAAGAAGAAGCGCGACGACTAGCCGATGGCCCGACACGATGAGCCCGGCCGAATGAGCCCGACAGAATGAGCACGGCCGTATCGACGGCATTCTCCCCCGGTGCTGCCGGGGCGCTCCCGGGACCCGACTGGCTCGCCGCCCGTCGTCGTGCTGCCGCCCATCGCTTCGCCACGACGCCGCTCCCGTCCCCCGAGGAAGAGGTCTGGCGCTACAGCCGCATCGGTGATCTCGACCTGTCGGAGCACACGCCGATTCCCGCCGGCCGTCCCGGCTTCGACGATGACGAATTCGTGCAGATGGCCGCC
>JBPPNA010000261.1:0-12406 GCA_051306355.1 Acidimicrobiales bacterium | reverse complement strand
CCGGACCCTGACGCTCCGCGCTGCCGACGGCTCGCTGATCGCCGGCCCGGTCACCATCGACGGGCACCGGATCACCTTCGACGGGCTGGGCGACGGCACCTACGACGTCCTCGCCGAACAGTTCTTCGATGGCGGTGGCACCTCCGTGACCCGCACCATCATCGACATCTCCGGTGGCGGCGAGACCATCGTGGCCTGCCACCCCGAGACCCTCGACTGCACCGTCTCGTAACCGATCCACCACGGCGAGCGCGTACGACCCCGCCGGGCGGGCGGGGTCGTGTAGCGGAGGTGGACGGGAATCGAACCCGCCGCACGGGGCTCGCCCGTGCCACCCGCTTGGAAGGCGGCGGAGCCCACCAGGTACTCGGACACCTCCCGGTTCGCCCGGACCCTACCGGTGCATCACCGGCGCCGGAGACCGGCGGGAGACGTACGATCCGGTCATGAAGAAGCTCGTCCTCCTCGTCGCCCTGATCGTCCTGAGCGGGGTGGCCGCCAAGAAAGCACGCCACGTCTGAGCGAACCGTCGCTCGCTGGACGACTCCGGATTCGTCGGCGAATGCTCCGCATTCGCCCCGCGAATCCGGCCGAGAGCCGATGCAACCCCGTCGGGGGGACGGAGGCGCTCCGTCGTTCGCGATAGACCCAGTAGCCAACCGCCCCGACGGCGACGCCGGTGAGGACGACCGAGCCGACACCCGCCGTGGTGGCGGTCGGGAACGCCACCCGTTCGCGCAGGGGCACGCGGTGGGTGAAGTACACGATCTCCCAGCCAGAGGTCCGGGCGATGCGGGTCAGCTCGCGGTCGGGGTTGACCGCCACGGCGTGACCCACGGCGGCGAGCATCGGCACGTCGGTGGCGGAGTCGGAGTATGCGTAGGACTCCGCCAGGTCGATGTCGTCGCGCACCGCCACCTCCTCGAGGATCCGGGCCTTCTCCGGGCCGTAGCAGTAGAGCTCGACCGCGCCGGTGTAGCGGCCTTCGTCGTCCAGCACCGCTCGGGTGGCGATGGCCTCGTCAGCCCCGAGGTACTGCGCCAGCGGAGCCACGATCTCCTCCGGTGAGGCCGAGACGATGAACACCTTGCGCCCTGCCTCCCGGTGCATCCGCATGAGGTCCAGCGCCTCGCCGTAGACGATGGGGTCGACCACCTCGACGAGCGTCTCGCGCACCAGGGCAGAGATCCGGCGCTGCTCCCAGCCCTTCGACACCAGCAGCGCCGCGTCGCGCACCTTGGCCAGCCGGTTCTCGTCGGCACCCAATGTCAGGTAGATCAGCTGGGCCCACAGCGCCCGCAGCAGCAATCGACGGGACACGAGCCCGTCCCGGCGCAGGTGCCCGCCGAAGGCGACCATCGACGGTCGGGCGATGACCGTCTTGTCCAGGTCGAAGAAGGCTGCCTCCACGGGCCAGAGGATACGACGGCAGCAGGGGTTGCCGACCATGATGACCTTTGCTAGCTTCTCGCCACCTTCGGGTCCATCCCGATCGTTTCGCACGACTTCCCCCTCCAACACCCGGGCCGCACCGCATCGCCGGTTCCGCCCTGGGCCCACCGAGGGGACGACGATTCGTGCTCATCGCCTATTGGGCGGCCAAGGGTGGCAGCGGCGCCACGGTCCTGGCCGCCGCTCACGCCCTCCGGTCCGCCGCCGACGGACCCACCCTGTTGATCGATCTGGCCGGCGACCTGCCCTGCATCATCGGCGTCCCCGTCGCCGACGCCGGCATCGCCCAGTGGCTGGCCGCAGGGTCGCAGGTCCCCACCGACGCCCTCGATCGCATCGCCACACCGGTCGCGTCCAACCTCCACCTCGTCTGTCGGGGCCCCGGCGTGCTGGATCCGGGTCGAGCCGATGTGCTCGCCGGGTTGCTGGCTGCAACGCCCCGAACCGTGGTCGTCGACTGCGGCACGCTCCCCGGTCCCGTCGGCCGGGCCGTCGCCCGTGCGGCCGACCGCAGCGTGCTCGTCTCCCGGGCCTGCTACGTGGCGGTGCGCCGCCAGATGGACCACGACCTCGCGCCCACCGAGGTCGCCCTCGTCCGCGAGCCGCTCCGGTCGCTCGGCGCTGCCGATCTCGCCGCAGCCCTCGGGGCCCCGGTGCGGACCACGGTGCCGTTCGATCCGGCCATCAGCCGGGCCGTCGATGCCGGCCTGCTCCGCACTCGACTGCCCAGGGCGCTGGCCAAGGCGGTCGCCGCCCCATCCCTGGCCGGCGGCGGACGCCGCATCCGACCATGACTGCACTCGACGACGAGGTGCACCGTGCCGTGCTGGCCACCGACGTGTCCGCCGGTCCGGCCGCAATCGGAGCCATCGTCCGCTCCCACGCGCCTCTCCTCGACGATGCATCGGTGGCGGCGGCCAGCCGACGGGTCCTCGCCCGGATACACGGTCTCGGCCTGCTCGACGACCTCCTCGCCGACGAATCCGTCACCGACGTCCTGGTGAACGGGCCAGGCCCGGTCTGGGTCGAGGCCGGTGGCGCGATCTGCCGAACCGACGTCGTGCTCGACGCTGCCGATCTCGCCCAGTTGGTGGAGCGGGTGGTGACCCCGCTCGGGCTGCGGGCCGACCGACGCAGCCCGCTGGTCGATGCCCGCCTCCCCGACGGCTCCCGCGTCCACATCGCCCTGCCGCCGCTGGCAGTCGACGGTCCGTACGTGACGGTGCGGCGCTTTGCGGCCCGGACCCTGCCGCTCACCGCCTTCACCTCGCTCGCGGTGGCGGCTCGGCTCGAGCATTGTGTTCGGCGACGCCGCTCCATCGTCGTCTCCGGCGGTACGGGCGCAGGCAAGACGACGTTGTTGAACTCGCTGTGCCAGCACCTCGCACCCGGTGAGCGGGTCGTCACCATCGAGGACGCGGCCGAGCTCCGGCTGCCGGGCGACCACGTCGTGCGCCTCGAGAGCCGACCCGCCACCGCCGATGGGATCGAAGCCGTCTCCATCCGTGAGCTGGTGCGCAACGCGCTGCGCATGCGACCCGACCGGCTCGTGGTGGGTGAGGTCCGCGGTGGCGAGGCCTTCGACATGGTCCAGGCGATGAACACCGGCCACGACGGATCGCTGTCGACCTGTCATGCCAACGGCCCTCTCCAGGCGCTCCGTCGCCTGGAGACCATGGTGCTCACCGCCGGCGTGGAGCTCCCGCTCGTGGCGGTGCGTGACCAACTCCATGCGGCCATCGACCTCATCGTGCACGTCGACCGCGGCGCCGACGGGACCCGACGGATCGCCGCGGTCCACGCCGTGTCCGCCGACCCCGACGCACCCGATCGCACACGAGCGCTGGTGGTCGACGGCGCACCGGTCGAAGGGGCCGACTGGTGACCGACCCCGCGGCCGTCCTGGTCGCCGGGCTGGTCGGCGCCACCGGCGCGACGTGGCTCCAGCTCTCCCGATGGATGGCAACCAACCGCGTGCTGGCCCGCCTCGAGCTCGATCCCTCCGGTCCCGGCGACCTGCCCGATCCCATACGGCGGGCGCTGACCAGTGCCGGCGTCACCAACGACCATCGGCTTCTCGTCCATGGCTGGGGAGCCGCCATCGCGCTGGCGGCCGTGGCCGCGCTCACGACCGGCGGTGGGCCTGTCCTGCTCGCACTGGCCCTGGCCGGCCCGCCCGGCACCGTGTTCGCCCTCCGGGGGCGAGCCGCCCGGCAGCGCGTCCGCCAGATCCCGCTCGCCCTCGACGCAGTGGCGGCCGGGCTCCGAGGAGGATCCTCGCTGCGCGATGCCATCGCCGATGCTGGCGACGGCGTCGGCGGCGCGTTGGGGGCCGAGCTGCGCATCGTCGTCACGAACGCCACCGCTGGTCTCCCGCTGGCCGAGGTCCTGTCGACGTGGATCGATACCGCCGACGACGCCGCCAGCCGACTCGCCGGCGCATCGTTGGTCGTGGCCGCCGAACTCGGCGGACCCGGTGCCGACGCGGTCGACGCTGCCGCAGCCAGCCTGCGGGACCGAGCCGCCGCCGACGATGAGGTCGCCGCCCTCTCGGTGCAGGCGCGATTGTCCGCCCTGCTGCTGGCCGCCGCACCGATCGGATTCGCCTTCCTCCTGACCAGTCTCGATCCTTCGTCGGCCCGCTTCCTCCTCCGGACGCCCGCAGGCTGGGCGTGCATCGCCGCCGGCCTCACACTCGACGCCATCGGCGCGGCCTGGATGTCCAAGCTCGTGCGGGGCGCCCGATGACGGCCCTGATCGTGGCCCTGTGCGCCGGGCTCGGCATCTGGGTGCTCCTGCGCCCCGCGCCCGTCCCCGAACGGATCCGGGGACTCCGTGCTCGCCGGGCTCCCCGGCCGTGGCGCCATCCGCTCGATCCGTCACGGCTCGGCCGGTGGGTGCGGGCGCGCGCCGGTGCTCACCCCGATCCCGTGGCCGACCGGCGCGTCGGTGTCGGCGTTGCCGTCCTCGCCGGAGCAGCGCTCTTCGACCCCGTCCTTGCCCTCGTGGGAGCGGCCGCCCTCGCCGTCGCCGGACGGTGGCGCCGCATCGGCTCGCAGCGCCGGGCCGAGCCAGGACGGGCCGTCCAGGGCGACATCCCCGACCTGGTCGACCTCTTCATCCTGACGACGGGTGCCGGGCTCACGGTTCCCGCTGCGCTTCCGGTCATGGCTCGCTGGGCGCCCGAGCCGTTCCAGGGCGATCTCCACGATGCCCGCCGGGCCATGGCCGGAGGTGCGTCGCTCCTCGCCGCCATCGGGGAGCTCGAGACCCGCTGGGGTGAGCCCGCTCGTCCGCTGCTGCGGGTGGTGGCCGACCACATCCGACAGGGAACGCCGCTCGGCCCCGCCCTCGAACGGGTCGGTGTCGATGCCCGAGCTCGCCGCCGACGGGCCGCCGAGACGCGGGCCCGACGGCTGCCGCTGCTCCTGCTGTTCCCGCTCGTGCTGTGCACCCTCCCGGCCTTCGGCCTGCTCACGGTTGCACCCATCGTGGCCGGCACCCTCCGCTCCCTCGACGGGGAACGACTCGAGGCCTCGGCCTCCACCACGCTCCGAACGGAGGAACATCCATGTATGCCCACCTCATCGCCGCCCACGTGGCAGCACTGTCGATCGCCGATCGCGCCGGCGGACTCCTCGACGCGCTCGGCAGGCGAGTCCGCGCCGGCCGTCACCAGGGCGGTCAGTCCACGGCCGAGTACGCGCTCGTCCTGCTCGGTGCCGCCACCGTCGCCGTGGTGTTCATCGCCTGGGCCGGCAAGAGCAGCCGCATCGGCAAGCTCTTCGACTCGGTCCTCGACACCGTGATCGGCAAGGTGTGATCGCCGAGCATCGCTCGACGAGGCCTGGTCGCCACGCTGGCGGCCAGGCCACCGTCGAGCTCGCCATGGGCTTGCCGGTCATCCTCATCGGGATCCTGCTCGTACTCCAACTGGCCCTGGTCGGGCGCGACCAGCTGCTCGTGTCCCATGCCACACGGGAGGCGGCCCGCTCGGCCGTCGTCGATGCTCGAGCCGGCGCGGGCAGGGAGGGGGCGCTGGCCGCCACCACCGGGCTCGATCCCGACCGCCTCGAGGTCGACGCCGATCGCATCGGCGAACGGGTCCGGGTCCGGGTCTCGTACCGGTCGAGAACGGCGCTCCCGCTGGTCGGGCCTTTGATCCCCGATCCCGTCCTACGGGCCACGGTGACCATGCGCAGCGAGCTGCGATGACCGATCCGCAGCTGCGGATCACCGAGCAGGAAGACCTCTCGCAGGGGCTGGTCGCGGCGGCAGCCGGCCCCGCTGCTCAGGCCGTCTCCCTGCGCTCCGCCTGCTCGCCGCCCGTCGTCGCCAGGAGCAGACGGAGGGCACCGGCCTTGTCGAGGGGTTCGTTGCCGTTGCCGCACTTGGGCGATTGGACGCAGGACGGACAGCCGGCGATGCACGGGCACGCCGCCACGACCTCAGCGGTCATGGCCCAGTGTCGCTCCGCCTCTGCGAAACCCAGTTCGGCGATGCCTGCTCCGCCCGGATACCCGTCGTAGATCACGATGGTGGGCGCGCCGGTGTCGGCGTGGCGCGCCGTCGAGACACCACCGACGTCCCATCGGTCGCAGATGGCGAACATCGGGAGCACGCCGATGGCGGCGTGCTCCGCCGCGTGCAGCACCCCGGGCCAGGAATCCGGCACCAGACCGAGACCAGCGAGGACACCCTCGGGGATGACTCGCCACACCCCCCTGGTCTCCAGCGTGGCCGGCGGGAGATCCAGTCCGCAGCGCTCGATGATGTCGTGACTGTTCGCGTCCCGCCGCACGTACCCGGTGACCCGGGTGGTGACGATGATGGGTCCGACACCGAGACGAATCGAGCCGATCTCGGCGACCACGTCGGTGCCGAGGATCCGCAGGTCCATCCGTGTCGAAGCCATGGTGAAAGTGGCGCCGTCGTCGGGTTCGACCACCGCCCGGGCCAGATCGAGATCCAGGTCGACGACCCGGTGATGTCGCCCGGCGTGGACGTAGACGGCCCCGCTGTGGACGACCTCGGCGGCCCGGCTCCGGTCGACCGTCCCGACGGGTGTGCCATCGGACCGCACGATCTTGACCTGTCCGGGCGATCCGGAACGGAGCCCGACCCGGTCCACGGGCCACCCGCCGCCGTTCCACACCGCCACCGGCGATGTCGTCGACCGTCGTCGACGACGTCCGTGCCCTCCGGATGTGCCGGCGCCGGGTGGCCGGACGAGGAGCTCGTCGTCGTGCACGAGCCGGCGCACGCTGTCGTCGAGGAGGCCGGGCCAGTACTGCTCGTCGTCGTGGGTCAACGGGAGCTCGAAAGCCGCACACCGCAGGTGCGGGTCGGCGACGAAGGGGTTCGCAGGGTTGATCACCGCGGGCTCCGGCGGACGGTCGAAGAGCTCGCGGGGGTGGGCGGCGACCCATTGGTCGAGCTGGTCCGACCCGCAGACGAGGACCGCCAGCGACTCCTGCTGGTCTCTGCCGGCCCGTCCGATCCGCTGCCACAGCGACGCCATGGTGCCGGGGAAGCCATCGAGGACACAGGCGTCGACGCCGGCGAGGTCGACGCCGAGCTCGAGGGCCGACGTCGTCAGCACGGCGTCCACGACACCGTCGGCCAGAGCGTGTTCGATCTCGTGGCGCTCCTCGGCGAGGAACCCTCCCCGGTAGGCCGCGACGCGCCCCCGTGCTCGGGCCGGGACCTGACGCCGGGTCCGCTCGGCGACCAGTTCGGTGCTGCGTCGGCTGGGACAGAACCCGATGGTCCGGCGATTGTCGCGCACCAACTCGGCGACGAGGCCGGCCGCTTCACCGTGCGCAGACGCTCGGACGCCGGTCTCGACATCGAGCAAGGGTGGGTTCCACACCGCGACGATGCGCTCGCCCGACGGCGAGCCGTCGTCGGTCACCGCGGTGACGTCGACGCCGGTCAGGGACGAAGCCAGCTCTGCAGGTCGGCCGATGGTGGCTGACGTGCACACGAAGGTGGGCTCCGCCCCGTAGTGCGCGGCGACACGACGCAGACGGCGCAGCACGTGGGCCACGTGGCTGCCGAAGATGCCCCGGAACTGGTGGAGCTCATCGATCACCACGTACTCGAGGCGCGACAGGAAGCGCATCCAGCCGGCGTGGTGGGGCAGGAGTCCGCAGTGGAGCATCTCGGGGTTGGTGAGCAGCACCGTGGCGCTCCGCCGGGCCTCGGCCCGCTCGTCACGACCAGCGTCGCCGTCGTAGGCCGCGGGGACGACACCCGGGAGACCGAGCGCACCGAAGGACCGCAGCTGATCGTGGGCCAGTGCCTTGGTGGGATAGATGCACAACGCCGTGCCCGAACGCGCCGACATGGTCGCGGCCTCGCCGATGGCGGCCTGGTAGACGAGCGACTTGCCCGAACACGTGCTGGTGGCCAGGGCGACCGACCTCCCGGCTCGGATCAGGTCGAGGGACTGGGCCTGGTGGGTGTAGAGCCGTTCGACTCCCAGGCGGTCCCATACCGGTGCCGGGAGCGGTCGGTCGAGGGCACCGAAGCGGGGGTCGCGACCAGGGACGCGCTCGACGTGTACGAGTCTGTCCGGGTCGGCGAGGTGCGGCTCGTCCCGCTCGTGCAGGCGCGCCGCCCGGTCGCGCAGCAGGCCTTCGAGCGAGCGCAGCGGGTCGGACTCCCCCCATGCGGGCGACGTGGTCACGTCAGCGAGCGTACGCCTCCTGCGTTCGGGATCACAGAGGTGTAGTTCCACCGGTGTGAGAGTCGCCGAAGGGTCGATCCGAAGCATCGAGTTGTACGCTGCCCCGCGCTCATGGAACTCGAGATCCCGGACATCGACGTGAACGGCTGGACGGTCGTCGCCGCCTCCGGCGAGGTCGACGTCGCAACCGCGCCCAAGCTGCGCGAGCGGCTCGTGGATCTGATCAACGGCGGGTCCACCCAGGTCGTGCTGGATCTGGAGAACGTCGACTTCATCGACTCGACGGGCCTCGGCGTCCTCGTCGGGGCCCTCCGCCGGGCCCGGGCCGACGACGGCGACCTCCGGATCGCGTGCACCAACTCTCGTCTCCTGCGCATCTTCGACATCACCGGACTGGGCGAGGTCTTCACCATCGAGTCCAGCGTCGACGAGGCGATCTCGGCCACGTCGAACCGGCCCTGAGGACGCACCCGTGACCGAGATCCGACTCGAGATCCCCCCGTCACTCGACTACCTCGCCGTGGTCCGGCTGGTGGTCGCCACCGCAGCAGCCCTCGATCCTCCGCTCCCGGAGTCCCGGCTCGACGACCTCCGCCTCGCCGTCACCGAGGCCTGCAGCAACGCCATCAAGGCCCACCGCGAAGATGCCGCCGACGATCCGGTGATCGTGTCGTGCCATCTCGACGCCGACCGGTTCCGGGTGGACATCCGCGACCGAGGACCTGGCTTCGATCCTGACGGCCTGTCCGCGCTGCCCGCCGCCACCGATCCGAAGCGGCTCCAGCACGAGTCCGGCCTCGGTATCCCGCTGATCCGCGTGCTCACCGACGAGGTGACCTTCCGGCCGGCGGACGACGGCACCATCGTCTCCATGATCCTCGAGCGCGGTTCCGCGCCCCCCGTCTGAGGTACCCGCCCACCATGAATGACCACACGCCGGACGACCGCACGCCGGTCTCGGCGCTGGACCGCCACACCTGGGCACAGTCCGGTCGCTTCGTCCCCCGGTCCTTCGTCCGACCGCTCCAGCGGTTCATGGACCTCGAGGCGTCCGGCGCAGTCTTCATGCTGCTCGCCGCCATCGCCGCGCTCGTGTGGGCCAACTCTCCCTGGTGGCACGCCCAGGAGACGCTGTGGAACACCGCGTTGACCATCGAGTTGGGCCAACTCGGTCACATCGAACTGACCCTCGTTGAATGGATCAACGACGCCCTCATGGCGATCTTCTTCTTCGTCGTGGGCCTGGAGATCAAACGTGAGCTGATCCACGGCGAGCTGCGCGATCCCCGGAAGGCGGCGCTTCCGGCGATCGGGGCAGTCGGCGGCATGCTGATCCCGGCCGCCATCTACCTCGCCTTCAACACCGGCTCCACCACCTCCGGCGGTTGGGGTATCCCCATGGCCACCGACATCGCGTTCGCCGTGGCGGTCGTGGCGCTCGTCGGCCCGAGGATCCCGGCGGCGGCGAAGGTCTTCCTGCTCACGCTGGCCATCGCGGACGACATCGGAGCCATCGTGGTGATCGCCATCTTCTACACCAGCGACCTGGACCTCGGCTGGCTGGCCCTGGCCCTGCTGACCATCGGTTTCCTGGCCGCCTCGAAGCGGCTCCAGATCCGCTCGCAGACGTTCTACGTCGCCATGGCGCTGTTGCTGTGGTTCGCCATGCACGAGTCCGGCGTGCACGCCACCCTCGCCGGTGTCGTCCTCGGGCTTCTCACCCCGGCGTGGCCCTTCCTCGACCCCCGCCGGTTCGCCTCGGACGCTCGTGCCCTGGTCGAGGCCGCAGACGAGGTGTACCACGACGACATCCTCACCGAGCACGAATACGAGCTCAACGTGGACCGGCTCCAGGAGTTCGGCCGCCTCGTCGCCGAGACGCAGTCGCCTCTCGAGCGTCTGGAGCGCCATCTGCAGGCCTGGGTCGCATTCGTGATCGTCCCGCTTTTCGCGTTCTCCAACGCGGGCGTTCGCCTCACGAGCGAGGCGCTCGACGGCATCGCCACAGACCGCGTCGTGCTCGGCGTGGCCTTCGGGCTCGTTCTCGGCAAGACGGTGGGCGTGTTCAGCTTCACCTGGTTCGCCACCCGACTCCGGATCGGCACGCTCCCGGCCGGTATGAACTACCGCCACGTGTTCGGTGTCGCCATGACCGCGGGCATCGGCTTCACCGTTGCGCTCTTCGTCGCCGGGCTCGCCTTCCAGGACGCCGATGGCGCCGCCACCGACTCGGCCAAGATCGGCATCCTCTTCGGTTCGCTGATCGCCGGCCTCCTCGGGTACTTCTTCCTCCGGGCGTCACCGCCGATGGCCGCAGACGACGAAGACTCCGACATCGACACCGAGCAGCCTCCGGCCCTGATCGACTGATCGATTGCCTCGAGTTCTATGCCTCGACTTCGCGTCGGCCCTCGAGGGCCCGTCCGAGGGTGAGCTCGTCGGCGTACTCGAGGTCTCCCCCGACCGGGAGTCCGCTGGCGATGCGGGTCACGCGGACACCGAGCGGCGTGAGCAGGCGGGCCAGGTACATGGCCGTGGTGTCGCCCTCCAGGTTGGGGTTCGTGCACAGGATGACCTCGGCCACGCCCTCGGAATCGAGGCGTTCCAACAGCTCGCGGACCTTGAGCTGATCGGGGCCGACACCCTCCATCGGATTGATGGCGCCGCCGAGGACGTGGTAGCGCCCGTGGAACCCACCCGTCCTCTCGACCGACACGATGTCGCGAGGCTCTTCCACCACGCAGACCGTCGTTCCGTCCCGCCGCGGGTCGGCGCAGATGGTGCACCGCTCGGCCTCGGACAGGTTGTGGCACAGCTCGCAGAACCGCACCCGCTCCTTGGCTTCCCCGATGGCCGCCGCCAGGGCGAGAGCATCCTGCTTCGGCACCTTCAACAGGTGGTAGGCGATGCGCTGGGCCGACTTCGGGCCGACGCCGGGGAGCCGACCCAACTGATCGATGAGGTTCTGGACTGCGTCGGCGTGCACCGGCGCCTACTCCATGTCTTCGGACTCTTCGGAAGCGGCATCGATCGGCTCGTCGCGCTCGCCTGTCGCGCCTCCGCCGAGCATGCCCGAGAGCCCGCCGAGCATCGCAGAGGGGTCGAGGTCGCCCATGGCGCCGGCGTGGAGCTCGGCCGCCTTGGCATTGACGTCGCGGAAGGCGGCCAGGAGGAGATCCTCGAGCGTCTCCACATCGGTGGGATCGACGACCACGGGGTCGATGGTGACACCCAGCACCTCGCCACCACCGGTGGCGCGGATCTTGACCACGCCGCCCCCGGAGGATCCTTCGACCTCGGTGTCAGCCGCAGCCTGGCTGGCCTGCATGGCAGCTTGGGCCTGCGCGAAGAGGTCGCCCAGGCCGCCACCACCGAGGCCACCCAGCAGGCCACCGAGGTCTGGTGCGCCGGCGTCGTCGTTGCTCATTGGTCCTCCACGAGTTCGGCGCCAGGAAAGGCGTCCTGCAGTTGGGCGATGCCGCCGACGCTGGCGTCGGGCGCATCGGTGAGCTCGTCGAGGTCGACGTCCTCCTCACCCTCGCCGTCGGTCGGACGCGTCCGTGCGCCATCTGCCGGGGGCGTCGACGCGGGCGAGGACGGGGTCCCGCCATCCGGCGGTGCTTCGTCGTCGACGACCAGCTCGAGCGGTACGGGACGGCCGAAGTGCGCGGCGAGCGACGCTGCGACCTCGTCGCGCTTGTCGGAGCAACGGTCGCAGTGCGCTCGGTTGGGGAGCGCGAAGCGCGCCATGCGTCCGGCCCCGGCCACGAACCGGCCCGGCTTGTACAGCGCCTTCGCCCTCGGTTTGAGCGACTCGAGCACCGTGATCCATGCCTCGGTGAGCTCGGCCTCGCTGGGCACGGTCCCACTCGACTCCCGATCCGGCGGGGGCGGGGCGGACTCGGCCGACACATCGCTCTCGGGAGCTGCGGGTGCCGAGGCGAGAGACGCCTCGGCGACGTCCTGACCTTCCCGGGCCTGGCGGACGCCACCGAGCGTGGGTCGCGAGCCGGCGGGTGCGTCCGCCGACGGCGCCGGCGGCGGCGTGGCCGTCGCACCCTGCCGTGCGAGGCGGGCGCGCGCTGCGTCGGCACCTCGGGGTTGCGAGCCGGGCGCTGGACTCACCGGAGCCGACTCGGCCGGCGCCGCCTCGACGACGTCCTTCGCAGACGGATCAGTGGCCGGTACATCAGTGGCTGGCTCATCCGCGGCTGGCTCGTCGGCGCGCGGTGCCGCACCCACCGGGGCGGCGGGGGCTGGCGC
>JBPPNA010000185.1:0-7329 GCA_051306355.1 Acidimicrobiales bacterium | reverse complement strand
CGTGGTTCGCCGGCGTCGGCGGGAACCGCCGGCTCCACCCTCGTCACGTCAGGGCCCGGCGAGACGCGTGTCCGGTCCTGCGACGTCGGTCCAGGGGCCGGTCCAGGGGCCGTTCCAGGGGAGGCTCGAGGAGGTTGTCGCGGGCCCCGACTCGGGGACGGCGCGGACGCCGGGCGGCGGGCCGGGGCGGGGAGGTCGCGGCGCGGCTCCCGTCCCCGACGACGCGGGCCCGGGGCCGGCCCGCCGGCAGGTGTCGCGATCAGGCGCGCCCCGGGGCGCCACAGGAGCGATCCCAGAATCCCGGCGATCCCGGCTCCCGCCAGCACGAGCGCCGGCCAGCGCGTCGCGGCCGCGAGCGCGCCCACCAGCGCAGCCACGACCTGGGCCTGGGCCGGTGCCACCTCCCGTGCGAGGGCGGGTACGCCGTAGGCGAAGAGGAGGACGAAGGCCGACAGGCTCACCGCCCAGAACCCGGCGCGGCGGATGACCCCGGGCCGGTCCGTGGTCACGAGAAGGGCCAGCAGGGCGCCGACGGCGGCCACGAGGGCCAACACCGGAACGGCCGTGAGCAGGCCCCGACGGACCGGTCCCACGTCAGGGATGCGCTCGGTGGGGAGCTCGACCTCGAGCGACGGGGACGGCGGGAGCAGTCCATCCAGCTCGGGTCGGGCGTCCACCACCGACCGGCGGGCGGCCGAGCCGAACTCCCCGCCGTCGATGGCGTCCGGTGCAGCATCGTCCTCACCCAGGAAGGCCCGGTGCGAACGCACCATCGCCGCCAGGACCAGCACCTCCACCTCAGGCGACTCCAGCGCACGCTCGGCACCGGCTTCCAGCGTGCCCTCCTCGACCCGGGCGCCGTCGGGGAGCCCGGCCTGGATGCCGGCGGCGATGTTGTCGACCAGCTGGGCCCGGACGGCGTCGTCCTCGAGCAGCGCCTCGGCCACGTCCTCGGATCGTCCCGGGTCGAGCACCGTGCGCGTCATGACGAAGCCGGACCACGCGAGGGCTCCGATCCAGAGGCTGATACCGAGCAGGGCGGCGGCGAGGGAACGACGCACGCTGCCATGATGGCGAACCCTCCGCCGCCGGCGGGGGAGGGGTGGGAGCCTGCGGCATTCAGATCGCCAGGAAGACCTCGATGAGCCGGGCCAGCTCGACGGGTTGGTCCCCCTGGATGGAGTGGCCGGCGTCGACCACGGTGATGATGGCGGCATCGGGCTGGTGCTCGGCGAACTTCTCTCGGTCCGCGTCGTCGACCACCGGAGACCGGTCGCCCACGAGGAGCTGGATCGGGACGTCGATCGAGCGGAGGTCGTCCCACATGGCGGCGAAGTCGATGCCCTGCCCGCCGTCCTCGAGCATCGGCCGGTTGTCCCGTTGATGGCGCCACACCCACGAACCGTCGGGTTGCTGGACGCTGTTGTGCAGGACGCCCCGGCGGAGCGAGGACTCGCTCCGGGTCGGGTTGAACGCGATGGTCCGCTCCATGATCTCGTCGAAGGTGGCGAACGACTCGGGTCCGGCGAGGAAGGCCACGATGTCGGATGCCTTCTCCCGGTCGGCGCCGGGGGTCACGTCGACGAGCAGCAGCCGGCGGACCAGGGCGGGTGCCACGACGGCGAGTTGCAGGGCCGTCAACCCGCCGAGCGACATCCCGACCACGAGGGCGGCATCGGGCGCGAGCGCCTGCACCGCCACGGCGACGTCGAGCGCCAACGAGCCGGGACCCAACGGCCGGTCTGGGTCGGGGCCATCGGAATGGCCGTGGCCGGGCAGGTCGATGGCGACGAGGGGGCGGTCGAGTGCGAGGGCGACCGTGTCCCAGGTGTGGGCGTTCTGCCCACCGCCGTGGAGGAGCACGATGTCCGGCGTCGCCGTGCCCCACCGCAGGGCACTGAGGACGCGGCCGTCACCGAGGTCGATGGCGATGCGGTCCACGGCGGGAGGGCCGTGCCATTCGAGACCGGCCTCGGCGGCGTTCTCGTGGAAGAGCCCGAACTCGTCGTACTGGTGGGGGGAGGCCATGGGAGCGAGACTACGATCCGGCCGTGACCGCCACCCTCGCCGACTCGCTCCAGGCCGACCTCACGTCCGCCATGAAGGCCCGCGACGAGCTGACCAAGACCACCTTGCGGTCCGCCATCGCCGCCATCCGGGAGGCCCGGGTCGCCGGCGCCACCGCCCACGACCTCACCGACGATGAGGTCGAAGCGGTGCTGCGGACCCAGGTGAAACGCCGGGACGAAGCGGCCGAGGCGTTCCGGGCCGGCGACCGTGACGAGCAGGCCGAGCGCGAGCTGGCCGAGAAGGAGATCCTGGAGCGCTACCTGCCCAAGGGCCTCGACGACGACGAGTTGACCGCCATCGTCGACGGCACACTCGCCACCGGCGGATTCTCGGAGCCGTCGCAGATGGGCCAGGCCATGAAGGCCGTGATGGCCGAGGTGGCGGGTCGTGCCGACGGCAAGGTCGTCTCGGCGATGGTGAAGAGCCGCCTCACCCCGTGAGCGACGACACCCCCACACGGGTCGCCGTCGTCCTCGGCGCCGGCGGGGCACGGGGCTATGCGCACATCGGGGCGCTCGAGGTCATCGAAGCGCACGGCTTCGACGTGGTCACCATCTCCGGGTGCTCGATGGGGGCGCTCGTCGGAGGCGTCTACGCAGCCGGGCACCTCGACGAGTACCGGGACTGGGTGCTCACGCTCCGCCAGCGCGACGTGCTGCGCCTCGTCGACCTCTCCCTGTCGTCGATGGGGGCCATCCGCGGCGACAAGCTGTTCGCCATGGTGGGCGACATGGTCGGCGACGTCGTCATCGAGGACCTCCCCATCGCCTACACCGCCGTGGCCACCGATCTGCTCAGCCAGCGCGAGGTGTGGTTCCAGGACGGGCCGCTCGCCGATGCCATCCGCGCCTCGGTCGCCATCCCGTCGCTGCTCGCACCCGTGATCACCGACAACCAGCTCCTCGTGGACGGAGCGCTGATGAACCCGTTGCCGATCCTGCCCACCCTCCCGGCGCAGGCCGACATCACGATCGCCGTGCACCTGGCCGGCGGCACCCGACGCCACACACCCACCCGTCCCTCCGGGCCGGTACACGGGCCGGACGAGTCCGACGAGATCGCCCCCGAGGAAGGCCTCGTCGCCGTCGAGAACGACGAGCGTTGGGTCACGTTGCGCCAGCGGGCCGCCCGCCTCCTGGACTGGGACACGGTCCGGACCATGCTCTCGCGCGAGGGGCAACCCGCCGATGAGGACGACTTCGCCGAGTACGGCCGGCTCGACATCATGAACCTGGCCTACGAGACCATGCAGGCCACGCTCACCAGCTACAAGCTGGCCGGGTACCCGCCCGATGTCCTCGTGGAGATCCCGAAGTCGAGTGCCCGGACGTTCGAGTTCCACCGCGCAGCCGAGCTGATCGAGCTCGGGAGGCAGCTGACGGAGGAGGCCCTGGAGGCAGTCGGCCTCGGCTCTGCGCCCCACGACGGATAGCTGCCCCACTCCTACCGACGGAACGGAGACCACCGTGAACACCACCCTCGTCGCCGTCGCCGGCGCCATCGGCGCGGTCGCCCGCTACCGGATCGGCATCGCCATCGGCGTCCGTTCGTTCCCCTGGGCCACGCTGGCCGTGAACATCGTCGGATGCTTCGCGCTGGCCTTCGTCTTGACCGGGCCGGCGAGCTCGCGATGGTCGACCGCGACCTCCACCGCCATCGCAATCGGTCTCCTCGGCGCCTTCACGACGTTCTCGACGTTCGGGTACGAGACGCTGACGCTGCTCCGCACCGATCGAGCACAGCTGGCACTCGGGTACGTGTGCCTGTCCCTCGTCGGTGGCCTCGGTGCCACCGGGCTCGGGTACCTCGTCGGTCGGTCGTTCGCCTGACTGCCCGACGCCGGATCGGAATCCGGCGGATCTCCCAGACGCGCTCAGGCGGCGGTGACGGCCTCGCTGGGGTCGTCGACGATGGCGTCGCCGGTACCCGCGAGTTGGCGGTGGCGCTCGTAGGCCCAGCCCGGGCCACGCAGCACGAACGACAGCCGATCAGCCCAGTTGGTGGAACCAGCGACGTCGCGGAGGATGTCTCGGTACTCGTGCGACGCCACGACGGCCGGGTTGTACGAGTCGATGTTGGTCGTCAGGCCATACACGACCGGCTCGTCCTCCGGTTCGAACGTCCCGAACAGCTTGTCCCACACGATGAGGATCGAACCGTGGTTCCGGTCGAGGTACTGACGGTTCGACCCGTGGTGCACCCGGTGGTGCGAGGCCGTGTTCAGCACCTGCTCCGCCGGGCCGAGCGAACGGATGGTCTCGGTGTGGACCCAGTACTGGTACAGCAGGTTGATGGCCCGGGCCTGGCTGATCAGGTATGGGTTGATGCCGGCCCTGGCCAGGAGCCCGTAGGGCACCCACACCCCGAGCACATCTGCCACGGGCTGACGCAGCGCGGTCGACAGGTTGTAGCGCTCGCTGGAGTGGTGCACCACGTGTAGGGCCCACATTCCCCGGACCTCGTGCATCATCCGATGGTTCCAGTAGTAGATGAAGTCCCACCCCGCGATGGCGGCGGCCCAGGCCGCCGGGCCGCTCCCCCGGTCGCGCTGCCTGCCCTTGTCCCACATGACGTCAGGATTGGTGCGCGATGCCAGGAAGGTGCTGGTGGCCAGGGTGCCGGCTGCGACGGCGGCGGGGGCGGTCACCCTCCGGGCTCGAGCGGCGAGCCGCCCGATCCGGCGACGGCGCACGGTCGATGGTGTGTCCGGTTCCTGCCCGTCCACCCGCTCGCCCGGCATCCGGGCTGTCAGGCGGTCGGCCACCGACGTGGCCACGGCGGCCCCGGCCGCCGCGCCGATGAGGATCCTGCCGTACCTGCCCCTGCCGGGAACGATGTGGCGGACCAACTTCGGCATGACCAGGGGCGCGATGAGCGACCCGAGGCCCATGGCCAGGGAGGTCGCCGTGTCGGCGTCGGTGTAGTCGCCTGCCGTGGGCCCCCGTTCTGCGGCCCGACTCTTCAGGTATCGGTGCTCTGCCGCCATGGTCCCGACGTAGACGGGGATGGAGGCGACGGTGAGGTCCAGCACGCAGACAGTGTCGCCCACACCGATCGCGTCATCCAGTCGACCGCCGGTTCCGTAGAGGAGGTGAGTGGCTGCGCGGCGGGCGAACAACAGGGGTTCCCCGCTGCGCCGCCCACTCCACAACGATCAACTGCGTTCTGGACCCGTGACGGTCATACCTGGTGGCGCGGGAGGGGACCAAAACGGGGTGGGGTCGGAGGTCGCCGCTACGTTGCGAGCCATGGAACCCGTGGTGGTCGATGTCCTCGAGCAGACGCTCGGTGCCCGCCCGATGGAGTGGGTCTCGGTATCGGGCGGTGACGTCAGCCGGGCGAACCGCGTGGTGCTCGATGACCACCGGATCGTGTTCGTGAAGACCCACGACGACCCGCCCGAACACTTCTTCACGACCGAGGCCACGGGGCTCTGCTGGCTGGCCGAAACGGGCACCGTCCGGACCCCCGAGGTCCTCGCTGCGAGCGACGATCCACCGCACCTCGCCCTGGAGTGGATCGACGAGGGCACGGCGACCGACGAGACGGAGACCCAGCTCGGCCGAGAACTGGCAGGGCTCCACCGGGCCGGGGCGCCGTCCTTCGGGCGCGAGGACCGCCGGACCACCGGGAGCCGCGGCCTGCCCAACGAACCCTGCGCCAGCTGGGCGGAGTTCTACGCATCCCAACGCCTCGAACCGCTCGCCCGACTGGCGAAGGACGCCGGCGCCCTGGATTCGAGCACCGTCCGGCGAATCGACCGAGTCGCCGATCGGCTCGACGACCTCGGCGGAGACCCGGAGGCACCCGCCCGCCTCCACGGCGACTTGTGGGCGGGGAACCGGCTCGTGGGCGACGACGGACGCAGCTGGCTCATCGACCCCGCAGCCCACGGCGGGCACCGCGAGTTCGACCTCGCCATGATGCGCCTCTTCGGCGGGTTCGGCCCGGACTGTTTCGACAGCTACGCCGACTCCCACCCCCTCGGCGACGGATGGGAGGCACGGGTTCCCCTGCACCAACTGGCCCCGTTGATCGTGCACGCCATCAAGTTCGGCGGTGGGTACATGGCCGGGGTCGAGCGCGCCCTCGACCGGCTCAGCTAGCGACGCTGGTGCTCTCGGCCAGCCCTACCGGCGGGTAGGCGCCGATGAACATGTGCTCGAACATGCCGTGGCCCGTCTGCGGCCCCATGGTCGGGTCCTCGTAGTCGAATCGGGCGCAGTGCTCGACGATGGCCCACCACGCCCAGGTGTCCAGTTCGTCCATGGGCCACGACTTGGCCTCGACGGTGAGGTCGTCGCCGAGCCACATGCCGTGGCGGTACTCGTCCCCGAGGCCGTAGCCGGTGCCGATGCCGAGGTAGTTGTGGACCAACGGCGTGCACGTGATGTCGAGTGGTCCGCCCGGTGCGTCCGGGAGGTGGAAGGTCGACGGGGTCCGGATCATCCTCGTGCCCGGCTCGAGCGTGTGCTCCGGGTGGGCCGCCCCGAGCCACTCCGGCTCGCGGGCGGGGTCGTGCCAGATGCGAACCGCTTCGTCCATGGTGCGGTGGCCGTCGCCCTCCTCCTGGACGAGGATGAGGACGGAGTGGTCGTCGAACTGCATGGGCACGTAGTTCCACATGCCGGTCATCACCGGATCGGCGTGGATGCCTGCGGGCTCCGGCTCGCCGACGGGGCGCACGCCCCACGACCGGTCGCGAGCTCCCCACCACCGATCGGGCGTGACCTCGAAGGTCTCCTCGCCCACCCGCAGCCAGCCGGTCCACCGACCGTTCTGCGCGAAGCGACTGGTGTCGAACACGACTCGTCCGTGCTTGCGGGAGTAGTGGCGTGGCTCGATCCACGGCTCGAACACGCCGTCCCAGCGCAGGTCGCACGACAGCGCCAGATCGGGCGCGTCGCACACGATGCGGAGGGATCGGAGCGGCTCGACCACCTCGATCCGGAAGGGTCCGACGGAGGTGTCCATGCGGTCGACGAGGGGCTGGTTGGCCCGCACCACGTGATGGGTGTCGCCCCGGCGCACCGTGAGGAAGGCGTCGTGGGTCCCGAGATTGGGGTACACGCCCATCCCGATGACGGCGAACAGCTCGTCGCTGCACGAGTGCAGGTTGAAGTAGTAGCGGTCGTAGAAGTTGCGGTCGCTCGTACCGACGTGGCGGACGGGTTCGGCGATCTGGTGGACGGGGTAGTCGTCCCAGGAGGTCAGCATGCGAGCACCCTGCCAGATCCGGCGGCCGGAATCTGACGGTGC